>CAZPUN010000027.1:0-42922 GCA_964589775.1 uncultured archaeon
ATCTTGAAGATACGATTATGATTACATTTATGATTTTAGGATTTATTTCTGTTATTTATCCGATTTTCCTTAAATATCTGCCATTAATTAATGGACCACACGCAGCATTAGCATTCATCAATATTTTGTCTCAAATACTTAATTGTACAATTGTTGGAATTATCTTTGTTTCTACAGTCATAAAGCTCAGAGAATATGATATTGGATTTTCTTGGCTTATGATCGATATTGGTTTGTTGATAAATGTAGTATTAGATATGTTTTCAGCTATTTTTGAGTCTAGTGGATTTTTCCTTTTACGCTCTGGAACCATTCTAGATATGTTATATATATTATCGCTTGCTCATATCTTTCTTGGGGTTCTCTTGATATTTCATTGGCTAATTAGAAAAACAGAATTTTCATCACAAAAAATAATAGAAAAACTATTTTGGAGCTGAGGGCTTATTCTGTATTATCGCTCTGAAGAAGATCTCCCAAGCTCACTCTTAACGTTGTAATTGAAGCTATTGCGACTATTATTGCAATTACGGCTTGCATGATATTCATAGGAATTTCTACTAGTGCTGGTGCAATGCCATATAATATTATCTCGTAAATGAAATATCCTAAGACCATTTCTGTTCCTGCGATCGCAGTTGCTATAACATCGCGTGCCTGAAACTTTTTGTAAATTTTCTTTGGGTTTGCTATATATCCTACGATAAATCCTTCGAGTCCTTTTATAATAAAGGTTGCTGGTGCATATATTGGTGCTAAAAACATATCACTTATTGTTGAGCCTACAGCACCTGCAATTGCTCCTCCAAGTGGTCCCAAGAGAAATCCTGCCAGCATTACCATTGTATCTCCAAGATTGAAATATCCGTTTGTTGCAGGTATTGGGATTATGAAAAACATTGTAACTACAGCAACAACTGCTGTAAAAATGGCTGTGACTGAAAAATATATAACTGGATTATCAATCATACGGGTTGATATACTCATTTTAATCACCTCTATTTTTCATGCGTGTTAAACTCTTACTTTTTCGAATTTAAACATATTTCCTTTGACATGACCGAGATTTATCTTATATATTTTGAATTCATCATCATCAAAAACCATCTCGCCTATTTCATTAACAATTCTATATGTTTTTGGTACTGCAATTAAGAATTCGTTTGATCTTGAACTATCCTGAACCTCTAAAGTTTTAGTATGTTCATTCCAGCATGTGTCTATCATGTCTTTCTGTGCAAAATGTCCATTAGATACTATTACATCAGGTCGGCCACTCTTCTCCTTTAGAATCAACAATTTTGCGGAATGCGGCTTTATTTCACACGTAATATGTTCTTTAAAATTCCCCACATATGTCATGTTCCAAAAATCAGAAACATGTACTATGTTCTTTATATTTATCTCCTCAAAATCTAATGTAATTGTTTTTATATCGTCTTCAAAATTTAATAATCCTAAGATTGTAATATTTTCTGTCGGTCCAATTTTGAAATAGAATATTTCTGGATGATCTTGATTTTTAATAATAGTAGTTGGGTTTGCTTTTATTGGTGGTAGTATGCGTTGTAAAAGATTAATGCGTGTTTTTGAAACTTCTTCCAAATTGTCACTATCAATTACTAATCCTCCACTAATTGCTACAATTGTAAGCCAGAAAATAACTTCATCATCTGAAAGATCCGAATCCTCTTGGCGAACAAGTACACAATCTGGATCATTCAACCACCATGTGTTGTTCAAATAGCATCGAAAAACTGTATTTAATGCGGGTTGATATATGCCACCACCCCAATCTAGTTTCCATGTTGGTGCAACATCATTTCCAATTCTCATCGCATCGACATACTTTAATGATGTTCCGAGAGGTGCGCCGCAGCCTAAAATTAATGAATTTCCTACCGCGCGTCTAATTATTGATAAGGCATTTTGAAAAGCTTTTCCTCTTGGTATTTCTGCATATCTTTTACCTTCTGCCATCGCATGATATAGAAAATCTATTTTGAAGTATTCAAATCCATATGATCTAAATCTCGCGAAAGTTTCATATAACCAATTTTGAACTTGCGGATGCGTAAGGTCTAATGCATAAATATTGCTATTCCAAAGAGGATTATAACCGACTTTCTTCGGATTTCCTTTAGTATCCTTAATGAACCAGTCATGGTGCTCCTTGAACAATTGTGAATCTTCTATGGCTATAAAAGGCGCAATCCAAATTCCTGCCTTATATCCGAATTTGTTTATTTCCTTAACTAAGTTATCCAATCCTTTTGCAAATCGCTCATTTGGTATCCAATCTCCTACTGCTACTTGATACCCATCATCGATCTGGATGTATTCGAATGAATCACCAAAATATTTTCTTGAAAATTCTGTATTATTGATTACGTCATCATACGATACAAATGTATAGTAATAATACCAAGAACACCATCCAGTTGGGATTCGTGGTAAAATCTTGATTTTGTTTTTTTCTTGTACATATTTTGTATATTCCTGTAATATTTCTGAAACTTTGCCTATTCGAAAATATATTGCAGGCAATTCTATGTATTTGCTAGGTTCCACTTTGAAATTATCCAAAATAATTTCTGGAACAAACTTGGTGTTTTCTATATTAAACTTAAAAATGAAATCCTCAAAAGATGTAAAACCTGATACAATACCATAATTTTCTTTTTCATATATTACAGTATACCAATAACTCTCAAATAATGCATTTTTAATTTTCTCGGGTTTCGTTAGGTCCCAAGAACCAAAGCCATTTTTCAAACCCCATAGTGGTTGTTCTGTTTTAATATCAAAAATAATTTTCAAATTTTTAAATCTCAAATCGTTTGAGCTTTTATTGTTAATCCTCACTTGTAGTGTCATAAATTTTTGTTGTTCAATGGCACTTATTATTAGTGATACATCATAGTCGTCAATGATGTATTTTATTGTCAAATTAATAGAGTCAAAATCTGAATTTAGATTTACATTTAATATGGGGGAATCTTTTGTTGAGAATGTACCCAAATCCGTGTTAAATAATATATACCCATCAATAAGATACAGCTTTTCTGAAAAGTCTGATATTTCTAAGCAACCTGTATTTTTGTTTATACTTAATGTCATGATTTTATTGGATATTGAAATGTAATCGTCACTTTCAATGATTTCTATATTTTCACTCATTTATTAGCACCAAATAATCAGTTATCTACAAAATTATTTTTGGTATTCTCACTTTTATTCATTTTGTACTTATTTTGATTTTTATTCTATTTTTGCTTCCGTTTATTTTCGTGGTTATGGTTATGGTTATGATTATGTGTGTTTTTTGTTTCATCATATGATTTATGTACTTCGCGTCTATTTCGTGCATCCGGTAGCCATGCTTGAGCTCTTCTAGCAAGGGCTGGATTTAACTGAATTGCCTTCTCTCCATATACTACAGCTTTTTCAAAATCTCCGATTACATAATGTGACCTTGCTTTATTATACCATGCATCTGCATATTCGGGATTTACAAGTATTGCATTTGTGTATGCACGGATCGCATTCTCCGTATCGCCTTTTTGTGCAAATGCATTTCCAAGATTATTCCATGCTTCAGCATCATTTGGATTTAATTCTACAGCATGCTTATAACAATCAATGGCTTTATCATATTGAAATTTATCATAATACAAATTTCCCAAGTTAAACCACATATCCGGTATTTTGTCATCGATTTTTAGGGCCTCTTCATAAACCGATATTGCTTCATCGTCTTTTCCCAAATATGTTAGTGTGACAGCTTTGTTGTACCATGCTTCCATAATTTTTGGATCTTCTTTGATTATTTCATCAAAAAGAGCTAATGCTTCCATATGTTTTCCTTCACCAAGTGCTTTTATGCCGTCTGCAAGAAGTTTTTTCAAGTCTTTCATATTATCACCAAAAATGATAAAAATTATTAATTTATGAGTTTATGAATTGCATCAATTACTGTCTGTTCTGATGGGTAATATATTTTTTCAAGTGGTGGCGAATACGGTACATGTGTGGGATGAGGACCGATTCTAATTGGCGGCGATTTTAAAAATTCAAATCCTCTTTCTACAATTTGTGCTATTATTTCTGCTGAGGATCCTGCGGTCAGTTGGTCTTCTGTAAGAACTAATACACGACCTGTTTTTTTGACTGACTCTATAATCAAGTTGGTATCTAATGGTTTTAGAGTTCTCGGATCAATGACCTCTATATCAATTCCTTCTTTTGACATATTTTCTGCAATTTGAATAGCCTTATGAACCATTTCCATTGTTGCAATCAATGTAAGATCTTTACCCTTTCGTTTTATGCTTCCTTTTCCGAATGGAATTTTGTATTCTTCATCTGGAATTTCTGATTCCCTATTGTATAATTGTTTATGCTCTATAAAAATCACGGGGCCTTCATGGTTAAGTGCTGTTTTTAATAACCCCTTTGCATCATAAGCATCAGATGGTGCTACAACAGTTAGGCACGGAACGTTCATAAACCATGATTCAAAAGTTTGGCTGTGATGGACTCCCCCTGCTGGATATCGTCCTGCGCTCATACGTATTATTATTGGGACGTTAAGATGTGGTGATAGAAATCCAAGTTTAGCCGCATGATTAACAATTTGGTCCATTGCTAGTGTTATAAAATCTGCAAACATTATCTCTACAACCGGTCTTAACCCTGTTATTGCAGCACCTACTGCGACTCCAACAAACGAATTTTCAGATATGGGACAATCTATTACGCGTTCCTCACCGAATTTATTTGCAAGACCTTTTGTAACTCCAAAAATCGAACCAGAAGTTTGTTCTTCTCCTAATAGTATAATTTTATCATTTTTGCTCATTTCTTCAAAAAGGGCTTCATTGAGAGCTTTGCTCATTGTTGTCGTATGCATTTATTACCCTCCTTAGCATGTTAATACTGAAGGATACGGCGATGCTTTTGCAAAATCAATTGCCTCTTTGATTTCTTTATTTACCTTATTTTCAATTATTTTCAATTTTTCTTCATTCTGGATTTTTTTCCTAAGAATTAGTAATGGATCTATTTCATAATTTTCTGAATCATATGTATCTAAGAGTATGGTTTCACATTCTATTAATACCGGACGATGTGTTTCGCGAATTTTCTCGATATATTCTTTCGCAACGGCA
The DNA here is from genome assembly GCA_964589775.1 of uncultured archaeon. Lineage (GTDB taxonomy): Archaea > Asgardarchaeota > Thorarchaeia > Thorarchaeales > CAZPUN01 > CAZPUN01. The sequence goes on from CAZPUN010000027.1 coordinate 5,172, forward strand.
TAAACATGTTCTGCATCGTTTCCGTTGAGCTTTGTGGTTGTAATACCCATAGCATTAGCTTTATCCCTGATATCTTTACCTGCAGTGACTTTTTCTTGTGGTGTTCCTAAGGCTCGTTTGTTATTTTCAACAACGAAGAGGACTGGTAAATTCCATACTGACGCCATGTTCAATGATTCACAAAATGTACCTTGATTGGCAGCTCCATCTCCAAAAAATACCGCTACGATATTACCTGTTTTTTGTATCTTCTGAGATAATGCAGCTCCTACTGCTATCGGGATTCCTGCACCTACAATTCCAGTTTCTCCAAGAAATCCTATCTCTGGATCTATTAGATGCATGAAGCCTGCGCGACCATGGCCGTATCCATCTTTCTTTCCCATTAGCTCTGCCAACATTAATTTTAGATTTCCACCTTTAGCAATTAGATGTCCGTGGCCTCGGTGAGTACTCTGTACGAAATCAGTCTTTTTTAAGGCTAAGATAATTCCTGCGGCTACACCTTCTTGACCTGTACATAATAAAGCTCTTTTTTTCGGTATTAGTCCTTCCTTTTGAAGTTGAACTACAGTCTTCTCAAACTGTCTAATTTTATATGTGACCTCATATAAGTTCAATAAAATGTTTTGAGTGCTCATTTCATAAGCACCTCTTATATGTTGTATTTTTCTTTCAACTTGTCTGAGAGGCCGTTTGTTACTATTTCTTTGAAGATGTATGCGCTATCTCTGAGCCTTCGCTCTTTTGTTTGTAGATCTACTTCTATTAATCCGAACTTCTTTGAAAATCCTTCAGACCATTCATAATTGTCTGTAAGTGCCCAGTGGAAATAACCACGTACGTCTTTTTTATCTTCATTTATGGCTTTTAGCATTGAATCAATATGGGTGATTATATAATACGGTCTGAGAATATCAAAGGCATCTGCAATACCGTTCTCTGTGATATACATTGGCAGTCCATATCTAGACACTTGATTTATTACATCTCGCATGCCTTCGGGATATATTTCCCATCCAAAATCTGTTGTAGTTCTATTTCCTCGTGATTTTGAATTAGGTACACAACTCACTCCAAAGCCTGGTTCAATCTTAAAATCAGTCACTTCTGAAAATGGAATCATAGGTTCTTCAGAATGACTAACAACAATCCGTGTGTAGTAATTTATGCCAATCCAATCCAATTTGTTCTTGTATTCTGGTATTCGTTCTTCATCAGTGATTTCTAGATTTACATCTATGTCTATTTCGCCTTTTGTTATTGCAGTCAATAATAAATAATTCCTGATTTCGTTGAAGTGCTCTGCAGCTTGTACGTCTAATTCATTTGATGGGTCCAGGGGATATGCAGGTGATATGTTGTGAATTATCCCAATGAATGCTGAGTTTTCACTATCATCATCTGCTTTGACTGTATCCCATTGTTTTATAGCATTGTATCCATGTACATGTGCCATAATCAAGTTCATTGCTCCGCTCATATATGCATCGGGTCTATTTACACCCGGCGGGAATCCCACTTCTGGCATTAAATATCCTGATTCTATTACAATGTATGGTTCATTAAATGTTGACCACATATCTACGATATCGCCTAATTCGCTTGCCATGAACGCTGCATATTTTGTAAATTCAATGACATTCATACGGTCAATCCAGCCCAATGGGCCTTCCTCTAGGTTGCTGCTACGTGCTGTTATTGGATTATGAATCCAGAGTGGAAGCGTAAAATGATTTAAATTTACAATTACTTTGAGTCCTTTACTGCGTAAATCCATAATTATGTCTCTATAATGTGATAGTGCTTTATGATTTACGAGTTCTCGTAATTGCTCGATTGTGTAATCCGTTATCTCAATTTCTGTTATAAAATCCATGTCATTTGTTTCATAATCAACATGAATTTTTCTAGTACTCTCCGGAAAAATTCTACTCCATTCAATACCAATTCGATATGCATTCATACCAATTGATTTTGCAAGATCGTGATCATTCCTAAATCTATTCCAATAACCAATTCCATCCTCAGGAAAATCACCACTGACCATACGATTCTTTATGTTTATCGGGTCTCTTACCCATAAGTACCAATCTGTATTTGTATCATTATTTGGGTCGTTTTTGGATTCCATTTCAAACTGGAAACCTGCTTCCGAAGCGCCCCAGAGGAAATTATTATTCATGGTATCAACTCCAAGGATATTGTGAAAAAACGTTAAGAAAAATCTTTCGATATTTTTTAAAATATAAATTAAATATAAATATGCATTAAAAAAAGAAAGAATTGTTTTACGCTTCTGTGCATTTTGAATTCCCATTTTTTATAACAAATAATTATAAATAATAGAAAATGTATCAAGAATATAGGTGTTTCAAAAAATGATGATCCCTAAATTCTTGCTACGTAAATTATATGTGAAGGGTAGCTTGAAAAATATTGATACGTCAGGTGACGGAACTCCCGACAGTGTTTCTTTTCAGATAAAAAACACTCTTGCAAATGGAACCGTAATTGGTGTTGAGTACATTAAAATTGATGATTCAGAGATTCCGCTTGATTCAATTGAGGTAATCTTAGATGATAAAACTATAAAATTAAGCGAGGTTACTCCAGAAAATTCATTTCCTATTAAGGTTCGAGCTACATCTACTTGGATAATAAAGGAAAAAACATTAGATGCGGGAGAACATAAACTCGATATTTCAATAAAGACTAAAGAGGCTGGAAAGCTAACCTTCGATGTAAAGGATTCAATTTAAATTCGTTATTTTTTTATATTTTTAATTTAATGATGGTGCTCGCTCTTACTATGTCCTGCAACTGTTAATTTAACAATTTCACAACCTGGCATACTTACAAAGCGTTTTGCCAAGCTTTTTACTTTTTCACTATCGCCTTCGATTGCAATTACCTCAAGGCATCGCTCGTGATCTATATGAATATGCATTGTTGCCCTAATTATGTCTAGAAAACTATGCTGTATATCATTGACTAAGTCTTGATTTTTCATTTTATGGTGGTTGTATATTAAGGTAATTGTCGCAAATACACGTCCTATCTGTTCGTCTATCCAGAGTTGTTCATTAATAAATTGGCGAATTGCATCACGAACAGCTTCTGATCTTTTTGTATATCCTTTCTTTCTATAAAATTCATCAAATTGCCTGAGCAAATCCGTTGGAATTGTAATACTTATTCGTTCGAGTTCTTTATCATCCAATTTTTTCCCAACCACATTCATTGATTTTCCATTTATGACGTATCTAATTAAATGTTATCATTCGCGGACTAGTATCTGAATTTAGAATCGTCAAAAGATTAAAAAATCTTATCGCATTATAAAATTATTTATGTATAAGGGGGTGACTGTCATGCAGATTGCAAATTTATTGGGAATTGCATTCGCTTGGTCTTTAATATTTCTATTTATAATGCTAAATCTGGTAATTACACTTGGCAAATTAATGTCTGGTAAATTTACAAAATATCTAACAAAAACATTGGATGTAAAACTTCCTGAAGAAACATCACAAGCAAAACGGAGATCAAAAATATACACCATACAATGGATTCTCATAGGATCTATTATATCTTTGATTACTTTGTATGATTCTATTACGGGGAGTTTCATTATTTCTGTTGATACCTTGATTTCTGCGATTGTTGCGTTTATGACCTATCGAAGTGGTTCTAATTTAAGTTATCGCATTATCGCTTGGAAGCATGACCTCAAGGTATTAGAAGCAAATACTGAAGACAGTTTGGTTTTAAAAATCGTATCAAAAGCTGCAAAGTTTGGAATCTCTATATCAGTACTTTTTGCAGTTGTGTGGTCTTTGTTCTATAAGTTGATTCGACTAAATATTAATCTTGTATTTAGTATGGATCCCTCTCTATTTACGCTTCTCGTCTGGGGTATTGGCATTTTAATAGGTCTGCCGTTCTCATTATATGTTATTCGATCTTTCCAAAGCATTGCGTTAAAAAGTGAAATCGGGCTAGTTTCATTTTTCCTAATTAAAGAAAAATATACTAGCGTTCAGAAAAAATCAGAAGAAACCGCAAGAAAAATCATGAGAAAAGCTGGAGATATGTTCGGAGTTTAAATAATAGAATAATTTATTTACTTTTTTTATTTTTCATTTATTGTAGTTTTGGTAATAAAATTAAAATAAAAATCAATAATATTATTAGTCACACTCGAAATAATATATAACTATAAGATAAACAGTGGGTATCCCTATATGATAATACTCATCGATATGGATGGTACAATTGTATATGCGCCTGAACGCAACCATATAGCTATTAAAAAGGCATTTGAAGACTTAGGTTTTGATGTACCAATTGAAATAATCCGAGATAGGTTCAAATTTACAGAAGACCCAATTCATCGTATTAAGAGAATAATACCTGAAATTTCTGATAAGACAGCTCTTGAAATTAGATATAAAATGTCTAATTATTTCTATGAATTATATAAAATGTCTAAACTAATCCCTGGTGCAAAACAAACTTTAGATGAATTATCGCAAAATCATATTTTAATTCTTGTTACATCAAGAAGTAATCACAATTCGACTTTGAAAGAGCTTGAATATCTGGGTATAAAGCAATATTTCAACAAAATAATCACTGCAGGAATATTGTATGATCCGAAAACAAGCTTCCTTAGCGATTTCACAAAACAACGAATTCAATTACTCCGATATGCACTTGATGGTCAGAAGAATGAAAATGTCATGGTAATTGGTGACAGACGAAAAGAATTGGAAGCTGGAAAAATTTTAGGATATCCTACTGTTGGCGTACTTTCAGGTGTTGGAACATTTGAGGAGTTAAAAGACGTTGCAACTTATATAATTGAATCTATAAAAAATTTGAATAATATTATTAAATTTTAAAAAATATTCGGCATATAATAAATATTATATAACAGAATTTATAAATAAATTATTAAAAGTAAAACCCCAAGATGTAGGTGTTCAGTCTTATGTTCGGTAAAAAACCTTATGATTATAAAATATATGTAGCAGGGCCTTTTCAAGCAGGAAAAACTACTTTAATTCATAAACTAGATCCTAAAGCACTTTCAATTGAAAAACCATTACGTGATGGTAGCGGATCTACTACAACTGCATTTGATCTTGGTCATGTATTTTGGGTTAGACCTCGAGAAGAATCCCAAGGTTTAGTCATTAGTGAGCAAGAATTTGAAAAAGAAAAGGATCAATATAATGGATATATTGTATCTAAGGTCGAGCTAAAGGGCGGTCCCGGGCAAATTCATTTTAAGGCAGTCCGTGAAATGGTTATGAAAAATAGTGATGGTATCTTGTTTCTTGTTGATAGCTCCGACCCTATGTCTATTGGTCAAGCGAGTGCGCTTTTGGAAGAAGCAGTTCTGCATTTGGGAAAAGATATTCCTATTGTAGTGCTCGCAAACAAACAAGATTTGCCTGATGCTATGCCCGTAGAGACTGTGAAAACATTACTTGGGGATAGTGAAATTATTACAGATATCTTTCCCGCATCAGCTTTGAATAATGTAGGAATTAGTGATGCAATTTCATATCTATTAATGAAAATAAAAAAGCGTAAGGAATCTTTGTCAGGAGGGAATTAGTTTGAGCGAACTTAGTGAAATCGAAAAAATTATATCTTCTAGGCTTGCAGAACTTAAAAAATCAGTTCCTGTTTGGGCCTCGATTGTAGTTACAGAAGATGGGCTTCCAATAGCCTATGATCTAGCTGAACATACGGATCTTACAACTATCAGTGCAATTATTTCTTCAGTTGTTTCAATTGCCGAACGTGGTGTTCAAGAATTAGTTCCAGATCAGCCTTTAAACCAAGTCATATTAAAAATTGGTGATGATCCAACTGGACAAACAATCATTATGGAAAAAATTTGGGAAAATGTAATTATATTTGTTATATTTCCTACAGTGTCTAATCTTGGATTGGTTTTACTTGAATTAGAAAATGCAATTCGAGATATTATAGAAGTTATTAAATCAAATGTGGATGTTAAATTGCATCCTGAAACAGTATTATAAGGAGGAAATCGACTATGACCAAAGGTGGAACTCTAGCTAGATTAAATAGGTTTTTAGATAAACTAATTGCTGAAACAAACTGCGAAGCTGCATTTATTTCAAATAAGAATGGATTAATAATGGCAAACAGATCAAAGACTGATATTGAAATCAGTCCCAAGGCAATTGCTGCAATGTCTTCTTTGATAAACGAATCAGGTGAGAAAACATACCGCCGATTAAATTTTGCAAAACCTGAAGTTTCAGCTATTTTCAGCAAAGAATTCATTATAGATATAACAAACATCTATATTCGTGATGGAAAACAAGAAATTCTAGTTACTAAAGTAACACGTAACCATAATAATAAAAAAGGATTTTTCCGTCGTAAAAAAACTATCAAGCTTGGTATTTCCGATGCTTTAAAGAGGGAACTAGTTAGTCTATTTACATAGCTTCCTCTAGTATTTTATCGATGTGGGATTTCCATTCTGGTTTGAATTCAAGTGCTTTTTTGGCACACTCTATCGCTTTTTGTTTTTCTCCTAACTGTAAATGAGCTTTTGCTTTATAATACCAAGCTTTTCCAAAATCCGGTTTTAGTTTTATTGCATGCTCATAACATTCAATGGCGCGCTTATAATCGCCTTTTACCTCTGCGACTCTTCCTTCTTCAAACCAGTCGTATGGTGTATAATATTCTTCATCGACAGACATTCAATTCTCCTCCATTATAATAATAAAAAATAAGGAACTAATAAATGTCACTTATTGGATATACGATTGTAAATACTGCCTGCTCTAATGTCATTACACCGTCTTTTACCCATTTGAATATGAGTTCTACGCCCTCTTTTCCAGCCAAGCTACATAGTATGTCATATACTGAATCATGGAATCGCTCATCCTTTAACAGTTCTTCGATGGTCTTTGTGATAATTATCTGGCGAATATCTCGAACAGGATGAGTTATCCAATAAAATATTTTTTCAACTTGTTTATCTGATAGATTATATTTATTTGCATTATTTTGAAGGTCCTCTAATACTTTTTCTTTATTACTTCCATTTACATTTGATATACCCAATTCGTAAGCTAACAGATCGTATAATAGGTGGTCCTCTGGATTTTTGCGAATTATATCGACTAATATCTTTTCGACATCGATTGGCGTAATTTTTCTTTCTTGCATTTTTATACCCATATATATATATTATACATATTCTTACAAAAACATTACTATTTTATAAGGGAAAAATCAAAAGCAAAAAATTGATTTTTTAATAATAATGGTCCTTATCTGGAAAAATTTCTTTTCTAACCTCATCAGCATATGTATTTATTGCCTTAACGATTTCATCTCCTAAATTTGCATACGTTTTCAAAAATTTCGGTTTAAATCCACGAACCATACCTAACATATCATATATAACTAGTACTTGTCCATCACAATATGGGCCTGCACCTATTCCAATAGTTGGAATATTTATTGAATTCGTAATTTCTTTTGCAATTTCTGATGGTACCAATTCTAAGACTAGAGAAAAAGCTCCTGCATTTTCAATTGCTTTTGCACTTTCTATCAAGTATTTTTGTGTTTTTTCATCTTTTCCTTGGACTTTATATCCTCCAAATTTGTGGATCGACTGCGGTGTAAATCCTATATGTCCCATAACTGGTATACCCGCATCTACTACTTTTCTGATTATGTTTTCAATTTCTTTTCCCCCTTCCATCTTTACCGCTTCGGCATGGCCTTCTTGGATCAAGCGTCCTGCATTTTGCAATGCCTGCTCTGGACTAATTTTGTAAGTCATAAATGGCATATCCGCTACTACTAACGAATATTGATTTCCTCTTGCGACAGCTGCTGTATGATGTATTATATCTTCGAGAGTTACTGGTATTGTATTGTCATATCCTAAGACTGTATTTCCAACGGAGTCTCCCACCAAAATTATGTCCACGCTGCTTTCATTGAACAACTTGCTCATAATATAATCATAAGCAGTTAACATTACAATCTTTTTGCCCTTCTTTTTCATCTGTAGGAGTTTTGTAACTGTGATTTTTTTTCTATCCATTTTAATCCCAGCCGATTTTGGATATACTAAAAAAGATTTATGAATATTCGGATTTAATATTGTTTTGATTATCTGCAAAGGAAGGGTATCCATGGATTTATTCAAGATAAAAGCGAAAATTAAGTATGTGCTTTTAAGATTTCATAGTAATTTGGAAAAGTATCTGAGAATCCTATGGGTAGTGACGAAAAGCGTCTTTGAATTAATTATTTCAATTGCCTTTATCGTATTTGCGGTTTATTTCCATTCATGGATAGCAAATCTTCCTCCTTCGAATATTAATCAAAGCCTTCCTGAATCTTACATTGTTGAAATTACAAAACATTGGGGTTGGGGCACATCACCATTTTTCGAATTTGTACTTGGAGTTCATAATACTATATTATTTAATTATGGTTTAGATCCTATTAATGGGAATCTTATTTTACCTATTGTATTGTATGGATTTGCAATAACATTCATTTCATTGTATGGGGCTCTTGTCCTACTTATATTTGTATATAAAAATTCCTTCGAGGTTAAAAATAATGTAACTATTGCAATTAAGCATGAGCATTTATCTGACATTAAGTTATGGTCTGGTGGGTTTATTGTATCTCTTGTATTAACCGGTTTTGTTCTTTATTTTGAACCAATTTTACATATGTGGGCTGGCGTGTTTAAGCAAATTGTTTTACTTTTACTTATGTTCACTGCAACTGGAATATTTATGAGTTTCAATGGAAAATTTTCAGAATATCTTTCGACTCAAGAATTAGTTAGTTTATTTGCACATCAGCTCGCGCCTTTAATTATAAGTCTATCAATAATCTTTGAAACATTGATTCGCATTAATGGCATAGGATATTTATTATTTGATTCGCTATTTATTCAAAATACTCCTGTATTGTTTGGATCCTTCTATTTATTAGGACTTTTATTATTTCCATTGCGAATATTTTCAGGAGCTATAAAAATAGAAAAAAGAGAAATTGATGACACGTCATCCCGAGTAATATCTACGTATCTTGGATAGATCTAATCTATCCGTTCTAATTCATTTGGATATCGCTTTGCGTTGTTTGTATAAAAATCAACAAAGCCATCGATTTGAACGCGTGCGGGGTCTTCTGGAGATTCAATATATCTCATAACTTTTGCAGGGACTCCTACCATAATACTATTTGCAGGGGCTTCCTTATTCTGAGGGAGAAGCGCGCCATCTCCTATTATTGCACCTGTTCGAACTACCGTATTATATGCTATAATTGCACCCATACCTATGGCAGCTCTATCTTCAATCAATCGTGCATGAATTGTTGCGTTGTGTCCTATATTTACATAATTACCGATTTCTGTTGTATATTCTCGTTGGCTGTGAATCACGACGCCATCTTGGATGCTAGTATGAGATCCAATAATGATTTTTCCGCCATCGCCCCTAATTACGGCTGTTGGTGCGACAAAGGTATACTCATCAATTGATACGTCACCAATAACAACTGCCATTGGGTGTACGTATGCTTTTGGATCTATTTTTGGAACAAGTTTTCCCAACTTATAGATTGCCATATTTCATCACGTCATAATTTTGTATGTTTCTGTTTTATGTATTTATAGTTAATTCGCTTCCAGCTCCCGCAAATATAAAACCATTTAATTCAGTAAATCTTCGTACCGCATTAAATCCTGTACAATGGAGTGGTACTATAAACTCTATATTGTTAGATTCAAGTTCATGAATTATTTCATCTATTTCTGCATTAGACGCTGCTCGTAAGTGAAATCCACCAATAATCCCATAAATTGGTAAGTCTGATAGATTTTTTGCGTATCTGATTGTATTTATCAATCCGCTATGGCAGCATCCAGTAATTATGATCTGACCTTTGTCTGTTAATAATGATATAAACTGATCATCAATTAATGGGTCTTCAATCCAAGCCTCATTCTTTTTATATAGCGAGTGTTTTGATGGTTTTGAGTAATATCCTGCGATCCGTGGGACTTCCCCGGATATAATTATGTTCTCTGTAATGTTCGTTGGTTGTATCGTATATGTTACATCATAATCTGTCAAAATCTTCCTTACTGTTGATGAAAGTCCAACATTGTATGAATAATCCTTGTATTTTACCAATCTTTCAGACAACGCATGTGGATGCAAATATATGGGGATTCTAGCAGAAATAATATCCATGAGTCCTCCAACGTGGTCCCAATGTCCGTGAGACATTACATACGCATCAATGTCTTTAAGTGCTATGTTTAAATGTTTCAGATTATGTTTAAAAACCGATGAACTCCCGGATGAGTCTAATAATAGCTTCTTATCATCATGTTCAATAAATATCGAAAGTCCATGTTCTGCCATACAATGGTCTGGTGATTTTGTAAGTAATGTGTGTTTTATAGTATCGATTTTTGGGGTAAACGGTTCTCCAACTTTATTGTCTGCTACTATTATTATTCGTGTCATGATTATCCCTCATTATGTTAAAAAATAAAAAAGAAGTGTAAAAAGTATTTACTTCTTGAACTTGATTATATATACTATAATTACAACAGCTACGGCTCCACCAATTGCGATTATTGGTATATAACCTAAAGTGTAGCCTCCGCTTGGATGTTCTTCGCCATTGGAAATTGTAGTGTTAAAAACTGGTGATGTGAATACATGCCCATCATGATCAAATGCATAATATTTATACTGTACATTTGTTCCGCCTGGTAGTGCCTCCAATAAAGTACTATATCCATTTGTTTCAGCGGTTAGTGTATGATTTTCCCAACCATTTCCAGTATTATAACTGACTAAAACTGAAGTGACTCTGCTCATAGTATCTGGTGTTGCGAATAGTCCAATTACAGCTTCTTGATTTGCCTGTGGTGGATTTGGTTCGAGTTTTGGAACGAAGTAGTATGCAGCACCATCTACAGAATATTGTTTTATGTCTCCCACGCTTGAATTTTCGATTGTTATATGTACAACTCCATATCCTCCATTCTTAGCTGAGAATGTTGCATTGTAAATATACTTACCATTTGCAGGTATTGTAATATCTGTGATTTCGGTATTTGCTAAGTTAAGATTTTGGACTTTTGTAACGGCTTTGAAGGTAATACTTTCGGTATTATAATTATTAATTGTAACCGAGAAAGTCTTACTAATTCCAGTTTCTGTAAATATTGCACTATATTCGTTGAATGTAATTGATATATTTAGTACCTTAGAATTCAATCCTGATTCTGCATATTGGATCGCGCGATATGGATTTCCATTATCAAATGCACGTATAGCACATTTGAGATAATATCTCGAGAGTGATGCAATATTTCCAGAATTTTCATGTGCCGTTATTGCATTCGTTAGATTTTGAATTAAATTCTGTGCTTGTTCTGTATAATTGAATAGTACATCGATCCAGGTCTTTTCACCAATGAGCGCATTGTTAAAGCGGTCTCTAATTATAACGCGTCTATTTAAGATTGCATTGACTAAGTCATGTCCTGATGGATTACCCATGTATCCATGTGTCTCGTTGAAGAACATGTACATCTCCATTAATGGCATCTTAATTCTGTTATGTGAATCTGAAGCACCTACGAATACATGTGTAAATCCAGCTTCTGGACTTCCCAGTATATATCCGGAATTATCAATCTCAATACCATCGAAACCGATCTCATCAAAATGCATGTAGGGTTCAATATAACTTGGTCCGATTGTGGGATGCGCATAGATTGCAATTGCACCTTGCTTGTGGGCTTCAATTACAACTGCTTTGTGCGTACTATTGTGAATATTTGCAGTTGATGGGAATACAGTTGTATGTTGAATGTGAGAGACTTCTTGCCCCCAGACAACTTGTAGGTCATAATGATTTGCACGAATATATGCATCTGCAGCTTGGGCGCCAGTTATACCTCCAATAGTAACTGGCTTTTCATAAATATGATCTGTAAGAACAAAATAGTTTAGGTCTGCCCAGAGAGCTGCATCGGCTTGTTCATTGGGTCTGTCTCTACCATCACTATGTGTAGTATGGTCATGATATACGCCCAAGTATGGTTTGAAATCTTGAATCCATGATGCGTTTGGTTCTGGTCCAACTCCAACGTACAGAATAAATGGATCTGGAACAGATACTGTACGTTGTGGTATCTGTGCAAGCCATGTAAATACATTTAGAGCCAGCTGATAATGGTCATTTGGATTCTTAAGTTCCTTATTTAAGAAGATCATAAATGGTCCCGGAGAGCCAAACGCCAATATTCTTCCAGAGCCATATGTTGATGCAGCTACTACAGTTTTTCCATCGTATTCTACGAGGCTGGTTGCTGGTGATTGAACCGTTAGAGTGCATGATTTCATATCATCTGCATAAGATGACATTGATTGTACATCTGTAAATATTTCATGTGATGGCAAATTTGTAATCAAGTAATGTTCTGAATCTTGATTAAAGTGTATTCCGAAGTTCTCTGCAATTGGGTTAAGGTGTGTAGTTGTATATCCCCAACCTGAGCCACCTTCATTCAGTCCTACTAAGAGAAGGCCTCCTCCATTGTTCACAAAAGCTTTGATAGCATCAATTTCGCTGCTGGATAATGCTATCTGTGGGTACATAATTACGAGAACATCATAGCCAGCTAAAAGGCTGGATGTGATATTTTTATCTAAATTAGTATCTGAATGAATTTGATTAGCAAGTAATAAGCCTCCAATTATTGAAGCATTTCCCGGAGACCATAGATCGCTAGAATTGTATGCATGCGCTTCATCGAATAATACATTTGCAATATATGTGTCTGATAAAACAGGTCTCACGAAGGGATGCTTAATTTGAGGCAATGGTGGTAATACATTTGCAGCGGCTTGAGGTGCTGCTTGAATTGGAGATGGATAAACAAATGAAAGTGTAAAAATCAAAATAAATACAATCGAGACTTTTCTATTCACCTTTTGTCGGCCTCTTTTATTTTTCATTTACTAACTTTTTTCATAATCCTTTTTAGTTTTCCGAAATTATAGAGATATTTTTAAGAGTACGAATACAAATTCTTTTGGATAGAAAAATTAAGGATGTATGGCTAATGAAGCGGCATCATACCATAATCATATTAATTTCATTACTGATAGTTTCTATTCCCCCAAGTATAAATGCACGCCCTGCACAAGCTTGGGGATTACCGGTGCATATGTACTTTGTAGAAAAAGCGACGGCAAACTTGCCTAATGCTACATGGCGAAATGCATTTCTCTGGTATATGAGTGAATTAAAGACTGGTTCAACAACACCAGATCAAGTATTTCAAGATTGGCCAAATCATCTCTATTATATTCCACACACCGATAATTCTACCACTGCGGATATTGCAGTAAATCGTTGGTATAACTTTGTTGTGAATAACTTTTCACAAGGTAATTGGAAAGATGGATTTTTTGCAGCAGGAGTAATGTCACACTATTTCACGGATATCAATATCCCTGTGCATACTGGACCATATTGGGAAGGTCATCCTGCATATGAAAAAGACATTAATAACCATCTAAGTGAATTTGAAGTAACTCTTCAGCCTCCTGCTCTCGTAACTAATATCACCGATTTTGTGATTCAACATGCAACATGGGCGCACGAATATTATTCACTTATCCATGAAGCCTACCCATCTTCTAGTTCTGTAGCACTATCAACAAATCAAACCATATGGAATATTACCGAACTCCAAATGTCTCGCGCAATTAATGGATTAACCTCTCTATGGTATACTATTATTCACAATATTAATGCTCCTGAATTACCCGAAATTCAAATAAAATATACTGCATTAATCGATAATTATCATAATAATGACTATAGTGATAGTCAACTGAGCTCATTATCTTCACAGCTACCTCGCTGGGGCATTGATGTTGTAATGGCAAATGGGCCACTCACTGAGGCTATACTAAGTGATGATATCGACTTGCTTATATTGACCTGCCCGTATTCAGAAATCAATTCTACGGAACAGCAAGCAATTGCAAATTGGTTATCCGGTTCAAATCATAGTATAATTCTCACGAGTCGTGGTGATTATTACAATACATCCTATGCTCGCAGAGATATTTTGAATCAAATTCTTGAAAAGATCAATTCTACAATACGTGTCAATGATGATAGTGTATATGAACAGAATACCTATCGAGATTGGTACGTTGAACTTGAAAATATCAAGCCACCTTCTGAAACATTAAATATTACCGCAGGTGTAAATACATTCTTCATGTTTGCGCCTTCCAGTATTTACTATCTTCCTGGATCTAGCGCAACTACAGTAATGACTGGGGATCCTACTTGTTATCAATTAGATCAGAATCCGCCTCCAATTAATACTACATATGACACAACGAAGGATAATTCTGGTGGAGATAGTATTCCTTTAGTTGGTGTTGAAAAGGTTGAAAATTACAAGATTGCCGTAGCAGGTACGACATTTTTCTCAGATTTTGATTTCGGTAAGTCTAATGATTTCGATAATGTAGTATTTCTAAAGAACATTTTCGGATGGCTATTAAACACACAATTGGTAGATGTTTCTGAACCAACTTCATCGACATCTAGCTCGTCTTCTAGTCCCTCATCTACTTCATCACAAACTGGGTCTTCAAGTACAAATACCAACACTAACCTATTTCCAGTTGATCCACTTTATATAGAAATAGGCGCTATTGCAGGAATAGCATTAATTGCAATAGTTGTTATAATATATAAAAAGAGAGGCTAAACTGCCTCATTCTCTTATTTTTTAGAAATTACGTGTGATCATAAAATCATTTAGAGCTTTGAAGAATTCTACATACTCGTCTTTTATTTTAGGTTCAGCCCTATCTAAAGCTTCCATAGCTTCTTTGTTTAGGCGTTTTCCTAATTCTGTTGCAAACTCTAATGCGCCAGTTTGTCTGAACACTTCTCGAACTTGTTCGACTTGCTCTGGTGTTGCTTCTCGATGTCCTAAAATAGTATCCAAAATTTTCTTCTGTTCATCATTTGCTTTCTCATATGCACGAATTACAAGTATTGTTCGTTTGCCTTCTTTTATATCTCCATCTGCTGGTTTTCCAGTGACTTTTATATCTCCAAATGTGCCCAATATATCATCTTGGATTTGAAAAGCTTCTCCGGTCTTAATTGCATATTCACTTAATGCTTCAAGTTGGCTTTCTGATGCTCCTCCAAGTGTGGCACCCATTAAAATGGATTTTTCGAAAAGGCTTGCAGTCTTTCCTTCAATCATTTTTATGTATGTATCAACTGTAACATTTGGTTCCCAAATCATCATAGTTTCTAAAAATACGCCGTCGATTAATTGGTTGAATGCGAGCGAATAATATCTATGCAATTTAACAAGTAGTTCCGGTGCAAATCCCGATGTGGATATAGCTTCATTTCCAAGATTAATGAGTGAATCGCCTCCAAGAATTCCCATTTCCGATCCAAAATCAACTGCTTTTTTGGGGTCCACATTATCCTTAAACCAATCGCGGTATTTTGCATGGAAGGTTGGTCCGCCTCTTCGGAATTCATCATGATCAATTAAGTCATCATGAAGTAAGCTTCCATTATGTAATAGTTCAACTGAAATTGCAGCCCGATACAAATTTCCTTTATTCTTTGCTCCAACAGCATGATATGCATGTACAAAAACAGTCGGGCGAAGTCTCTTGCCACCGCGGCTTAAATATTCAAGAATGTTATCATAATACTCGACATGCCATTTACTATATTGTTTTCCGTGTTCTTTTTTCTCTTCCATGAATCTTTTCAATTCTTCATTAATGGGCACAATCTCTGACTTCAACAACTTTTCGAAATCCATAATTAAGACCTCACGTCTACTAATACCAATCGAAATAACTCTTTTCTGACTATATATATTTATTGAAATAAAAATAGAACATTTTAGAAAATGTTTGTTTTTAAAGAATAAAAAATAGGTGAGATATGAGAAATCTCACTCAAGTGCTTCGCGTACGGAATCCTTTTCTACTTCAGTTAGTTTCTTCTTAGATGCGAGCCATTCTTTAATGCTGACTGAGAATTTCTCTTCAACGCGAGGTCTGTGAATTGTGTTCATTGTGCAGAATGGAATAATTCTTCCATCGGGAATTCCGTAGTTAATATCACAGTGCTGTACGCGCTCTAAATCAATATTATATGGGTCCTGGAAGTGCATTGCGCTAACCATGATAACTCTTTGCATAAATTCAGCAAGTGAGTCATAATCACCTCTGTTGAAGAATGCATTAAGTAGATCCTTTAAGATTCCCTTCTTCTTGAAGTGTCTGATTGAACCGGCGATTCTGAACTTGGCTTTCATACGTGATATTCTACCGCCATTTACAAGGTCATTGTTGATTCCTTCAAGAGTCTTAAGGAAGTTATCTACATTGATGTATTTTGTAATTGGTTCATAGTCCTTGCCATCTTCGTCCATAATGATGAATGTTGCAGCACCGCATGCTGGATGGCATGATAATTCAAGCTGTGGGCGGCCCTTCAAGAGACCTAATACACGACCAATTGGGAGCATTGCAGGAACTGGATACCAGTCATGTGGCTTGATCCGGCCGTCTGTTTGCTCATCCATTAGGTGGATCAAGTCAGGAATTGTTATTCTCATATTATTTCGTTCTTCACGATTGATTCTTCCAGTTATACTAACAGGCTGGAAGTTAACTCCACGTACAACATCTCGGTTTTCAACAGCAAAATTAATGATGTCACCAACTTGGTCATCATTTAAGCCACGGACAAGTGTGGGTACAAGAACAATACTGTTCAATCCTGCTTTTCGAGCGTTTTCAATCGCTTGTAATTTCTTCGGTAATAAGTCTTCACCACGAGCTGCAATGTATGGTTCAGGGGTTAGACCATCAAATTGCATGTATAGTGTACTAAGCCCAGCTTCTTTTAGTTTCTTTGCATATTTCAGGCTATTTGCGATTCTAATTGCATTAGTTGCGATTTCAACGTGTTTAAATCCTAATTCCTTTGCCCATTTAATATATTGTGGCAAGTGCTCGCTTACAGTTGGTTCTCCACCTGCAAACTGAACAGCTGGTGCAGGTACAGGACGATTTGCTCGTAGGTTCTTTAGAATTTCATAAATTTGTTCGGGAGTTGGTTCATAGACGGTACCCGAATGAGCTGCATTTGCAAAACAGATTGGACATCTTAAGTTGCACCTGTTTGTAATATCAATAAGTGCAAGTGCAGTGTGGCTCTTATGGAATGGACATAAACCACAGTCTTCCGGACAACCTTTGACAATTTTCGTTCGTGGATTATCAAGACCAATGCTCTTATACCAGTATTTAAAGGCGCGTTCAAGTAATTTTGCATCGCCCCAATATACATCTACAGTTTCGCCATGTACCGGGCATGTCTTCTTTAGCATAGCTTTGCCATTCTCTTCATAAACTGTCATTTTGATAACGCGGACTTCGTTATTTTCAAGTAAACATTGATCGCAAATAGATTCAGTTTCAAATGGCAGCTTGCGTTCTGGATACTTTTTCAAAATATATCTGGCTCTTTCTTCCTTTGTGCTGCCATGGGTGATTTTATCTTCAGGTACTAGTACATCTGTCATTTATTTCACCTTAATCATAAATCATTATCTTATTACCATTATCAGTGGTAAGTTATTAATTTTCAATTAACTTTTAATTATATAAGGATTTTCCGAAGTATCATATTTTGAGAAGTGAAATATGGCAAAAATTTTCTACTTGTATATCAATAAATTAAATAGCATAAGGCAAAAACAACGTCATAAGCATTTAATAGGAGATACTTGGATTGGAACGAATAATCGTTATCGATTTCGGAGGACAATATACCCATTTAATTGCTCGAAGAATCCGCGAGCTCGGAACATATAGTGAGATACTCCCTGCATCACGTGGGCTTGACAAATTAAATATGGATGGTGTAATTGGGTTCATACTATCTGGAGGTCCACGTAGTGTCAAAAATAGTAATAGTATAAATGATGAAATTCAAATTGTAAATACGCTTCAAAAGATTGGATTACCTGTTTTAGGCATTTGTTATGGTCATCAATTGCTTAGTCTTGCCTTAGGTGGTAAAGTAGAAAGTGGCAAACTGCGAGAATATGGTAAAACTGTCGCACAAATTGTGCCACAAGATATTTTTGAAGGCTTGAAAAATCATGAAGTCGTTTGGATGAGCCACACAGATCTTGTATCAAATCCTCCTGAAAATGCTGAGATACTGGCAAAGACAGAATCCTGTCCTATAGCTGCTTTGAAATATAATGTCGCAAATTGGTATTCGACACAGTTTCATCCGGAGGTTCATCATACTGAATCTGGGATGAAAATACTTGAAAACTTCCTACGTAAGATATGTCGTGCGAAGGAGCATTGGGATCCTGGTGATATAATTGAACAGATTAAAACTGCAGTTAAACGTGAAATTGGTTCTTCAAATGTAATTATGGCCGTTAGTGGTGGTGTTGATTCTACTGTTGCTTCGTATATTTTGCATTTGGTATCTCCTGACAATCTTTATTGTATCTTTGTTGATAATGGGTTATTACGAAAAAACGAAGCAGAAGAAGTCAAACAATTCTATGAAAAGTTTGGATTTAAGCATTTTATGATGATTGATGCTTCTAAAGAATTTTTGGATATGTTGAAAGGAATAACGGATCCTGAAGAGAAGCGTAAAGTTATTGCGGAGACATTCATCCGCGTATTCGAACGTGAAGCAAACAATCTTTCTAAAAAGGGTATAAATATTGAATTTTTAGGGCAGGGTACAATCTATCCAGACCGTATCGAATCTGCTGGAACCGGAGAAAAAAGTGCAAAGATAAAAAGTCATCATAATGTTGCATTACCTGACTGGTTAAATCTCAAGGTCGTTGAGCCTCTTAAAGATCTTTATAAAGATGAAGTAAAAGAACTTGCAAAAAAGCTGGGATTACCTGAAACACTTATCAATCGCCAACCGTTTCCCGGTCCTTCACTAGCTATACGTATTATTGGTGAAGTTACCGAAGAACGATTATCTATACTACGGGAAGCTGACGCAATTGTTAGAGAATATATAGACCGCTCGGATATTCGCAATCAATTATGGCAGTATTTTGCGGTTTTATTACCAATTTCCAGCGTAGGTGTAATGGGTGATTCCAGAACATATGAACATACAATTGCAATCCGCATAGTTGAGAGTAAAGATGGTATGACTGCAAATTTTGCAAAAATTGATTGGGATCTTCTTGAAAAGATTGCGTCTGAGATTGTAAACCGAGTTCACGGTATAAACCGAGTCGTATACGATATTACTAATAAACCTCCTGCAACTATTGAGTGGGAATAAAAAATAAGAGGGAGATTTCAAATCTTCGGGAATTCTCCTCTTTCAAATTTTTTTACGAAATCTACCAACTCATTTATAGCTGCTTCGACTATTACTGTACCTTTTGCTGGACTTGCTTTTGTTGGATCTCCATACATACCATCTTTAAGCTGTTTACTTCTTAGTTTTGATGAATAGAAACTAAATTCAAAATGCGGTCTCCATGCAACGGCTTTGCTCAAATCTACAAGGTCCGGTCGCACTGCCATGACTTCTGAGGTCTCGTCTTCCGCCGCATGGCCTTCTTGAGTTTCTAAAACTTTCTTGCGTGCGTCTTTTCCAAGATCTAACCACCAGTTTATTACTACAATTATTGCATCGTTTCCTTCGCACGCTTCTTCTGCGGCAGCTCTAATATGTCCTGCATTACCTCCATGTCCATTTAGTACTATAATTTTCTTGATTCCATTTGCTATTATTGCTCGTAAGACTTCAGTATAGAAGTTACGAAGTGTATCTGGCGATATAGAGATCGTGCCCGGAAAATCTTTGAAATGCCAGGAATCGCCAAATGGTATAGGCGGAAGAACTAAAGCGTCTGTTTTTTCTGCCACAACTTTAGAAATCTCAGTCGGTAACAACATATCTGTAAAAAGTGGAAGGTGCTTTCCGTGTGCCTCTAATGAACCACATGGCAGAATTGCAACGCTATTTTCATTCCTTAAGTCATCAAATTTTGGTGAAGATAATTCTCCCCATAATGGCATATTCTCACTTCCTTATTTTGCGCCAAATATTTAATGTCTATCAGACTTAATACATGTTTTTTTGTGTGTGTTTTTTTGCAAATCATAAAGTTTATGTATGTATGTTTCATCTCTGTTTATTAGTAAATAGCCCGGTGGTGTAGTGGTCAGGGTAAATTCCCCACAAAAGCATTTGGGACTCTGGATCCCGAGACCCAGGTTCGAATCCTGGCCGGGCTACCATTTATGCCTAATTTTCATTTAACTATTAGTGGTTAGTGAGAATTAGGTCAAAAAAAAGTAGTATTAAAAAAACAATAACAACAAGGGAGCCCTGTGTGACCTTTTTGCCGGGAGGCCACTTAGGTTCACTAAGCGTGAACACAGGACTCCATATAATATTTTATATAAATGCTTTTAAAATCTTTTGGCTTTTAGCAACTAAATTGTTAAAAAAAGTATATATGTGGATAATTCTTCTACACAAATGTAATATGATTATGCTGAACAATGTATATTTTTTAAAAGGTAATAGAAATAGCAAGTTAGGATTGGTTTTGTAATTCGCGCATACGTCTTTCGCGTTCGCGCATTAATTTTTCGTAGACTTTTTGAAGTTTTTCTCGTGTCATTGCTCCCAGATACACCTTTACATCATCTACGCCATCTAATGATAAAACGCGTTCTCGTGCATCGTTTGCAATATAGCTTGCTAGAGGACAACCAGGAACTGTAAGATCTATTGTTAACTCAACTTTGTTTCCATCAATTTTTATATCTCTTACCATTTCTAGAAAAACAATGTCGGCTCCAATTTCTGGATCTACTACGTTTTTTAGAACTTCAATAATTTCCTGTTCGGAGACCATAATCTGCACCATTCATTCTTTTATTTGTATAAAAGGTTCGTTAGCATGTATTAAAGTTATTCGATAGATACAGATTGTATATTTTTTTAATATTATTTGTACTACGCATGAATATTATTTAATTTGTCTAGATATATGTTAAAATTTTTATAGATATTTCAATTGGAAAAATATAAAAGAATTTGTAGTTTCCATTTCATAATCCTTAAATAATACTGCATAGTGGTTTGAACGTAATAATATAATGAGAACAAGTCATGACAAATTAAATGACAAATAGTTTTGACGCGTTCGCCATTTGGATTATTAAGTTTAAGTTGAACATAAAAGGTGAACAAGTTGGTAAGAGTAAAGAACCCCGACGATATTAGAAAAATGGTTATGGGAGGCGATATTAAGAAAAAGAGAATTATCAGTATCGCTGCCCATATTGACCATGGAAAGACTACAACAACTGACTATCTATTACGAAGAGCAGGTCTTATGAGTGATGAAGCTGCAGGTCAGGCTCTGATGACCGATTCCGATGAGGAAGAACAACAGAGAGGCATTACAATTTTCACAAGCGTTGTCATGCTTACATTCAAAGTTGGAGATGAAGAATACGTTATTCAATTGAACGATACCCCCGGACACCTTTCATTTACCGGTGAAGTATCTCGAGCTCTTAGAGCCTCTGATGGTGCAGTAATCTTAGTTGATGCTTTAGAAGGTGTCATGACTCAGACCGAAACCAATATTCGTCTTGCTGTTGGTGGAGAATATTGTAAGCCTGTTTTGTTCATTAATAAAGTAGATCGATTAATTAATGAACTTAAGCTTCCACCAGCTAAAGTATATGAACGTATTGACATGATTATTGATAAAGTGAATGCCCTCATCCGCAAGATTGCACCAAAAGAATACGCAAAGCAATGGCAAGTTAGCTTCCAGAAGGGTAGTGTAGCCATTGGTTCTGCAAAGCATGGCTGGGGCTTCACGATGGACATTCTGACAGAGAAGAACATCAAGCCCAACCTTGTATTCGAAAAGTATAATGAGGGCGATGTTAAGTGGCTTCGTGAAAACCTACAACTTGATGAAGCGTTATTACGTATGATTGTGAAGCATCTTCCAGACCCTCAGACCGCTCAGCAGTATCGTATTCCTAAGATCTGGACTGGTGATTTAGAGTCAGAAGTCGGAAAAGCTCTTCTGAACTGTGATCCTAATGGTCCTCTACTGGGTATGATTACTAAGATATTTATCGATCCTAAGAGCAAAAGACCTACACTTATTGGTCGTGTTTATTCCGGTACATTATCTGCCGGTCAGGAAATCTATCTTGTTAATCAGAGAAAGAAGACTCGTGTCAGAAGACTTGGAGTTATGGAAATCACAGATATCCTTGATGTAGAAAAGATTCCTGCAGGAAACTTATTCGCTGTATTTGGTTTCATGTGCCCTGCAGGCGAGTCATTCATTGAGCCGGGCAAGAAAATCGCTCCATTTGAGAGCATAGAATATGTAAGCGAACCTGTTGTCAGTCGAAGTATCAAACCAAAAGATCCTCAGGACCTTGCTAAGCTTGGTGAAGTTGTATCTAAATGGATCATGGCCGATCCCACCGCTCGATTCGTTCATGATAAAGAATCTGGTGAGTATCGTCTAGATGGTATTGACCCACTTCAGATTGAAATCCTGACCAAGCGTATAAATGAACAGATTCCAATCAAAGTATCCGAGCCAATTATTGTATATCGTGAAGTTCCCGAAGCACGCAGTCAGGAATATCACACCAAGTCTCCAAATGGTCACAACCGTATCAAGATCTATCTTGAGCCACTAGATGAAAAGACCGTCGAACTTCTTCGTCGTAAGCGAATTAACATGGAACAGGATCCCAAAGTACGCGGTCAAATTCTTAGAGATGAAGCCGGTTGGGATCCAAAGGCTGCACGAAATATCTGGGATATTTATGAAACCAACTTGCTGATTAACGTCACAACTGGAGTTCAGAGATTAGACCGCATTAAAGACTATGTAATCAATATCTTCCGTGAATGGTGTAATCGTGGTACACTTGCACATGAGCCTGTCATGGGTGTAAAGGTATTCATTACAGATGCCACAGTTCACGTTGATCCTGCTCACACTGGATTTAGTGAAATTATGACAATGGTGTCATCCGCATTGAACTTATGTTTCTTAACAGCAGATCCAAAGCTCTATGAACCTATGCTTAAAGTCGACATTAAGACACCTGCAGAGACCCAAGGTGCAGTTATCAAAGTCCTTACAGGTCATCGTGGTCAGATTCTAGATATTACTCCTGAAGAAGACAGCGTAATTGTAAAGGGAATTATTCCAACTGCAGAAACAATTGGTATCGCTGATGAATTTCGAAGTGTAACTTCCGGTAGAAGCTTCTTTGGCTATGAGTTTATGGGATTCAGACCAATACCTGCAAACATGCAAGAAGCTAAGATTCTCGAAATTCGTAAGAGGAAGGGACTTCCAGAAGAATTACCAAAGCCCGACAATTGGCTCAGATTCGTCTACAAGAGAACATAATTTGTTCTCAAATTTTCTCTTCTTTTTTCTAAAATGTCCAACACCATAAATGATAAAATTTAGTTGATGTGTTATTATTTTGTGATATTCATGAACGCTCCATATCTTGATTGGTTGAAATATCTTGTTGAGATTCCTTCTGTAAATGATCGTCATGAGAATTTACAACCTGATGATAAGATTCCAAAATTCTTGTATGAATTTTTTATAGAAAGACAGTTTAAAACCGAAATTATAGAACAAAATGGTTATTATAGCGTGTTAGCAATAAAAGGGGACCATGGTCCGAAAATTCTATTCCTTGCGCATTTTGATGTGGTTCCACCAGGAAATGGTTGGCAGACGGACCCATTTAAACTTACCATAAAAGGCGAGAAAGCCTTCGGTCGTGGAACAATTGATGATAAAGGAAATGTTGTTGCACTTATGCTTCTTGCTGAAAAATTAAAGGATTTGAATTTAGATGCAACTATTATGATTGGTATAACCGGTGATGAGGAAATAGGTGGTCGCAATGGTTCTGTGGCTGTTCGAGAACGTCTCCGCGAGCTTGGGTTATCACCTGAATATGTTATAGTGGCAGATGGTAGTGGGCAGAGGATAATCTTTAGACGCAGAAATACATTTCGACTTAGTATATCTGCCAGGTCTCAACTGAAAACGATAAGAGGAATTACTAAAACTATTAGGTTTGAAACTGAATATTATAAAAGTCAATCTCGACATTCTGCATATTTTCGTCCAGGATTGGACCGCCACGCATTACTCTGTGCCTCAAGATTCGTACTTGAAAATACAGTTTATATTAAATCATTGAAGGGTGATTTCATAAAAGAAAATGTAGTACCAAGTTGGGTTGAACTTGAAGTTGTATATCCTGACCCTCAAGGTACTGATCAATCTATAGATATGACATTAACAAATCTAGTCAAGTGGTTGTATTCTCTTTCGCGAATGAATTTTCCATCTGAACCAAGTGATTATGGTACAAATATACTTCCAAATATGATGTTTCATGATGGCGATATATGGTCTGTAAATTTCGATATTCGTGCTATGAGTAATGATAAAAAATCTATTCATAGAGCTGCAGAAAAAGTACTAGAGGGGCGTCTTTCATACTCTAAACTTGAGGTTCTAGCAGGTGTGGGTTATGTATCAAATTCATTGGACTCCAAATTAATCAAAGCTGCAGTTTCGCAATCGCAGGAAATGAATTGGAATTCGGAGCCAATCGAGGGTGCAGGGGCTTCAGATTCACGACATTTCGCTGATGGAGTCACTCAGATATTTGATTTCGGACCTTTAGGTACAAATCTTCATGGTCCTAACGAATATGTCCTCTATGAATCAATCCCGGAAACTACTGAGTTCTACTTTGGTCTAATAAAACGTCTGATATAGCCTACAAACACTCTGCGAGAAAGCATCGTTTTTCAAAGCGGTGATGAATCGCAGAAAAGTTCAATAATGATTATCCATATCTTAATGGAACTAAACATACTAAAGGGCTGGAGCGTATAGTTCCCTTGTCGGGGCACAGCGCATATATGCATGAAATGGCTACCGCTGAATAGCCTATATGCAGACCCCTCGCATTTCAATGCGGGGAGTATGCCAGAAAATCAGAGATATTCAACAAGATCAATCGCAAAGTCGATATTTTTTTCTCCAATTTTTATTGTTCCATAATACTTATGCGAGTTCCAGTCATGCTTTTTGTTTTTTGTTATTATCCATAATTCCATAGCATTCGTCTTATTCTTTAATTCTAAACGAATAGGTTTAATGATTGTTTCACATTCTTCATCCTTGCAGTTCAAATACAATTTTATAGGCGTTTCATCTGAAATTCCAACTTTACGTTTGGTCTTATTTATTGCATCTATTGCATCTATCAAAATGATTTTCTGGCGTAATCTATCATCAACTGATAAATCTACAAAAACAAATCCGTGCTCGTTTTCGTTATATACAACATTTTCAGGAATATCTATTTCAAATTTTATGTCCTCTTGATCTATGGTAGCCTCTTGTTCCTTACCTAATGGTATTGTCACTGGTCCTGCTGTAATCTCTTCCATCAATGAAATCGGATCTAACATTTTAATAACTTCTAAAACCGCATCACTTTTCTTCTTAAATTTTTTACGGATCTCTTTCTCATTAGGTAGGACTTTTATCTGTGCAAACTTTGGTAGCGTGTTAATGTTTGTTATTACAAAATTCTCAACTTCAAATTCTATTGATATGCGTTCTTTAACTAATTCTGCAGATTCTTTTGCAGCTGCGCTCTTTGGTGAAAAGTATATCGTGTGAATTGGTTTTTTCTCTTTTACTCTTGGGAGTTCTCTTAAAAACTCAGAGAGTACTGGGTATATATCTACAGAATAGATCGTCTTAAAAGTCATAGACTTAATCACCAAACCTTTACAAATCAATAATATCTGCAGCGCCAAGCTCTCTTTATTTTATATGTTTTTCTATATTTATATTTGTATCCTTATATTTTATATTCGCTTTTTGATTTAACTTTATTCCTGTATTTTAATTATAAAAGGAAAATATTTTCATAATGTTAATTTTTCATTTTCATAATTTAGTCTAAACAAGGAATTTTAGTACTATTATTAATTCATACTCCATTGAAAAATTATAATGAAATATTACCATTTTATTCTCTTTTTTAAATTTATAATGGTAAAATTAATATATTTGAAATATATTGTATAATATGACGCCCCTTCGCGTCTCGAATCTGAATCTATTCCTTGCTATACGCACGCACGACTGGCTGACTGATTTTCGCATATTATATGCGAGACCGGGAGAGGGGCGTCATCGAGTTTTTGTGATATTATCTATGGCTTATTTCGCTATTCCTGAATATTCAAAAAAACTAGCTAATCAATAAATCGTTTTGATAGTTTAGATCATAATAATGTTAATCATTCAGAAAAATGAGTTAACTATAATCTTGTATTAAAAAAGGTGGGGTTTCATATGCGATTATTATTACGAATTTTACTTTAGAAGTATTTCTGTTGATTCATTTTTGAATCTCAACTTAAGTCTTATTTTTCCATCGATCCTATATTTTTGAAAATCATTTATATTCACATTATATGTTTCTTTCACGAAATTGTCCAATATTTTCCTTATATCTTCATCATTTTCCAAGCCTTTAATAAACTCCTTATTTTTCTCTTCATTAAAGATTCTGACTACCAATCCAAGAATATTTTCGATACTTCCATTCTCAATGACTTCTATAACATTCTTGAAATTCTTCTCATCTGAAAAGTAATTTGATGAATTTATGAACCAATCTATGATCAGCGAGATTTGATATGGATTGATGCTTAATCCATTGTTTTTTATCTTTTTTATGATTCTCAATGCAATTTCAAATGCTTTAAGATAATCATTCATATCATAACTTCCAAAAGA
This sequence comes from uncultured archaeon, assembly GCA_964589775.1. Lineage (GTDB taxonomy): Archaea > Asgardarchaeota > Thorarchaeia > Thorarchaeales > CAZPUN01 > CAZPUN01. The sequence goes on from CAZPUN010000027.1 coordinate 32,272, forward strand.
ATGTGCCTGTGCAGAAACAAATAATGATAGCCTCGAATATAAAACATCTCCTATATCCTTATCATATTCAAAAATTTCATTGGATAATTTTTCAATACTCGCAACTCTACTTTCTTTAGCATTCAAGTGTCCTAAATTCCTTAATCTTTTGTAAAACCTTTCCATTTTCTACACCCTTAATTTTTTATTTTTATATGCGTTATATCTGTTGCAATAATCCTTTATTATTTGCCTCTCAATAATTTGATTTTATTCAATCATTTCTTTTTTGTAGCAGGTCTTCATTCTTCTAAGAGCTTTAAGATAAATATATGTAAAGGATCTAAAATTATTTTTTGTCCCCATGGATATCATTTTCATACAATTTATGTATTATCAATTGAGTTTTTAGAAATATGAATGGGCTGAAATTGTGATATGGTATAAATCATACAATTCAAAAGTTTAATAAATGGAATAATTACGAGAGTATACAAGATTTGACAGGTGATAAAAATGACCGATGACGACCTCGAGTTGGAACTTATACGCAAGCGGAAGATGGAACGACTACTACAGATGCAGAAACAGCTCGAGGAGCAAAAGAAGCGAGAACAGCAGAAGCAAAGTAAGCGTGAAGAACTATTATCTCGTGCATTATTACCCGAGGCTAAATTATACTTAAATCAAGTTAGATCTAAGGCACCGGGAGTTGCAAAGCAAATTGAAGATATTGTATTGTACTTGGTGTTGTATAGAGGATTGTATGAGCCATTAAATCAAATCGACATAATGTATATTGAGCGAAAGATTACCGGCCAGGAACCTAAGATTACAATAAAGCGAAGAGGAAAAGAAAATAAGACAATTTCAGACTATTTTAAGGAAAATATGGATTAATCCCCCTTATTTCTAATTATTTCTGAGCATATCTCTCATTTTTGATTACTATATTATGATATTTCGTAGTATTGGATAGTTTATGCTTATTCCTAAGATGTAGAATGACTCCCTATGTACTTTTTATCTAGTGCATTATATGCTTGTATTGCGCTTATTCTAATGTTGAAAAAGATATAAATAGAAAATAAATATATATTAATGAGAAGAGGGATTTATGTGTCAGCTCCAGGTCAATGCCCCTATTTGAATATATCTAAAAGTGGATATTACTGTAAAGTTCGAAACATGCCTATAATTGATACAGAAGTTCGTTATAAATGTACGAATCCAAGCATGTATCAATATTGTGCAATAGCCTATGAAGATTTAATAAAAGCAAATAAAATGGCTTCCGAGCGAAATCCAGAAGCCTTATTATGGTTAAAAGAAGCAACGGAGTACTTCAAGGTCATTGGCGAAACTGACAATGCTATTTATTCTGAAATTCAAGCTATTAAGATTGCATTAGCACTTGAAATGGATGATGAAGCAAAGCGACGATATGAAATTGCTCGTGAGATCTATGATAAAGGTATTGCTGCTGGTGATCCTGCATTAAGTAACCCTCGTGTTCGTGATGAACTGAATGAGATCGGTTCTCAGGTTACTGAATCATTTAAAGCATCGGAACCAATGATGGCGTTGCAGGCTGAACTGAAACAAAGCCTTATGCAAGGAATTAAATTGAAGCCCGCAGAACGAAAGGATAAAATCGATATGGAGCTAGAAGTTATTGATCGGACACGTGTGTACAAGCAAAAATCCGCTGAATACTGGGAGGCAGCTGAAAAATACTTGCAATCTGGAATAATTCAAAGTGCTGTTTTATTTGCATGTTTAGGCGCCCTATCTGATTTAATGTTAGGTATTCCCAAGGAAGCAATTAAAAAACTAGTCCAGTTCATAGATCGAACCGGTAAGAAAGAAGAAGTATCAAATCTCTCAATATTTCGTATGACAAAACTATTATTCAAGGCCTATGTTGAAAAGAGTCATGCTGCATTATCTGATGCGGAAGTTTTGTTCCGTAAGATGGTTTTTGTCTTTGATGATGATGAGCAATTTGCGAAACGTGCTGTACAATTTGTAAAGAATAAAATCAGGTCTTAGGTACGAACTGAGACATGAAAAATCCAATTGTATTATGAATATGTGGGAAAAGTCGCTTAACATAGGGAGCTGACAAATATCCCTTATATCCCTCTACGCCGATTGATTCTACATGTTGTATTTCTATTAAATCTTGTTTCATCAGAAAATCTATTTGTGCCTCGCCTTCCTGTGGTAATAAGGAGCATGTTGAGAAAATAATTCGTTTTGGTGGCTTCTGGAACATTCTCAAAGAGTTCATTAAAATTTTATTTTGAATAGTCGTAAGAATGCCCAAGCGATTTCTGTTAATTTTCCATTTCACATCCGGATTCTGTTGAAAAGTTCCTGAAGATGAACATGGAGCATCTAATAAGATTCGGTCCACCTCAATTCCTTGGATTTTGCTTATGTCTCCATGTATAACTTGGATCTCATGGTATCCCAATCGGTCAAAATTTTGTTTCATTTTCTCCAATCGCTTATATGACAATTCAACGGCAATTAACTTTCCTTCTCCTTGCATTATTTCCCAGATTAGACGTGTTTTCATACCTGGTGCAGAACAACCATCTAATATAGTTTCTCCCGGTTTTGGATCTAGTGCTTTCACAGCTGCAATGCTTGCTTTATCTTGAATAAATATTAGTCGCTCTTTATGTGCACGAGTATGTACTATTGGTATTTTTGTATCTACGACTCTTAGTACGAGCTCTGGAAAATCTTCATCTTTCTCAACTTTGACTTCGTCTTCATTCAAAGCTTCGATTGCCATATCTACATCTGCTTTTAGAGTGTTCACGCTTAGCCATGTGGTTTTATTCTGATTGTTTGCTTCTAATAATTTTAGAATTTCTTCTTCGTTCATAAATTTTGATAATAGCCGTACAAGATAACTAGGATGGGAATAAATTAAACCGAGCTTCTGATCATTTTCAAAATCGCTTAAGAAATCCTCTAAATTCAAATTAATTGCCTTACCCAATGACCGCCTTAATTTCGTGATCAAATACTCATCATATTTATCTTTAAAGTAATTGCTCAATTCTGTAAAGAGTGGTACTGCATATCCTTTAAATGACCGAAAATTTGTTAATGATATTCTAAGTGCTGATTTCAATTCGGGGGCCAGTTCCATATATGTAATATCTCTTGGCATACTGCGTACGAGTAAAAAGTCAATTGTATTTAGTGTTCGTATGGTTTCCAAAACGATGGAATAGATAGCACTAACTTGGCTTACATTTGATATGTTCTTCTGATAAATTGTGCTTCGAACTAATTCACGAATCGATGATTTTGAAGTTTCATATTTCGTTAGTATTTCCCATGCTATCTTATTCACTTCGCTCATTTTTCCCTAGTTCCCTGTCCCATTTCTATTATTCTCTATGTAATAAAGTTTGCTAAAATATTTCCGCTTGGGGATTTTGTGCACGGCACGAAAACATTAAATACATTCGCGAAAGCTATTAGTTGATAACAACTCAAGGAGAAAGGCGCATTTGACAAAGAAAAGAAAATCCTCGGGCCGTCATAAGAGTAATGCCGGCGTAAAAGGCGTTGTCCAATGTAGTTATTGTGGAAGACTTGTTCCTCGTGATAAGGCTAAACGAGTGACAAGGTACATCTCACCTGTTGATCCTCAATTAGCTCGCGAGCTAAGAAAGCAGGGCGCATATATTGCGAGACAGAAGCAAGTATCTTACTATTGTGTATCATGTGCGGTACACATTGGAAAAGTAAAAGTAAGGTCAAGAGCAGAAAGAAGGCAAAGATAATAAATAATTTAGAACACCATGAACGCCAATAAAATAAAAACTCAAATCGAACAAATATTTTGTACTTAGTGGAGAAGGCCTGAAATGTGCCTTTCTCCACGTTTTGAGGTGTTGCTGTGAGTCATATCTTAGTTATGATAGCTAACCGTGCGAAAATCAATAGTACTTTTTCATTGAAAGATCTAGCTGGTAGTGCGGGAAGATTAGATGTTGTTTGCCGTGTAGTTCTTAGTTTTCAAGAATCCAAGACTTTTGATACTCTTTATCTAGTTCTTCGTGGAATGAATGTTCCAATATCACTTGTTCTGCAAAAAGATGTAAAAAAATTCTATACCGAACAAGAAGTGGCACTTGATATTAAATCAGCAATCCTTGGAATGCCTTCGAGATTTTCTCTTTTAAATATGGATTATGAATCGGTTTTGGAAAGTTTATCAAAAGATCATACATTAGTTCTACTCGAAGAAACGGGTTCTGACATATTGTCTTATTCACTTGGTAATGATAATTATGCTTTTATATTAGGTGATGATAAAGGATTTCTAGAAGAGCAAATCCTATATATGAAAAAAATATGCGATGTATCAATATCTCTGGGAAATATACCCTATCTATCAAGTCAAGTTGTAGCTATTTTAGATTATGTACTTTCAAAATGTATTGAAGTGATTTAAAATGTCTGAACCAAAAGCGATATCGCGACTTAAATCAAAGATAACAAAAGAAAATTTATGGATCTATATTCTTAGATTACTACAGGAACGTCCTCATTATGGTTATGAAATTAAAAAGGAAATAAAAGAACGCTTTAATTTTCAACCCGCCATGGTCAGTGGTTATGCAATCATTTATCGATTAGTTAAAGATGGTCTTGTGGAAGCGAAAGCGGATCCTAATTCGACTCGAAAATATTATGAAATCACACCTACTGGTCAAAAAGCTATGAAAGAGGCAAAAAGGATCCTTTTGGAAACTTTGAATACTGTTTTTGATCTCACTGAATAATTTTAGAGGTTTATATACTCATTTTCAAATTTTTGCAATATATTACTAATATAATACAAATATTACAATTTTAACATTATTAAACTACCAAATTAGAAATATATTTAAATACTTTTTATAATATATTTATATAAATGAAATGGTAAGCAACCGGGAGATTAAATCGATGAAAATTGAATCATACGAGTCTATACTTGGAAACGAGGAATATGTCGTTTTACAGATGATATTACAAGGCTGTCGCAAAATTCCTGAAATCTGTCAGTTTACCGGTCTATCAAAATCCTGTGTATCTGCAAAGATCGAAGTACTTTCATCACTTGGTTTTATTGAAAAAGGCTGTGATGGTTACGAACTAACCAACAAAGGATTTGAATGGATTACTACACAGTCTGGAGCTAACTTAATAATTGTTTAATCTTTTTTTGTAAGAAAATATTAAAAATACGTATCTATTTTATAATATCGGTGTTTGATTTGGTTGATTATGATGTAGTGGTTGTTGGAGCTGGTCCTGCCGGTTCTATCGCTGCTAAAGAAATAGGTGAATCTGGATATAGTGTTCTTCTTTTAGATAGGGATTCAGAACCCGGGCGAACAAAATTATGTGGTGGAATGATAAGTTATCAAGGAATCAGTAATTTTACTTTTCCCGATTGGGTAATCGAGCGTAAAATCTCGGGCATACGTACTATATTGCCAAAGAAAGGATTACGCGAATATGATTTTGGCTTAGTTGTTGGAATAAATGTTAAGCGAGAAGTTCTTGGAAAATACTTGGCTCAACTCGCTCAAAAATCTGGTGTTCATACTGAATTTGGTGCGCGTGTAACTAAAATTTCTAATGGCAAATTTCCAAAAGTGAAATATGTGACTAATTCCGAAACTATAGAGATTTCTACTAAAATTATTGTAGGTGCTGATGGTGTTTTCTCATTGGTTGCACGGCATTTTGGAATACGTAAGAAATTTAATGATGAGCAAATTGGAATTACCGCACAGCGCGAAATCTATCTAAACGCTAAGACAATCAATGAAAATTTTGGTAAATTCAATGAATTCTATTACGGTCATGAATTTTCTCCTTTTGGATATGGTTGGGTTTTTCCTAGATCTGATTCAGTTGTTGTTGGTGTTGGTTCGTTGTATTCTGTTGAGAAACGTGATCCCCATGGAATTTCTTATTATCTTGATGCAATAATCAAACATCCATTAATTTCTCCAAGATTATCTGAAGGTCGAATTGGACGTCTAAAGCAGTTCTTTGTTCCTCTAAGTGGTCCTATATCTCCAACATTTGGGAACAATTTTATTTTGGTGGGTGATGCTGCGGGGCATGTCTCGCCTATCAGTGGCGAAGGGATTCATTTTGCAATGCTTGGAGGAAGAATTGCTGGGCAGGTGGTTGTTGAGTCTTTGAAGCATGATGATTTCTCTGCTAAACGTTTGGGAAAATACGAAAAACTTTGGCGCAAGAACTTTGGAAGTGATTTGAAATGGGGTTTAAAATTAATGAAAATCTTTGAGAAGCGAGGCTCAAAGTCATTAGGCTCTGGATTCGGCTCAGATAAAACTAGTGTACGATTAATCGGTGAGCTGCTTTATGGTATTAAACCTGTAAAGAAAGTCATTCTATCCGCAATTCCTCAATATGTCAAATGGAAAATAAGAAAAAGATAATTAGAAAATTGAATGCATAGATTTTGGCGGCATACCTAGTATATGAATTAGCCTATTATATATCTGTAGATATTGTTGTCCTTTAACAGTGACCATATAATACGTACGGTTTCGTTCTTGTTCTTTTTTTAGCAAGGATTTCTCAACGAGGAACTCAAGTGTGACTTTTGCACGGTCGACTGGCAAATTTGTGGTGCGCGCTGCACGAGTGAGCGGGCATTTTCCTATTATTCCGATAACTCTAATTAGTTCGGCAAATATATCGTATTTGGTTCGTTTTGCAAATTCAGAATATGCTGACAAGAATCTCCCTCATTTTAGTTGTTACACAAAGGTGCATATTAATTTTAGTCTTGATGTACAAAATTCAAAAATCAATCCCTTGGTCTCGTGCCCACTCAATAATGTGTGCGACTTCTTGATATGGTACATTCCAGAGGCGTAATCTTTCGACTAGTTCGACTAAGCCTTCCCCCCAATCTTTTAGAAGTTTATCAATGCGTATCTTCATTTTTTCACTTACGCGATCCATGGGTATATTCAACAGCATATTTACTATTACCTTGGACATTTTTACTACTGTAATTAAGCGAGCGATCCATTCGTTGCGTTGTTCATCAACTGTTGTCATTGCAACGCTAAAATGATAATAGAACTGAGCATTATAATATCTCAATTGCCATGAGATCATTTCTAAAAATAATCCACGGTATGCTTCACTTGGAGCGTTCTCAATTAAGAGATTGGCTACGGTCCTGTATGTACTATCGGCTGACTCACTGGCTAGAAAATATTTTGCGAGGGAGTTTTTGAATTTTCCTTCATCGAAATATGCTTCGCCCTCTTTGATCTGCTTTCTGAATTGCGATACGAGTTCTGAAATGACCACTTTGTAATTTGTAGATTCCAATAAAGTGCCTCCAATCGGAACGATTCAATATTATAATATATGCAAATACCTCTAATTTTAGCTTTTCTAATAATACATCTTTTTTTCTAATAAATTACACATACAAATGGGAAAGGTGAGAAGTTACTGCGTTTTTTAGATTTACTTCAAATATTCTCTCATTATTTCCTCAAAATCTGGAAGTTTCTCTACTTTAATAGGGTCTTCTGAAAGTTGTACTCCTTTCTCTATATTTATTGTATCTACGTAATATATTTTTCCGGAAACAACTACGCCACGCTCGAGATGAACTTTGTGTGCATATATCGTGTCGATTCTTGTTTTTTCTTCGATCAAGACACTATCTGCATATATAACTCCAGCATGTCCCTTGGACTCAATGGTTACTTTATTTGCTCTTACAAGGCCTTCAATTATTCCATTTTTTCCTATAGAAACACGTCCTGCTTCGATTATCCTAGCGCGTATTTCTGAACCTGCTGAAACTTCTGCAGCACGTAATAGTTCTCCTACGATTATTTTACTGCCAACTTCGATTATACCATCGCAGAGTAGTCCTTTAGAGACATCAACATGGCTTCCTACGTCAAGATTTCCACTTAATGAAAGCGTTCCTTCGACAATTAATTTTCCGCCGACTTCGATTGATTTTCCGGAGGCATTACCAAAAATTTCTATATTTCCACCCACATCTAATGATACAAATTCAAGACCATTTTCTGCAATTAATTTTCCACCAACATCTGCATAATCTAATTTCAAATATCCTAAGATATGTGCGGTACCTCCAACAGAAACTTTTTCGATATTTGCTGCGCCATCAATTTCTAAAGTTCCACCCACAGAGATAACTCCGTATGTGCCCTTAAAAACGCGAACTGTTCCACCTACTGATATTCGGTCAATCTCACTAGTTCCTGCGATGTCTAGCGTACCGCCTACTGAAACCTTACGAGCCTTTACACTGCCGTCAAAATGTGCTGAGCCTCCAACAGATATTGTTGATGCAACAAAGCTCAATGTTGCGTATATTTTTCCGCCAACACTTATTTCATCAATTTCAACATCATTGTGAAATTCTGCAGTTCCACCAATTGAAATCCTCGATGATGTCACTTTTCCAAGAACTGATAGACCGTTGTCTACTTTAATTCGTGGTGCATTCAAGTCTCCTTCGACTTCAAGAGATCCATCCTTTATTTCAATGGAGCAATCTGCGACCAGAGAACCATGAATTATGATAGTTCCTTTTCCGGACGAACGTAAGCTATTGCATTTGACATTTCCGTTGATTATGGCTGAAGTATTTATAATAATTTTACCGGACACTGTGATGCTCTGGCCTTCTGCGGAATTAATGGTAGCTCCTTCATTTATTATAAGGTCGCCATCAACGTTGGTAACTGTAACATTTTCGCCTTTCCCGACTTTTAGCATATCCATTGCAGTCACTTCCTTGTTGCCTATCTCAATATTATTAATAAGTGATAACCACCAAATAAGGTCACAAAATGTGACTATAGATGAGATTTTATATGTTTTAATATCATCCATGACTGGTGCAAATTATGCAAAGTGATTTAAATGGAAATGTTCCGCGTGTAATAATAGATGTCCATGAATTAAAGGGAAAACGGATCAATGCAGTTAAAATATTAATGACTCTATTGGATAACGAAAATATACCATATGTAGTTCAAGCACTACCTGTTGGTGATATTTTAGCTTCGGGCGGAATTGTTGTTGAACGTAAAACAGTTTCAGATCTTGTAAATACTCTTAAGGGCAGCTCTAATGGTGTATTACGTTTTCAACAACAAATGCGACAGATCTCTGAAAATTACGATCATCCCTATTTACTACTTGAGAATATTCTTGCAATACGCGAAGATCCCAGAAATCGTTGTATTTACGTTCCATTTAAATCAACTATGAAATCTGGTGGCCGTATTTATTTTACTGTTGAGCAACGAATTAATATACATCCTTCAAGCCTTCGCGGATTATTGGAAAAAGCTCGCGAAATGGGTATTACGATTCTTGAAGGATTTGATGCTGTTCATTCTGCGGGATTATTATTTAATATAATTAAAAACGAAGATAAAAAGCAGTCTCAAAGTTTACCTTCTATTCGTAGTCGTAAAAAAATAAACACTATGGCTGATGAACAAGAATTCTTCCTTGCCGGATTACCGAAAATTAATACTAGTCGTGCTCGCCAAATCTTGCAGAAATATGGAACGCCGCTTAATGCGTTGAATCATGTTGATGAATGGCGAGAAATAACTGGGATTGGTCCTAAAATTGTAGAGGCCGTTATGAAAGTTTTGAATACCGAATATATCTCGCCCCATATCGATGATGATGCTGAGAAAAATTCTGAAGACGAGCCTAAATCTTCTCATGGTGGTCCTCTTGATGAATTTATTGAGGACTAATTTATTCTTTTGAATAAGAACAAAAAGCTTAAATTGTGACTATTTTACAACTATATAATATATGGTCATAAAATATTTGGACCTAGGAGTTGAAAATTTATGGGTAAGATTAGAATAGCAATTGCAGGTCTTGGAAACTGTGCTTCTGCACTTATTCAGGGAATTCATTATTATGCAAATGTAAAAGAAGATGATGTTGTTCCAGGACTTATGCATACTAACTTTGGTGGATATTTTCCTAAAGATATTGAAGTCGTAGCCGCATTTGAAGTTAATAAATACAAGATTGGAAAGGATGTTTCTGAAGCAATTTGGGCAAAACCCAATGTATGTGCTAAATTTGCCGATGTTCCCAAACTTGGTGTCAAGGTTCTTCCAGGACCGATTAGTGATGGAGTAGCTCCTCATATGCGGGAATCCTTCCATGTTTATGATGAGAGTGAAATCAAACCTGTTGATGTTGCTGAAGAGCTTAAGAATTCAAATGCCGATATGCTCATTAATTATCTTCCTGTAGGTAGTGAAAAAGGCGCTCGTATTTATGCACAAGCTGCTTTAGATGCAGGTGTTGCTTTTATTAATGCAATTCCTGAATTTATTGTATCTGATGATGAATGGGCTGCAAAATTTGAGAAGAAAGGAATTCCAATTGCAGGTGATGATATTAAGAGTCAATTGGGCGCTACAATCCTTCACAGAGTTCTGACCCAGTTGTTCTCGGACCGTGGTGTAATTATTGAGAATACATATCAGCTAAACATTGGTGGAAACACTGATTTTGAAAATATGACTATGGAAGATCGATTAAAGTCAAAGAGAATCAGTAA
>CAZPUN010000028.1:0-15042 GCA_964589775.1 uncultured archaeon
TCAGAGGACAGATATTAAACACGTATATCGGCAATTTGAGTCTGTCGGTAGTATGTTTAAGGGATATGAGCCGATATATATAATTGTAGCACCAAAAGTTCAAGAATCAATTTTTGAAATGATTGAGGAGATCACCACAGAGAATACCAAGAAGCATAGAATCTATTTCATAACTGGAGAATCGTTGCAGAAGATTTTAGGCGACTCGGTTTTTGAAATGTTCGAAGAGTTCCGTACCCTCGCCACAAAAAATAGAGAACTGTTATAATTGAGGCTCAGAAGATCCATAATAAAAAAAGAGGGATTTAGAAGAATTCGCCTTTCTTCAACAGTCTGATTTTGTATGCTTCTAATAAGCCAATTGGAACAGCAGCGGCTGCAAAACATATTAATAAGTCCGTAAACGAAAGGCGAATTACTTCGAGATTGATTCCTGTGTATTGTATTAGTAAGTATTGATATTCGGGGTTAAACATTAAGAGAAAGTGCGCGAATGGTATCAATAAGACCATAAGCCAGACAAACCAGAAGTTGTCCTCTTTAAGTGATTTTGTAAGTGGCTTATTTATTCTTCTAATGGACAGAACAAGTGTAATTTCAACAAGGAAGATAACCGTATGGAGCATAGTTCTTGCCTTAGCTTGCTCCCAATTCATGGGTTTAAATCGGTTCGTATCTGAGTACCATTCAAGTGGAATGAAGCCTTGGAAGTTTTCAGAATTTAACGGAATTATTCCATAATATGAACCGAAATAGACGAAATATAATACGAGTGCAAAGGAAACTGCAAACAACCCAAGAGCTTTCCACAAGTACTTATTAAATATAGCTTCTGTATCACGCGGTTTCTCTTTCATGACGCCTTTATCTATTCGGTCGAAAACTATTCCCAGAGGTGGTAACGAATGAGCGGTCATAAATATATAGATCTGCTGCCATGTGTCTAACAGATAAAATCCGGGAATAAATGAACTACCAAAATAAACAAGAGCTTCCGCCAGATTTACAGCAATGTAGAAGAATATCATGACACGAATTTTTTGGAACAGGCCACGACCTTCTCGAACGCCAACTACAATTGAATTAAACGAATCGTCAGCTATGACAATATCAGATGCCTGCTTAGCGACATCTGTTCCAGTAATACCCATTGCAATACCTACATCCGCCATTGATAGTGCCAGAGCGTCATTAACACCATCACCAGTCATAGCAACAACTCGCTCTTTCTTTTGATAGCGGTCTACAATAACGCTTTTGTGATCTGGCGAGACTCGTGCAAAAACACGCACCTTTTCAAAATTCTCATCGTCCAGATAAGGAATCTGTCTGCCTTCAACGGCAATACTATTCTCATCAGCAATATCAACTTGGCGAGCGATACTTAGAGCAGTTTCTGGGCTATCTCCAGTTATCATTACTGGTGTAATACCTGCGTTTTTTGCTTCACGTACTGAATCACGAACACCTTCTCTAGGCGGATCCATGATCGCAACCATACCGAGATAGACCAAATTCTGTTCAATAAATTTGCGTTCATTATCATCTCTAGGTGGTAAATCACGCATTTTTCGATATGCCAATGAAATAACACGATAGCCCATACTGGAGAATTCAGCAGCTTTCTTAAGAATTCGATCTCTATATTCTTGATTGATTGGAACAGCATTTTCCATTTTATCTACGGAAACATAGCTACATAATGGAACCATAACTTCAGTAGCACCTTTTGTAAAAACGTAATAGATATCACCTTTCTTGTAAATTTTGGACATTCTCTTTATATTCGAATCAAATGGAAATTCACGAACAAGTTCATATTCTCGTTTAATCTCAAGTTCATCTAATCCTGATTTTCTAAATAATGTTAGAATTGAAGCATCAGTAGCATCACCAATCGCCTTATATAAAGTCTGGCCTCTTGGACCTGAGGGATCTTCTACTATTTCACTATCATTATTAAGCAAGCCACAGATTAAAAGCCCAGTGAGTGTTGAATCCTTTTCCGGTGGCTTTAAAATTGAGCCTTGAATCTTGTTATCAGGTCCCTCTTTTATAATAGTGTCCGTTATGCTATTTTGATTTGGTAGATATATATCACCTTTGGGTTCGAATCCGGTACCTGTAACCGCATATAATTGCTCACCACCTGCTGCTGGCGTACAGATCCATTTGACTGTCATTTGGTTTTTAGTTATGGTTCCAGTTTTATCTGATGCAATTATTGAAATTCGTCCGAGACTTTCAACGGCATTCAAGTTTCTCACAATAACTTTATGTTTTGCCATTGCGAGAACGCCTGTAAGAAGTACAATTGTAGTCAGGAGTGGAATGTTAATTGGCATAATACTCATACCAGTGACTAAACTTCCAACAAGCTCCGCGATAAACACATCGACATTCAATACGCCGCCTATGAATAATTGACCAATTCTCCATAAATAGTAGGTACGATATAAAATTGAGGCAACAAGATATATTACAACACCAATTCCGAGATATTTAGCAAGCTTATTAACCTTCTGTCGTAGAGGAATCTCACCTGTATTTAATTCCTGCAGCTTGCCTGATATTTTACCCATTTCTGTGTTGGCACCAGTATGAACAACTACGACTCGTGCTGAACCCGTAGCAACATACGTACCATAAAACACCATATTCGTACGCTGAGATATGGGTGTATCCGGAGGTTTCGCTTCACCAATCTCATCTTTCTTTACAGTCTCAGATTCTCCAGTCAAAGACGCTTCATTAACGCTCAAGTTTGCAGACTTGATGATTCTGGCATCTGCAGATACTTTATCGCCTTCAGATAGCTCAACGATATCTCCCGGGACCAATGCTGTCGTATCAATCTCCTGGAGCTGCCCATTTCGTATTACACGAGATTTAGGAGCGCTAAGACTTTCAAGAGCTTCCAACTTGGATTGTGCTCGTACTTGCTGAAAGATCGCAATAAAAGCATTTACCGCAATTACAGCTAACCATTGCGTAACCTGACCCCACACACTCGGCTGCCACATTGCAAGAATAATTAGAATAGCACAGACTATTAGGTATATATTAATCAACCAGTTTAATAATGGTGCAATGTAGACCTTGAAAATGCTGCCTTTTACTTTTGGCAACTTATTAGGGCCATATTCTTTCTGACGCCGTATGGCTTCCTCATTATTAAGTCCATTTTCCGGGTCAGTTTTTAATCTAGAAATAATTTCCTCTAATGGAAGTGTATAAACTTCCTCTTCCCTGATTAAAGCATGTTCGTTCGTCAATTGGTCTGCCTCAATTAAGTCATACCTACATTGTAACTGTTCGTCATACCTTCCCTTTAAAGATTTGGGAGATAATTAAAAAATATTGTGTAAAAATGATATATATAGATTTCTAAGATATTTAGATTTTTATTACTTTAATACTTTTATGTATGAATTTACCCTTTATTTTTTGCTGTAAATAATAATTCACAATTTATTATGATATTTGTTTATTTTTTCACTAAATTTTCTTGAATATTATTTAAAATTTTCTATAAAAAAGAAAGAAAAAGTGAATTTATATTATTATGATACAACGGGCAAATCGTCTTCAAGGTGTATTTCGATCTTACCGATATCTTCCGGTGCCTTTACGGGTATAAGAATCAACATTGCTAAAACGAAGAATATTGTAAGTGTTAATATTGCCATTCTTTGTCCTGCTAGAAGCGAAACTACACCGAAAACAAATGGTCCGAGAATTGCAGCAAACTTGCCTGTGAGTGCATAGAATCCGAACATTTCGCTCTTCTTTTCTTCAGGAATATAACCTGAGAACATTGCTCGTGCTGTCGATTGAGAGCTGCCCATTCCGACTCCCGCAAGCATTGCAACATAGAAGAATGTCATCTTATCGTATGATAGATATCCACCGATACAAACTACAATCCAGATCATTAATGTAATAATGAGTGTCTTTTTCGTTCCTATGTGATCAGCGATATATCCGAAGGTAAATGCACCTGGAATTGCTGCAAATTGCGTTACGACAAATAGAATCAAAACCTCCATGGTATTATATGCCAAAGTTGTAGTAGCGAAAATAGCCGCAAAGTAGATTACGGTTGTAATTGCATCACTGAACAGAAAATACGCAAGTAGGAACTTAGGCAGGCTTGGAAACTTCTTCATTAATCTAAATGAACGGCGAACTCTTGCGAATCCAATAGATACGTAACTCTTGCCTTCTTCTTCTGGTCTTTTCTTTGGTGGTCTGGATTTTAAAAGCATAATTGCCGGAACTCCAAATACCAAGAAGAATAATGCCGATGAAACAAAAGCTAATCGCACTCCAAAATCGCCGTAGGTGCTCGCAGGAAACATGATTGTGATTATCATTGCTATAATGACTGAGATCATGGCACCAACATACCCAAATGCAAAGCCCCAACCACTGATTTTTCCTGTATTTTCAGGAGTGGATATTTCGGGCAGCCATGCATTGTAAAATGGAAGTGCACCTTGAAATCCAATGTTTGCAATTATAAATAGAATTGCACCCCATATATATGCAGGGATTCCAAATATGTTCAGACTCGGCGTTACAAAATATAATAGCGCCGTGAATATAATACACAAGAATGTGTAAAACCAGACAAAAGCCTTCTTTTTACCAGAATAATCGGCAATCGCACCAAGTATCGGGGATGTTAATGCAATTATAAGCATTGTAATACTACCTGCTAATCCCCAGATATAGTCTCCAAAGTTAGGAATACCGGTCAAAGAATTTGCCATGTCTTTCAAATAAACAGAATATAGGGCGGTAACTATAATTACCGAAAATGATGTATTCGCAAAATCGTACAACATCCAGCCAAAAACCTCTTTGCGGTCCGGCTTCAGACTCTCATCTTCGACAATTTTTTCCTCCGTCTCACTCATCTTATTTCAGCACCATCAATTTTTGGGATTAATAAGCTATTAATAACTCCTTAAAAACTATTTCGTATATTTTTTATGAAAAATTTTTATGAATTATTCATATACTATTATTTTTTTATAATAATTCTAACGAATTCCTTTGTGCTTTCCTAGAAGTAATTGTCTAATTATGAACCATTAAGCGAATTTAATAAAATAATACATATACCCAACCAATAATTATAAAAAATCTAAATGGCGTGTGGAACCACGGAGCTGATGGCTATGAATATTAAATTTGAAAAAGAAACATATGAGCTAAATTTCATAGTTAAAAATGAAGATTCAGCAGCATTTCTGGGTAGTGGCGATGTAGGAGTATTATCAACACCTGCAATGATAAACATGATGGAAAATACAGCACGCATTTTCACACAGGAATATCTTACAGGCGAATGGACAACAGTTGGCACTCAAGTCTGTATTAAGCACCTGAGACCTGCCCCGATCGGAGCAAAAATCCGAGTTGTTGCAAAGATTCTTGAAGTAGATGGTAAGCGTCTCAATTTCCATGTCGAAGCATATTGGAATGATAAACTCTTAGGCGAAGGAACACACGAACGATACATCGTTGATAAGGTCAAGTTTCTTGAAAAATTGAAGCAACAAATCTCATAAAATATAAAATCAAATATATGTAATTTGCCTTCTATTTTCATTTCTATTTTTCATTTCTCAAACACGTATGAAATATCTAAATTCGAGTGTACAATTCAGACGTAGCATTATTTGATGAGCCCATAGGACTATGGAACTACTTTTAAAATTCTAACGTTTGTACTTCCACATTTTGGGCATTGTGGACTATAGGATCGTTTGCATCCATATCGAAAACATGACCACAAGTATTACACTTAAAAATAATATATCCCGGCATATGTATCACCACCCACTAACTCCAATATCTTTTGTCTATGTTATCATTGTTGTGAATATACTATACTATTATAGAAGGAAATTAATAATTTTTCTTTCATAAAATGTATATCGAAATATAAATCTCAATTGAAGAAACACATGAACAATACACATTATAAACTAAGTTTCTCGAAAAATCGAAGTAAAAATCGCATAATGATCTAAATAAAATACGTAATCTGTCTTCCTTTTGTTTTCTTGCCGATCTTTCCACTATCGAACAGTTCCTTTAGGAGTTTTGATGCCATACTCTTTGATATGTTTAAACGTTCTGCCAATTGGTTTATCTGTATCTCTTTCATCTCAAGAATTATCAAAGCAATCTTACGAAGATTCTCAGGCAATTCCACAAGAGAGATTGCATCCAATGGTTCTTGCGGATTAATTATCTCTTCTTTTTCACCAATTGGTATTAGGCGGTCAAGTTCCTTGCTAAAATCATCGAAATGTTTAGGGCGGTCTTTATTATCATCAAGTTCAGTAGCATATTTGCTCAAGAATTTAATTGCAATTGTATCCAAAAGATTGTCTTCAACATCTTCTGCGTTATCCGAAATAGTTACTACGAGAATAGATTCAAAATCTGCAATCTTTAAAATCAGATTATGCGAATCAATAGATTTAACGCCTTTGCCTGTGGTCTCATGACTGAACGAATTAATTGCAGTTATAAAGCTGCTAACCAGAATCGGATCTGAAAGAGATGGATCAAAGTTTTTCATAAATATTGGAACCCCGCTGTCTTGAAGTATATAAACTGCCCGTATCAACGTGAATTACTCCTTTTCAATTTTTGCTGCTAGCTCCTTAATCTTATCTGTAGTCTTTTTTACTTCTTGAACAAAAGGCAATTCCGGCTGGGTAATTGCAAAAATCTCACTACCCATACCCAATGGAACAGTACAATAACACGGGATAAATCCAATAATCTCGGAACGGTCTTTGAATGTTTCATCAATGATCTGCATCATGTTTGAGTAATTGGGCTCTTGGAATAGTGGCATTACAACTTTATTAAATAGAATATATGTTTTTTTATCAAGTGTCTTATATAGATCATCAATTATCTTTACAATTCCGTCGAAATCAAAATTGTCTACTTTTGATACAAGTATAGTGAAATCTGAAATGACAATTGCGTTTACACTTCCATAGTGGATTCCCGGAGCCGAATCTAATATCAAATAGTCGATGTTACGAGATTCAAGTTCCTTTTTCAATACAAGCAATTGAGAGAGTGCCTTCATCTGCCACTTGCGGTCCTTCGATAACTGTTCTCGAATAACTCCAACATTCGGATTTGAAAAACTGATTAATAATTTCGACTTTAGGCCTAGTGTAGGTGCTACGTTAATCAAAATATCTGAAACCTTTGCCTTGTTATCTATATAATCGTTCAAGTATGCTTTATTATCGCTGATTCCAAATAGAGTATGCAAACTAGGTGCTGTAAAGTCCATGTCTAGCAATGCTACGTTATGGCCTGCTTGCGCTAATATCACTGCGATGTTTGCAGCTAATGTGGTTTTTCCAGTTCCTCCCTTATAACTATGAAATGTGATGCTTTTCATGAAGACCACTCGCTATTCTATTTTATTTATCTTTATATACGCTCTAGTCTAAAAACTCTTTTTGTAAAGTATAATTTACACAAATTACAAAAAATATAGATAAAAAAATCAATTAAAAAATGCAGGGTTTGCCGAAAATTATTGAAATATGATTTATGCCTGAACACGACGAGATACAAGTTCAATATACGAGCGGATATCCTCACTCAATATCTCCTTTGGCTTTTGTTTATCTTTTACCTTTGCATATCCAGTTGATGCAGCGTAATATGCGTTGAGAATTGGCTTTACGGTATCCACGAGTTTCAAAATTCGTGTAAAATGTTGATTATTAGCCGAGTCATATATATTGTTTAACAAATTTTGAGATTCCTTGTTTTTTCCTTGTAATGCATATACTAGCGACTTCACGACCCCTATTTCCATTTTCATAATTTGATTTTTTGTTTTCTCAGCTATTTCTTCAGCATGGTCAAGTACCTCTACAGTGGCATCAAATGCATTATTTCTCAATAGGATCTTCAGTTTGATATTGTATGCAAAAATCAATGGTTGTACATTATTTGTTTTTTGTGCGATGTCTATGGCTCGTTCTATGAATTGCTCGACATTTTCATCTTTTGAATCTATATTTAGCAATGCTTTTAGTGAGTATACATATGGATTCTCGGTTTCATTTATGAATTTCAGATATTCCTCAAATGAGCGCATAGCTTCTTTTGAATATCCCGCACTAAACTCACGAGATACTAACTTCGAAAAGACAACATCCGCCCTATTTTTGATATTTTTATCTAAGATTAAGCTTTTTGCATTTCGGATATATTCGATGGATTTTTCGAGATTATTTTCAATATATTCTATGTCCGAAAGAAGGCACAATGTGTCAATATAGGAATCTATTATCTGCGCATTTTTTACAAACGGAAAAATTTCATTCTGAACAAGTGTCTTGGCATCTTGGAACTTTCCAGAATTTATGTATACATTTGCTATATTTCCCTCCGCCATCACAAAATTATACGTTAACTTGTTTTGTTTAGATACCTTAGCAGCCTCTCGCCACGTATCAATTGCGAGATCAACTTTGCCGGAATATGCATAATAGTTTCCCAGATTAATCATGTCTGGAACAAAAAGTGATGGATCATTGTTGTCTCGTCCTATCTGGATAGATCTTTTAGAAAACTTTATGGCTTCATCAAGATTTCCAAGTTTAGCGTAGCATCGAGAAGCAATAGATAGAAATGTTATTTGATTGCTGGGTTCTCCATAATCTAGCAGTTCTAGTCCGACTTTAATCTTCTCTTCTACGTTTTCCATGTCTGAATATAGATACATATACGTCATGTCTGATACAATGGTCATTAGCCAAAGTTTTAGTACATTTTCTGCTTTCTTATCATGTTTTGCAAGTTTTCCCAACTTTTCTATTAGTATTGATCGGTCCCGGATTTTATTATTCTGTAATATAGAATTGATATAATTATTCATACGCATTTCCATTTCGGGTCGAGCATATTGAATAAGTTCTCTATTTCCCGCAATTGCACCAAAATACGTAGCCCGAGCTAAGAAAAATATAGAACGAAACTCATCGCCGACCTTTCTGAATTCCTTAGATTGTTCAAGAGCATAATTCGCCGCATCATTAAATTTTCCTGCTTGTGTAAATTTATCTAATTGCTTCAATACGGCATCAACATTAATTTCCTTTCTCTTGCGATTAAATATATATAATATAACGATGATATCAAAAACAAGAAACATCAAAATAAATTCAAGCATCAGAAATTCACCAACCTCTCTTCTAATAAATATAGAAGAGTCTTGTATATATTTATTTTTTGCATCCGTTTGAAAGATAAGAGGAAAATAGACGCACGCAATAGGAGGTACTGTATTATATTTCCAAGGTTCAATCGAAGAATCGACTCAGAGCAAAATCGATTATTTTATTACCGTTATGCAAAGCTGGAGACATATGACCCGATAGAATTATTTCAATGTCCAAATCGCTTAGCTTCAAAAGTGATTCATTTAGCATCGTCTTATCGCCCGTTATGAAATCCCATCGTCCGACACTACCATTTGAAAAAATCGTATCACCGGATATTAAAACCCTATTCTTAGATTCATATAATACTGTACTTCCAATTGTATGTCCGGGAGTATGAATCACATTTAATTCAATATTTCCCACACGTATTATGTCACCATCACTAACTGGATTAGTAATTTTTGTTCCATCAAATACAATTCCATAAAAAGGACAATACATGTGCTTATAATCTCCAGAATTTACGAGATTAAATTCAGCTTCATGCAAGTATGAAACAAGTTCATCATTTGCTCGTTTATATATGAATGAATAACCACCAATATGGTCACAATGTGAATGCGTAAAATAATAGTGGGCCTTCTGAAAATCAATTCCAAATTGCGATAAAGCGTTCAGTAGCATATTAATATTGTTTCCAGTACCAAGATCAATTAGCAAAACATCGTCAAGAGACTTTACCATAATTGTATTTGAATCGCGATAGACACCCTCGTAAAAATAGATATTATCCGTAATTTTCTTGAACATGTCAAATCCACCGAAATAGGGTTGATAAATCAAGAAAAAAAGATTTGTGATGGCGGATTTTTAGATATCAATCTGATACATTCTCCAAGTTTTATATCTAACTCCACCCCACTTTTCAGCAGATTTTTGAGAGGGAATATTCTCTTCAAGGATCCACCCATAATCAACATCTGTGTAGCCGCGTTCTCGCATCGTCTTAAGTGCAAGATAATTCATGTAAGTTCCATAGCCTTTTCCACGATGTTCTTTCTTTAATGCCATGCCCATGGACTTTCCGCGAGTTATGCTACGCTTATAGAACAAGAATCTGATATAATCAATTGCTCCAAAGTTTGGACCGATCCTTCGCATTATCTGGCCATAATCTGGAACCATTAAGCGGTAACCTATCGTCTCGCCATCTTTCTTGATCATAAAGAATAATTCGCGGTCTATCAAGATTTTCAAGTCATGCATTAAATATTCGAGTTCCTCGATACTTTCTCTGCTGAATCCCCAATGCCCTCGAAATGCTTCGAGCGTAATTTCTGCCCATTCTCTAACATTCTTATCGAAATCCCCTGCCATTACATAACTTATTGAAATAGAATCGTCGTTCTCAATGCGTTTGACAGTCTCCATTACGCGTTCTGGAATTGGTTTGGTTAGATCTATCTTGTATCCATAGAGATCCTTAAACTTTTCAAACCCATACTGTTCTGTTAATCGCTTATAGTATGGTAGATGATATCCTGAGAATGCTCTTTGCTCGACATCATATGCATTTTGTAAGAACCCTGCAGGATTCTCGATAGTCAAATCTAATGGACCAATCATTGTGGTTATGTTTTGTGTTGAAAGCCATTCCTTACAAGCATCATATAAAGCCTTGAATACATCATAATCGTTTATAGCTTCAAAGAGACCAAAGAAGCCATTTCGCGCATTCTCAATTCGATTCATGTTATGATCGATAAATACAACTGCTCTCCCCACATAATGACCGTTTCGTTCTGCAAGTAATAGATGTGCCTCTGCATAGTTCCAGAAGGGATATCGCTCACTGAATAGAGATTCATCATAACCGGGTAATGGTGGTGCCCAGTATGGATTTCCCTCATATATTTTAACGGGTACTTGCTTAAATTTCTTAAAAAGGCTCTTATTAGTAACCTCTTTTATTTCAACGTCTCCTGATTTGAAAGAAAAATTAAGCACAGACTTATTGAATATCATTATTTAACCTCCAAATAAAAATATGACAAAAAATTTTTATAAAGTTTAGTATTTTTTATTTATAAAAATAAATCCAATATCTACGAAATTTTCTCTCATAATAAATATCATATGAATTTTTATTTAAAAAATGCAAGAATTATTATATTTTTTATTAATTCTTAAAATTTAGCTTTTTTCGATATTCGGAAATTTTGATAACAAAAATAGAAACAAAAATCACATACAAAAAATTCATATAAACATTCTAAATAAAAATATCATTTAGAAATACTTTAATCGATAATAATTAAAACTATTATAACTAATGAGGATTGATAAATATTAACGAAATTAATGATGAATTATTGGAAATACATGAAAATATATTATGCCCGAAATGTGGTGAGGAAATCAAGTTAGATATTGAAATATCAATTAACGAGTTTAAAAAATTTCCAATAATGAACTTTTTCATTCCTCATAAGAATTATGAAAAGATACTACAAGTAGGAATTGATAAGGATAAGAACATAAAGATCAATAGGTGCTTTGAGCTTTCTTATCAAAATGATGATAATGTTAATTTTCGAGATATTTTTAATAACATTATCTTTAATCCAATAAACGGAATTGATAAGGTGATACGTGCGATAATTCTAGGAGAAAAAATCTATATAAAAGGCGAGCAGAGACTAGTATCAAATTTCTTGAGAGGTCTGCGATATTTTACAGAATCAGCTGAAAAGCAGATAGCACTTCAAACATATACTCATGAAAATCCCGTTCTAGTAGATTTAGATCGAAGAAAGATAAAAAATGGTCATGAGTGCAAGTTTCTAAAAACTATTTTGAAGCGTCTGGAAACATATCCCCTACTGAATTTGGATCAGATAGTTACGTCTCTCGTGCAGCGACTGTATTCAGAGATATACACAATTAATGCTGCGATTAAAAATCAAAAATTGAACTCCAAGCTTGTTTATTTGATAGCAAATCACTTGTATGAACTGTATTCTTATTATGAAGCTCTTCTTATTTTAGATGCCACTGTATCGCGATTTCCCGAATATACTCGATTTATCGATTCTGTAAAAGCCATCTTGAAAAAGAAAACATTTGAAGATCTTTTCAGAATCTGATTCTTAGAATCCACGAGAAAAGCACAAGTTTAAAATAAGCATATTATAAATATGTGTTATTCAATTGACATATACATAATCGAGCTTAAGCATTTAGTATAACGAGATTAAATTTGAGGTTGAAAAGCGTGTCCGTACAATCCGATGAGGCATACACAATCTTAGTTCATGGATTCCAAGTAGCATATGATTCAGACCGTGGAATAAAGCAGATGGAGCCAATTGCAGAATACCTACGGCAAAATGGGCACTCCAATACTTTGATTTTTCCGCTGTATCATAATGCGGATTTAACAACACCTATTGCAGGGGATTCCGTAGTTATCCGCAGTGGATTTAGAGTACGTCGTATCTTCTGGGACAAAGATACATCTCTTGCAAAACGACTTGAATTTTTCATTCAGCAAAATGTTCCAGATGGTAGCCCCATCAACTTTGTTGCCCATTCAATGGGGGGACTTGTAGTCAGATCGTTGATAAAATATTTCTCAAGTGAAGGCGTAGTCAATGGAGAACATAAAATCAAAAACGCAATACTAATCGCAACACCCAATAAAGGAACTGAAATCACAAAATTCATGCAGGAGCTTTCAGACCTCAGAAATAATAATAGTCTTACATATACGATTTTCCGAGAAGTCATTGAAAGGTTAATTGGAATCGATCTCGACATGCTAACAAATCTCGTTATTTCACTAAAAGATGGCGATCCATATCAGACAGCGATTCAAGTCTGGGAAATTATGACTGAAAAGGAAATTCAACACTACAAGGAAGAAGGAATCGACTGGAATCACTCGTTTTCATATCGCTTAAACGAAGGCGGTGAAGCTCTATATGATATTGCATATTATACAATTTCTGGGACCAAAGGATCTATCGTAAGCCCATTACTACATGGCAAAGATGATGGTGTGGTTCCATTAGATAGCACATACTTGAAAGGTTCAAAAGGGCATTGGGAATTCGAACTTAATCATGATGAACTCTTAAATGACAAACAAGTCCATGATATTATTCTCGAAATTTTGAATTCTCACTAAATGAAAAACTAAAACAACAATACATATTTTTGTAATTAAAAAAGTAAAGAATCATGAATCAAATTTCATAGATTATGTACTCGTTATACGGATCCCCTTTCGCCTCGCATTTTGTTTCTTCGACTGTCAATTCCTTTTTTATCCCGGCTTGCTCTAACCAGCCTTTGATCAAGGACATAACCGATGTGATAAAGTAACATTTGGATTCTGTAGCGTCCTTATGATATGTATCCGTAATGTAAGCATCCTTCACGCGTATCATAATCTTCAGCGGCTCTTCCTGATAATCATACTCAATTATGTTTCCCCAGCCACGAATCTCCAATGAAAATATGTAATTCTTTATCTTCTCCTCCAATGAACTCTCTTGCTGGAATGAATCAAATATTTGATTACCCAAAATTTTTCCAGCTTCCTCAGAGGAATTTTGTATCACAACATACGTTCCTTCAGCCCCAATAATATTCTCCATATTCTTTTGAATTTGACCTAACCAAAGCGATGGCACAATTAATAATCGTACGCCATTATATAGAATCTTACCGTCTTTATATTCCAGATGATTTAAGAAATCTCTAAATTGATCTTCAGATAACATATACCCACACTCCTTTTAATTTTGAATTTTGTGAAATTGAAAATTATTTTAAAATTTTTTGAAATATGCTTTTAAATAAATTACAAAAATACAAATATTTATCTAATCCATAATAAAATAATAAAAAGATTAAAATCTTCATATAAAATTTTTATATATAGCATACTCACATCATTGGGATTCGCGGCTCTGCCTATATACTGCTATGGGATAGGCATTTCACGCATACATCTGCCTTGTTTCGATGAGGAATCTTGCAGGTAGTTCTAATTTTTCCGAGAATGATTCTAGATGCGATATATTCGACTAGCACTACATTCTAAATCCCCACTTGTTGTATATGACCCGATATTCCTATCCTCTCGCTCCATCCGCTTGATGAATTTCTGCAAGAACCGGGTTTTTCTGTTCCCGGAGCTTGCGTGATGCGTATGGTTCGTTCAACTGTATCTCCTATGCGAGCTTCTAATTCCTTTTCCAAATACTTCATAGCAGCCTCGCGGTCCACAAAAACGTTGTTGATCTTTGCTCTCGCCATACGCCCACTTACCACACCTAATAATAGATTTGAATGTATTTAAACAATTTGAAAAAAGAGAGCGGCACTATGAAGAACAAATTAAAATCTGCTGAGGATAACGATTACTTTTTAGGTCTATATTTTGTAGATTCTCTTGCAGCATTTTCTGAAGTCGCCCCGGTAGCTATTGCTCCGGTATTTTCGTGAGTGTTACGGGTTTTTCAGTTCTAACTGTTCAGCAGATTCAAACATTAGAAATTACTTTTCAAATATTGTATGAGAGCCTCTTTGTTGTACGTTATACAGTATAAAGCTATTGCAGTCATATCCGTATCAAGCAGGAGCGTTGCTACATCAATATACCACCATGCCACCATATAATCCCAGAGATCTGATACAGTATGCCGAATTCCTTCCACAAGGATCTTGAAACATTTACGCATAGATTGCTCATCGCGAAATACTATACAACGAGGCCATATACGCTTACAGTCCCATCGTCTGA
>CAZPUN010000029.1:0-12699 GCA_964589775.1 uncultured archaeon
ATCTGACTTTCTGGAACTTGAAAATCAAATGAGACTGATTCAATGTTTGATTTTAACACTACCATATATGGTGCTTCGCCTTGTAACCATGCCATAAAGTTTGAATAGTCCAATATATATACTGAGATTCTAGAATTTTCGGTTTCAACATTCGCTTCCAAATGATAAATATCACTGCTATTTAAGTAAATCTTTGCATAACCATAGCTGAGTGGTGGAATTTGAAGATTTTGATTTATTAGGATCTCATCTGCATTTGCGAAAATTGGATTTGTTATACTCATTATTATAAATACTATTATAATATACTTTTGATACCCTTTCAACGATAATCCCCCTTCTTAGTGGTGTTGTTATGCTTATGCTAGATATTTATAAATCTATTTATCAAAATTAAAAATGAGTATGCTGGATTTTTAATTTATATATTGCTTCATTTTACATTATTTCCTTTGAATCACTTTCATGAATTATCTAAGCATGAAATTAAGATATTAAAATTTTTTATTAATAATTAATCTAAAATATGATATATTTATTGATAATATAATTTTTAAATATTCATAACATATTTATTGATGTGGTGCTTATCGTATGTGTTATACATTTTCTGTGAAAGTTCCCATGGAATTAATTGAAAAAGCTATGAAATACAATATTAATATTGATAAGGTCGTAAAGATAGCAATAGTTGAAGCAATTAAAAAACACGAGCGCGAAATATTATTAAAAAATATCATCGAAGTCAAAGAAGCATTTAAAAAATTAGATATGAGTACTGAAAAAATAGTTAAGATAGTTCGGCAGGCCCGTGAGGAACGTTAATCATGAATTCAGATCGGTTCATAATATTTCTTATAACTTCTTAAAAAATAGGATGTATATTATTAATAACTATAGTAGAAACAAAGCAAATATCTTTTTCAGAGGTAGAATATTTTACTGTATCATCTATTACATTTAGTATAAAAAGTCACATTGTACAGAACCGGAGTGTTTTAATGTATTTACATAAATTTTTAAGTGGTGAGAATATTGAACACAATTACATACACACCGATTGGTATAATTCATTCACCGTTTAAGGAGCCAAAAGGTGTTCCAATTCAGCCTGCGGGTGCGGAAGGTATTTCTGGAACTGTTGAATTACTTCCCGAATATGTTGAGGGTCTAAAAGATCTTGAAGGCTTTTCACATATACTCTTGTTATATCATTTTCATCTTGCCAAAAAGACTTCCCTATTAGTGAAGCCATACATGGATGATAACCCTCACGGGGTTTTTGCGACACGGTCACCGAGTAGACCGAATGCAATTGGGATTTCTATTGTACGTTTAAATAAGATTGAAGGAAACAGGCTTTACATTCGAGATGTTGACATTGTTGATGGGACACCGCTCTTAGATATCAAACCATATGTTCCGGAGTTTGACATACGTACCGTGGAGCGTTTTGGCTGGCTCGAAAAGAATGTATACAAGTTGCCAAAATCCAGAGATGATGGGCGATTTGCGGACGTTTAATCAAAGTTTGTGAAAATATAAGGAAAATTGGTTTATTGAGTTAATTCAATTAACTTTTTTAGAACTGCCTCTGCATGTCCTTTCACGCGTACCTTTCGCCAAGCATATGCGATCTTTCCTTCAGGGTCAATAAGAAATGTTGAACGCACAACACCCATGTATTCACGTCCATACATCTTCTTGAGCTGCCACGCTCCATATTGTTCTAAGACCTTGTGCTCGGTATCACTGAGTAGAAGAACTTTCAGTTCATGCTTCATGATGAATGATAAGTGTTTCTTGGGGGGATCTGGGCTAATGCCAATAATCACTGCGTTATTTTTCTCGAATTCCTCTAGAAGCGTTGTAAAGTCTTTTGCTTCTCGCGTGCAGCCCGATGTATTATCCTTCGGATAGAAATAAAGTACAATCCATTTTCCTCTAAAATCTTCCAAGCATACTTGTTTCTCATCCTTATCTGGAAGGCAAAAATTAATTGCTTCATCGCCTATTTCAACTGTCATTTTTATCACTTCATAAAATATCTCAGAGAGATTTATATTTATGTTTTCATTAAATCTAAATCCGAAAAAATAAAGAGGAGTAAAAATATGAGTACTGAGGAAGTTCATAATTCTGAAACGGTATCAATGAAATACTTATTTGTCTTTACGATAGGTCTGGGCTTCTTTACAACAGGAATTACATGGTCTTTATACGATAGTTATATTCCTGTATTCTTGCGAACATTTATTACTGGAGATCTGCAAAAGACGATCATTGGATTTATTATGGTTATTGATAATATCGCCGCAATAACATTACAACCCTATATCGGTGCAAAATCCGACCACACATGGACCAAATGGGGACGGCGAATGCCATATATACTCGTTGGAGCACCGATGGCTGCTTTGTTCTTTGCGTTGATACCATTTACTTGGCTCTCGATGAGCTTTTGGCTGATGCTGGCATGTATTACTGTATTCAATATCTTTATGGCTATTTATAGAGCACCTGTGGTTGCTTTAATGCCAGATCTTGTGCCATCTGTCCACAGAAGTAAAGCAAACGGTATAATAAATCTAATGGGCGGAGTTGGTGCAATTTACGCTTTTCTTGTTGGTTCCTATCTATATGAGATCAAAGATCCGGGACTTGCTGCACTTTTTGGTGTGCCTGTTGAACATGTTGGAGCTGTCATTGCATTCTTATCAACATCAATTATCATGATTATTGCGATAATCCTACTATATGCCGCGATAAAAGAACCCGAGAAGCCGTATGAAGAATCTGAAGAAAAAGTCGGAGTTGTTCAAGCATTTCGTGAAGTTATCGGAAATAAGGATCGTTCAGCCCTTGCAATTCTACTCGCAATTATGTTCTGGTTCCTTGCGTATCAAACACTAAGTACATGGTTCACAACTTATGGTATCGAAGTGCTTCACATTACTGAATCGCAAGCATCACGTGCTCTGACGCCATTTGCCTTGACATTCGTCTTATTCGCATTACCTGCAGGATTCATGGCAGGAAAACTTGGAAGAAAGAATACGATTCTTGTTGGACTTGTAGGTATCATAATAATGATGGGCACGGTTTGGTTTACCTTTGATTACACTGTCTTGCTAATTGAATTAGGTATTGCTGGTATCTTCTGGGCAATGATCAATGTCAACAGTATTGTCATCGTATGGGAACTTGCCACAGGAAAGAAGCTTGGTGCCTACACGGGGCTC
This sequence comes from uncultured archaeon, assembly GCA_964589775.1. Lineage (GTDB taxonomy): Archaea > Asgardarchaeota > Thorarchaeia > Thorarchaeales > CAZPUN01 > CAZPUN01. Next base: position 3,243 of record CAZPUN010000029.1, read on the forward strand.
TATTATTTCTTCAGCAGTATTTCAGCAATATTTGGTCCTATACTTGCAGGAATGGTCTTTGATGTTCTAACAATTGGTGTAATGTTTCCATGGGCGATCTTTCTGTTTGTAATCGCATTGCTATTTACGCTCATGGTTCGAACCGGTGAAGCAGGCGATGAGAAACTAGTTGAAGAAGCACTTGGAGAAGTCGATTTCGAAATGTAAGAGTTTTATTAACTCTTCTTTTTTATTTGTATATATTTTGAATTTTGTTTTCATAATATTCCATATTTTCTAACTAATGTTTCAATGGACCTCTGCAGTTTCCAATCATTAGAACTGAGTAGTTTTTTAAATTTAATCTTAATATTTTCATTAATAAATTGTTCACAATTGTTTGCAATCACTTCTGCTGCTGCTCGTTTTACATCATCATCTTTGTCATCTAAATATTGGGACAAAAATCTTGTTAGGTCCGTTTTATTCACTATGGAAACTTTCCCAATTGCCCTAATACTTGCGATTCTCACAAATTTATCGGAGGTCTCTAAAAGATTTTTAAGATCTTCAATTACCTTTTGATTGTTTGATTGATAAAAAATTTCGCCGAATGCTTTTATAACGAAATATCGTATGTTTTGAGAGTCTGACCATAATAATGGCTCTAACATATCCAATACTTCTTGGCTATTTGTTTCTTTAAGAATTAATGTGATTGCTTCAATTATAGATTTTTTAATGGCAATTTCATCATCATTTATGTACTTTAATAATTCTTTTGCAATTTTGATGTTTTTACTTTTGGCAAATAAATACCCGATAGTCTCAATTACTGAAAGTCGTACGTATTTGTTTTCATGCTTCATTAATTTAATTAAGCGATTATAAACAGTCATTTGGTTGCTTGTGCCTTTAAAAATCCTAGTAATTGCTTTTACTGCACTATCTCTTACGAAAAGTGAACTGTTAAATAAAGAAAGTAATGGGTCTATTAGTTCTAGTCTACCTCTTTTTTCAAAAATTATGGATAACGTTTCTACTGCTGAGATTTGAACATACGTGTTATAGTAATAAATGAGTGGTGTAATCTTTTCTATAGCTTTGTCTTCTAATTGGTCATTATCCTTGAAAATCTCAGCAATTGCTTTTACTGCACTCTCTCGAACTTCCCGATTGTAATTATAAAAAAGAATTTCTAGGCCATTTACTACTTTATCATTTCCAGTTCCATGAAATATATGACCTAATACCTTCGCGGCTTTACACCGTTCTAATATTGACGAATTATTTAATAAAGGAAGTAATTTTGATAATGCATCATTTTTGTCCATATCAAGATATTCTCTAATAGTTTCCATGTTTTTTTCTCGCTTGATGGTTAAATTGTAGTTATTTGCTCTCTTAATTTTTTGATCCAATGTATCACCAGCAAAAATTAATCCTAAATTACGTAATTAACAATTTTTATTTGAGTAAAAATGTAAGTATGGCTTATAGTAATTTCAATTTAAACTTTAACATTCTATATCCTTTTCATAGGTCATTATCAAAATTAGCATTATTTTTCATATGAATTTTAGATGAACCGTTGAAACTTTACAATTTGTTCTTCTTTTATTTTTAAAAAATGTATAAAAAATAGTAATGATTAATTTGTCTCTTCTGTAGATTTTGTACTAGATTTTTTATTATTTAATTTTGGAATTGGTATATTATGTTTCTCAGCAAAATCATCTATAGCCGTTGAAACATCATTTACCATGTTATTCAATTCTGTAGTCAAATCTTCTGAAAAATCTTTTATCATCTTGTTATTATCTACGAAATCTCGTACTTGCTTTTCTGTAGTTTCCATATACTTTGTAAGAGTTGCATCCAACGCTTTTCCTTTTTCATCGACCACTTTCTTAATTCCAGATATTCCATCTTTAAGAAACTTTTTCATAGCAAGCTCTCCTAATTTAAAATCTTATTTCTTTAATATTTAAATAGTATTTAAGTTCATTGTATAATGTATATCTAAAAAGGTGGTTTCTAAATGAGTGAAACTATTACCTTTAAACTGAAATATCTTACTTTATTTGTCCTGTTTAGTATAGCAGCACATTTTATGACAGATCTATTTCATTTTCCGATATATCTCGATAAAATTGGTATATTTCTTGCGGCATTAGTCTTAGGTCCATTTTATGCATTGCTTGCAGGAATCTTCTTAGGGCTTAGTGTAGCAAGCATAAATCCGTTTTGGGTTATTTTGTTTTTTATACCCGGCATTGTAGGTCTATTTTGGGGCTTTAGTCTCAAGAGCGGTTTAGAGCAATCAATGTTCAAACATGTACTATGGGCTATCATAGGCGGAGCATTATTTGCTGGGATCTATTTTATCATGTTTTCACTGCTCATGTACAATCCTTTGGTTGAACATGTACTGCCATACACGCGTATATTCAATGAGTTTACTCTCCAGTTTATTGATGCGATTATATGCTATTTTGTAGGGTTTCTCATTTATGTTGTTTATACAAATTATATCCATGTTGAGCAGAACAAAATGATCAAGATTCTTCCAATTATATTCATTATAATTGGGGCTGCAATTACATTTCCTGCCAGATTTGGTGTTGTAGCTGAAGATACAATGTTGGTTCCCAATTTTCCTAAGCCTGCGGGATACATTTTCACCAATGTCCGTATGGATGTTGTTTGGGCACCCTTAGGCCTTAGGGGTACAAATAACTACCTATATCCAGTTCAACGGTTCAATCGATCTGATCCCGGATATCAAGTATGGTTCGGCGTTTATTGGGTACAAGGAAGATATGGTATATATGGAGACCAATATGTGATGAACGAAATACTGGCATTTTCTATTCTTGACCAAAATACATGGATAAGCTTACATGGATACCATACGCCAAAAACCACTGTTCATCATGTAGACGGTGTTGCATGGGGTACATTTGATGGATATCCTGCTCTATTTATGAATGGTAGCTATGATACCCAGTCTGATGTTTATCCATACGAGGATGTAACACTGCAGGGATTTCAGATCGTGCTGTATATTCCAAAACTAGATCGTACAGCAATAATTTATGCCTGCTCTACAATGGACAATTGGGGTGTCATGGGACCGGAGCTCTGGAATCTTGCGTATCAGCTCGATTTTCCATAAGGTAATCAATACTAAAAGTGGGATTTTCTAATCCCTCCCTCTTTTTGTCATGGGCATTAATCCTAAAAGCATGTTTTTGTATTTGATATCTAGGCGAAAAACGATGAGACGTGAGCAAAATATTTTCTTACTTGGAATTATTATGTTCTTTCTGGGTGTATTTACTGTCTTAGTAATTGATTGGACGACAGGCGTATTGGTTATTGGAATTGCTATGGTTATTTTCCTTATGGGAATTTTGGTTACATGGATGCAACTGAAAAGCGCTGAAATGGTTCGAGACGCAATAGAGAAAGAGAAAGCAGCTCAAAAATCAAAGAAAAAGAAGAAATATAGAAAAGACAGATAGATTGAGATTAGTCATAGCGTGCTAGGAAGAATTCCTTTGCATGTTTTCCTATTACTTCTTCTATGAATTTACTTTCTTCCATTATTCGTTTTGTTTCCTTCAAATCTTTCGGTAATCGTTTGATGTTTAGTTTCTTTAATTCGGAATCGCAGAGTTTATCCAAATCAAGATTTACATTGTCCGGGCATTCGAGTTTCTTCTCAATTCCGTCGATTCCAGAGGCGATGATCATCGCTTCTAGTAGATGTACTGAACCTGATGCGTCTCCCGCTCGAAATTCCACACGTGTCTTTTCTTCTTCTCCTTTAGCTATGTATGGTACACGAATAAGTGCACTGCGGTTCATATAATCCCAGATTGCGTAAACTGGGGCTTCATATCCGGGCTTTAATCGTTCAAAGGATTGATCAGACTGCGCAAAAACTGCGGTAATCTCATGTGCATGTGTAATCAAACCTGCGATGAAGTGTTTCGCAATTTCGGAAAGCCCATCTGGTGAGGCAAAGGCATTCTTACCTTTCAAATCCTTTAGTAATATATGCTGGTGAAGTCCATTTCCAGCTCTTTCAGGAATTGGCTTTGGCATGAAATCTGCAATATATGATTCCTGATACGCTCTTAATTTTGTAATCCATATGCCTGTAATTGTATCATCTGCATTTTTCATTGCGTCTGTAATTTGAAGTTCAACTTCATTTTGCCCAGGTCCAACTTCATGGTGTATTCTTTTTACTTTTAATGAAGCCTTTGTCATAATATCCGCTAAATCTCTTCTGAACGTAAGAGCTTTATCGTATGGTGGAACTGAAAGATAACCCCCTTCATCTATCGGGTTCCCTTTGTTGTTGAAAAGATAAAATTCAAGTTCGGACATGACTTGAGGTTGAAATCCTAACGAATTAGCTTTCTCTATTACTTTTCTTAGAATTCCCCTTGGGTCTCCTGGATGTGGCTCACCCTTTGCGTTAAGAATATGACACATGATTCGATTATATTTAGTATCAATTGTGAAACTTGCAAAAGTCTCTGGTTCCGGAATTAAGGCAATGTCACTTTCATTTATGATTGCATAACCCGGAACGGAAGACCCATCAACAGAAAGTCCGCCATTTAATATGGATTCCAAAAGATCGCTGGATTCTTCCATAGACCTTAAGTTTCCATGTAAATCTACAAAGTGAAACTGGATATATTTTAGATTTTGCTCTTTTACGTATTTCAGCAAATCTTCTTTATTCATTGTGTTATCCTCCGACTGAATTTGAGCATAACAAACTAGGAAATAAATCCTTCGATTCGATTCATTTTTTTCAAAATTTTACAGATTCCTATGATTAAAAATTTTAACAGAAAACTAATTTTCAATATAAGGCGTGTGAAAAAAATTCCTATGTCAATTAACAATGCTTAATAATAAGTTTAAACTTCTATAATTTATAGAATCGATTGAAGCGAAAAAAAGTTGAGGTATAAAAGTGTCATCAGATCTTCTAGTAATTTCCATCATTATATTGTTTTCGGCATTGATCCCAGTATTTTTAAAAAGATTGAAATTGCCTATTGTTTTTCTTGAAATAGTAATTGGCATATTTTTAGGGCAAACGATATTCAAACATTTTCCTTTAAGTGAATCTGTGTTATTCATTGGCGAAATGGGTTTCCTATTCTTGTTATTTCTTGGTGGTTTAGAAATTGAAGTGGACTTCATAAAAAAGAGGATTCATCATATTCTTATATTAGCGATTATAGCATATACGGTTCCTCTAATTGTAGGCTTTATCATTGGATTCGTGCTATATGATGTGTGGGTTGGCTTATTTATCGGAACTGCATTTTCGGCGAGTAGCATTGGTGTTGCAATTCCTGTTTTCAAATCTCGCGGGTTGCTTCATAAAGAAATCGGAAAAGTCGCAATAAACGCTGCAGTTCTTAATGACATTGCTACAATTTTAACTCTTGCAATCTTAATTGAGTTAAGGCAGGGGATCGGTCAAAATATTCTATTAGTCTTATTCAAAGTTGTTATGACTCTAATAGTGATCATTGTCGCATTATACATAACACATACTAAGGCACGCGGTGTATTGGAAGCACCACTCACTCCCACAATTACTGAAGGTCGTGTAAGGCTTGCTCTTTCGATTCTCGCAGCATTTGTAGCCTTATGTATTTTTACTGGTGTAGATCCATTAGTGGGTGCATTCTTTGCGGGAATAATTGTTGCAGAAACAACACAGATGGGTTCTCAAATAAGAGATAAATTATCGGCACTTGGATTTGCATTTCTTATTCCTGTATTCTTTGTAACTCTTGGGGCCCAAATGGAATTTGTAACAATCTTCACGGTGTTCAATGAACTTGTACTCTTCATAGGAATCATTACGGCAGCGATTCTAAGCGAATTTTTGAGCGTGTATGGTACATGTCGATTATTGCATTATGGCAAAGGCAGCTCAAAATTAATCTCAATGTCCATGTCTGCACGACTCAGCATCGGATTAGCTGTTGCAGAAGTAGGAATCCTTCTTGGAATTTTCAATACCTTTGTCTTCTCAACGATACTGCTTATGACTGTAATTACTACTATCATAGTTCCACTAACAACGCAAATCATACATGGTGAATTCGAATTTGAAGATAGTAATATTCTTCAGGAAGGAACAATGTTTCATACACACGAAGTAAAGAAAAAGAAATGAAGTAGTATGACTTTACTTCTCTTTTATTTTTAAAGCGTTAGTAGGACAATATTTCACGCAAATTGGATCGCCACCACAAAGATCACAAACAATTATTCGGTCTACGGTATCTACAAGCCAAATCGCATTGTAAGAGCAAGCTTCCACACATTCTCCGCACAAAACACATGTTTCATAATCGACTTCTAGATGTCCATCAATAAATTGTAATGACTCCGTAGGGCATGCTTCAACACATGGTAAATCATCACATTGTCTGCACATGTGCGGTGTAAATGTTCCTTCTTTCCAATTTCGTTCAATATGTATTCTTGAAAGCGTAGGGGAGAAGACGTTTTCATGAGCAAGCGAGCATCTTAGTTCACAAATTCCGCATCCTGTGCATAGTCCTGCTTCAATTGTAATATATTCTACCATTTATTTCACCAACCCGTATTTTTCAGCATCTTTCAAGAGTCCAAGTGCTTCAAGTCGTTCCCGATATGGTTTTCCGGTTTCGAAATCTAGTCCTCTTATTTTGTAAAATTCAGGAAGCATTTTGTCAATCTCTACAACTTGACCCGCAGCAGCCCCGGTCTTAAATGGTTCTTTTAAGTATCGTTCAGGTAAATTATCGTCTCTTGCGTTTTGGCCTTCCCTTAGGTTGAACAAGCGCTCTATCATCACGATACGTTCTCCTGCTTGAAGGACAGTCTCTCCACTAAATTGTATTCCGGTCGCTGTAGTCAATAGAGTAGCAAGGTCCTTTTCTTTTACTGCATACGCCGAGAAACATGTATATTTGCACATTTCGGCGGAATCAACTGCAGCTCCGAGATTTTCATGCCAGAATACAAGTTTCGCTTTTCCTCGCCATTCATAGGGATCAGTTGTCTCCGGAGAGCCAAACCATTCTTCGCCTATCTCGGGTTCATATCCGAGGAGTTCAAAATTCGGAAGAGCTCTTAAGTGATCCGCACCTCTTGTTGAGACTGCCCAACCGAGACCAAATCCCTTTGCAGCTCTAACATCATAAGCAGGAGGTTCAAGACCCTTTACATGTAATGCATAGGGTTTGGTTTCATCTCCTAATATCTCCGAAGCAACACGAACACCATTTGCAAGTATATCTCCAAATCCTTTTCTGAAGGCGATTTTGGTGATCAATTCTAGCCATGCATCAATATTGCCAAATTTGAGCTCAAGGCCATCAGTTTTCTCTTTGCTTATTAATCCGCGTTCATATACTTCCATGGAAAAGGCAATTGTGTCTCCTAAGGAGATTGTATCCATACCATATTCATTTGCTAAATTGTTTGCATATATGATGGCTTCTGGATCATTTATTCCGCATTTGGTTCCCAGACATATGAAGCTTTCGTACTCTGGACCACCTGCGGATTTTAACATGAACCGTCCATTCGGTACATATGCAAATTTTCCACATGAAATTGGGCATGCAGCACATCCCATCGAGCCGAAATAATAATGCGTTGAAACATATTTTGAAGATAGACGTGTCATATCTATTTCGCACGTCTGGCTGTTGTTTACAGCTAAGCCTCCGCTCTCGTATGCTAAATCATTTAAAAATGGCGTTCCGCAATTGGATAATGAAGGAAATGCTCTATCATGAAAGATTCGATCTAATATTTCATCTATTTTCAATAGGAATTTGTCAACATCTGAAATCTTAACCGCACCTGTACCCTTTACTGAAATGGCTTTCAAGTTCTTAGAGCCCATTACTGCACCCATTCCGGTTCTTGCTGCCGCACGATGAATATCATTCATAATGGCCGCAAAATAAACTCGATTCTCTCCAGCAGGCCCAATATACATGAATTCAGCATCTTTGTCTATTTCATATAGTGCATCATGTGTTTCGTTTGTCTTAAGTCCCCAAAGGTGTGATGCGTCCTTTATCTGAACCGATTTATCATTTATTTCAAGATATACGGGCTTTTCACTCCGTCCAGTAATTATCAGTGTATCAAAACCAGCGAATTTCATTTCCATTCCAAAATGTCCACCTGTATTCGCATCACCCAACGCCCTTGTTGCAGGGGATTTTGCGGATATTGTTAATCGTCCAGATGATGGTGCCACAGTTCCTGCTAATGGTCCAACACTTATGACTAATATATTCTCAGGACTAAATGGGTCTATTCCTTTTGGAACATAATCATACAAAATTCTACTATTAAAGCCACGCCCCCCAATATATAGTTTTGCCATTTCATAGGGTGTTTCTTGGATCGTAACCTTCTTCTTTGATAGATCAATTATTGCTTGATGTCCTGCATATCCATTCATTTTCATTTTAATACACTCAATTTAAAATGTTGATATATTCTTAATAATTTATAAAAAATAGTATATAAGTTATAGTATCGGTTAATGAATTCTAATTTTTGAATTATTCGTTCGAAAATTTTGAAATCCCGAAGTCTATTATGTTTTATTAAAATGATTTCCTTCCAAAAATAATAAAAAGATGATATACTTTAATGATTACATAGCGAATTCTGGATTGTTCAAAAATGAATATTGCAAAAGTAGTTATTACTGGTCCAGGTGCCGTGGGAAAAACTGCAACATGTATTATGTATACTTCCAGGAATATCTTAAAAGCTAAAAATCTTCCACTCACAATAGGATTTAACTTTTTTATCAAGAGTTTAGAAAAAGAAAACATAACGTTGCAAATCTGGGATTTAGCTGGTCAAGCAAGATTCGGATTAATACGAACACCCCTTTATAGTGATAGCTTTGCAATTATTGTCATGATCGATATGTCGAATAAACATTCATTCGAATACACTCAGGTATTATTGAAAGAGGAACTGTTTCCATTTCTTAAAAAGAATAAAGTACCCTGTATCTTTCTCGTAGGAAACAAGATCGATTTGCCCAATGAGATTGATGACACTCATTTGGAAAAATTATCCCTTATGATTAAAGAACAAACAAATATTCCAGTTGCACTCTATAAAATGTGTGCATTTAATCAATCACAAGTAGACAATTTATTTAGTGATGTAGTTAATTGTATCATTCAAAATAAAATATCAGTGAATTGATATGCAAGATATGGATATTCGTACGGTTTTAACTATAATTTCTGTCGTAATAACTCTAGTCGGTATGTTTATTGCATGGATGTTTGAAATTAGAAAAAACCGGTATACAAAAGCTGTTGATGCAACAGGAAATAAGCTTTTGCCCTTTTATAGTGCTATTCTTGAATTAATTGTAAAATATAATCTATTT
>CAZPUN010000030.1:0-17197 GCA_964589775.1 uncultured archaeon
CCTTTTAAAGTCTGTATTTCATACTGTCTTGCGCCCCAACCTCATCATTGACCTCATCATTGACCTCATCATTGACCTCATCATTGACCTCATCATTGACCTCATCATTGACCTCATCATTGACCTCATCATTGACCTCATCATTGACCTCATCATCGTTTGACTCAATAGTATCATTGCTCGCTATCTTTACTACCCAACTATCATACTCCTTAACAAACATATCATCCAATAAACTAAAACACATCATTTCTTTTCCTTTTCGTACTTTCAGTTTCTCATAGATCCATTCCGATATTTTTGATACCCCGAATTTCATTGCATCCACTAGTATCTCTGTCAGAATTGCAAATATTATTGCAGACATAATTTGTAGCACGGGCATTTGGTGTGGCAGATGCCTGTTATATTGTATGGGGGTATCTTCTATATATGTTTTATTCAGATTTTGGACCATTTCACCGTATTGAGTATTCATTAATGTGATATAATCAATACCTACATTATGAATGACCTGCCCAAAATGCTTTATCCCACCCGTTCGATAAGCATCTGAAATAATCCATCTTAGATCTTTTCGAATTGGACAGTACTCAATACTTTGGTGTGGTCTATTATTATATGCGAATTGCGAATAATCCATTATTTGAAAATCAAGCAATTGATTTTGTTTTATAGAGCCTACATTTTCTGAAACTTGTTTGCGGATTTTGAAATTATATTGTGTACGAAATACTTGTTTTTTGTTCTTATGATTAAATTTTCCCACAAAATTTGAATTATGTTTTGTATGTGTTAATTTCTGAATGCTGTGTGTGAGTGTTTTTATCCTTATATATACTGAAAAATCAGTTGGTGTTTTCATATTACGAATGTTATCCATTAGCATGTGTGTCTTATAGTATTGTGTTATTGTTAAACTCCCCCGCATGGAGAATCTATTTTTCGTATGTTGCCGCTGATTTTATAATTTGTAAAATCATATTTTTAAGTTTTATATTTCTTTTTTACTATTAATTCCAAAATTTACAAAAAAATAAAATAAAAAGTAAAATTAGAAATCTTTCTGATTTCCGTTAGCGCCAAAAATGTTCAATTGGGTGTTAAGCATGGTACGCTGTTAAGTAATTTTTCTACTGTGTAAGCTATGTAATATGGATGATGCTCGCTTCCCGTCCATAATAGGACGATTAGATTACCAAAATGGTATAATCTTTGTGCCAATGCTATTGAGACCGGATGTGGGACTTTCAGAGCAAGGTACAATGTGCTTTTTGTTGTTTCTAGTATTTGTTCAAAGATTGTTGAGATTTTGATAAATGCAGCAGATGAAATCTCTTTGACATCCTTACTTGGCAACCATTGATCACTCTTTGATGATTTTATCTCGATCCATGCGTCTGCATTTGGGCATGTTTGTTTAATATTGAAATCTTTTCTCGCAAGTGATTCAGTTATATTGATAAAAATAACCGGATATTTGATTCCAAACTCTTTTACTAGATCTGGAAGATCTTCTATATCTACAGTTGTTGTTTGATTTGTTTGAAAGTGATGTACGATGGCGAAAAATTCTATTTTTTCCTTATATTGTGATGGACTCGGGCGAGACTGCCATACTTTTTTCATTTTTTTCTTTGAGAAGTCCCATACTATATATTTCTGGTGAGATTTTCCTAAGAATAAGCCTAATGCGAATGATACTGGTATTGGTGTTTCATTATCGATGTATATATGCATAACTGTATTTTCAGTTCCGAATAGGTATTCTTGCAGAATTTTTAGTTTGTACCAAGTTTGATTTATCAAGTCGTACACTTTTTTGTATGGGTTTTCGTTTGGGATTCGCACGAGGTATAAGTTATCCTCTGTAAGTGCAGTTTTGGTGCCTAATAGAGAATCAAATTTATCTATGTTTACTTTTCTATATCTCCATCCCATATTAGCTTTTAATATTTTCAACGTATCTACCGAACTACCTATTACAAATGGGACATTATGTACTGATTTGTACCGAATCATTCCACTTATGAAGCTTCCGAGTATAATAAAAAGTATTTTTAGTGTCATGGTATATATTGAGGAAGTTATAACTGGAATATTTTGAAGCGGAAATTGATCTATTATTGTAAAAATCTCCGGAAATGAGATAATCAATAGAATAGTTGCATTAGCTGATAAGATAAAATCTTTTGTATATTTGCCTCCGGCAATAAAATAGTCTATCATAACCTCTACTCCTAACACATAATATTCATTATATACACTTTTTATAATAAAAAAGTTTTAGTATCTGAAATAATCTGATTCTCCAATATGTCTTGAATATCGCCTTCGCATTTTCATTAGGATTCCAGAACGAACTGCAATTCCTGTTAGCATTGCGGAGCCATTTGGCAAGTGGGGGATCCTTTTCTGTTCGGAGCTTACTCCAATATCTACGTACGGCAAAATATAATCTAAATCAGTCTTGCTAGTAATTCGCAATATGAATTTTGTTCCGCACTGACTAAGAGCATCCTTGTCGAGTCCGATAATTCTCTGACTTGCAAATATTAATGATACCCCGAATTTTCGTCCTTCTCTTGCCAATCTACGCAGTACATATTTCGTATAAACTCTACGATCCTGAGGCGCAAATTTGTGAGCTTCTTCTACTACGATTACTATAGGTGGGATTTTTTCTTCTTTTCGTAGTTCAAACAATGAATCTAAGAGGTATCCTGTTAATGCGAGCTTTACTTTTTCTGGCAGGTCTTCGCTGAGGTCAAAAATTGTAGCAACTCCTTTCTTGATGTATTTTTCAACAGGAAACTTGTCACCAAAAATATGGAATCTTTCAAGTGTCTTTAATTTTCGTATTAATGTTCTTATAGTTACTTTATTGAAATTTTCTTGCTTGATTAATTGGTCTTGGAAGAGTTCCAGGTCTTGAATTGTATTTATATTACTTAATGCACTATTTTCTGAATTATTTTCAAGTGCTTTTTGTTTTGCTGCATATATAATATTTGAAAGTGTGTATATAACATCTTGTTGCGCCTGTGTTGCATCAATTAGTTCAATAATTGCATCGGGGCTAATATCATTTATTGGTATTCTAAAGGCTGATTTTCCTTTATCATCTCGTATTGGTATTTTCTTAATTGGGAACCCTCTTCCATTAATGCCTTCTTCATTGAGCAATTCGGGATCATCGGATGGTTGTGCCAAACCATGATATTCTCCATGTGGATCTATTATGACAACTGGAATTCCTCTATCAAGTAACTCTTCTACAATTATACCCACAGTATAACTTTTGCCGGAGCCTGTAGAGCCTAGAATTGCTATATGATGTGACAATAAGCGATTAGCGTTCAGATGTACTTTCATATTGTTTGCTACTAAGCGGCCGATGTATATTCCGGTCGGATCAAAATTTAGGTAATCTTCAAGCATTTTTTCATTTGCAGGATAGACGTATTCGCCAGGTTCAGGAGCATCATTTGGAACTGTGAATTTATTATCCTCATAGTTGGTAAGAATCTCGACATGTGCGATTCTCCATCTTGACAAATTTTGTGGAAAGTGAGCGGATGGTGGAATTTCATAAGTCATCTGCTCTTGAACCAATTTTGGATTCTTGAAAAATTCATTTGACGTGCTAATCAATGTAATTCTACCTAATATGACTCGTGTTCCTATTGGGATTTCGACAAACTGCCCGACACGAACATCCGCTTCATCGTGGATTTGAAACCTAAATGAAAGATGGGTGGGCCCATTATAATCCGAAATAATTATACCGAGTTCGTCTTTCATCATGAATTACCCCAGAATATCTTGTACGCCTGAATGAAGAGCACTCCTTATCATTGCGGCGATTTCTTCGCTCAAGAATCCATTATGCCGGCTACATAACAACTCAGCAGCGGAAATAACTCCAGGTCCTGCATCAATATCATTTGAAGCTGCCGGAATTGTATTCGTGTATAAAATATCTAAAATTTCTTTGTAGTCTTCTTCTGGATGATTTGAGATAAGTTCGATTTTGAATACATTTGGTTCTCTCTTGAAATAAAATTCATACCAATTGTTAATTTTCATACGGCCTTTTTCGACGGGTCTATGTATAAGGCATGTTGCATCGCCATCTTCAAGTATGCTCATAAGAAAGTTTAGATCATTCGTATCTGTAACCTTAATTCCATATTCTGTTTTGAGAACTTTTTGGATATATCTATCATGGGAAATCCTACTTATTCCTACGATTGGAATATCTAAGTTTCCTGATTTAAATACTAGATCTAAGAATAATTCTTCAGATTCCTTATATAATTTGGTTAATTCCCGGCTGATCTTCTTGATGAATCCATGCGTCTTAAGTGTTCCTTGATGTAATAAGAATTTCAGCTCATCCTTATGTTTTTCTATTGTATTTATGTCAAGCCGATAATGCAAATTCGTTTTCAAAACGCGTGCAGCTTCATTCCTAGCAGATTCAAGTATGTCCGGAAAATCTGTTATTATTTCATAAAATGGGTCTACTTCACTAATCGGATAATTCTCTTCAATAGGTATTATCGTCGGAATTGAATCTTTAATCGATTTATTTTCGTCCATAATCCCTCTATTGTAATACGCAACATATACAGATGCACTAAGTATCACCATCGACATAACTGCAAAATTTGAAATGCGATAGTTTCTCAAAGAACTTTTTGAAACTGTACCCGCAAACCATATGTTATGTAATCTTAATCTTCTTGCGATCTTTTTATTTATTAACCATTTCCCCATAAATCCATACTCTTTTAATTTTTCATTGATTTCTAAATTCCTAATCTGTTTAACAAAATGTTCATCCCATGCGATATCTAAATTAATCTTCTGTAATACTGATTGAACTTTTTTTCTAATTTGTGGATTCTCCCATTCTTCCCCAGTATAATCAATCAGGTTTTCAATGGAAATTTGACTTTTGGGATCTAACGGATCTATCTTAACAATTGCAGCATATTTTTCATGATTTACTCTATATTTCCCATTTCCCAAATAAATTAGAAAGTTAATGTCGCGTAGATGCTTTAGATAATTCCTTATTGCTCTCTCCGTTAGGTTTAATGCTTCTGCAAGGTCTTTGCCTGTAAATTCTCCCTTTGTATAATCTAATTCGATCGCTTTTTGAATTACATCATTTATTCGGGCTTTCAGGGTCGATACTGTCTTTCCCAGAACAATTCCCCCTTACATTATATTTCCTTTTTGGTCATATATTATTTATATTACAAAGATATATAAAGATATATATAAATGAACTCGTTCAAAAAAAGGTTCCATCATAAATATACGATTTTTATTTATTCAATAATTTATTTTCAATCAGCGATCTTTGCGGGCTACTTTTCAACAGACGGATATCATATCTTCTTATGGCCTGTTCTACATGTGAATAAACTGATCATCTTTTTGTGGTGTGGCAGATGCCTATTATATTTTGTGTCATTTCCTTATATTATATACTTTATTCAAATCATGGACCATTTAATCTTATCATTGTCTCATTTGAAAATATAGAATCTACTTATTTACTGAATAGCTTACACAAAATGCTTTATCTCCACCATTTGAAACAATGGACATTTTTAATTGGGTCCCTATATTTCGTCTCAGTCATATCAAATGTTAAAAATTAGATCAAAATGTAAATGATTATCGTGTATTGCATATTTTTCGCTATATCTACATTTAATTCATAAACAGAGAAAATGAATAGTTGTGTCCTGCCATTTCACTGTGTCGAGTGCCTTTTGCAAATCAATTATTTATTATTCATTATTCATTATTCATTATTTATTATTTATTATTTATTATTCATTATTCACTTATGCATTCTTGTTTATTTCTAATTGTATTTTCTCTATTTAGTTGTTATTGTATTTATTGTTGGTTTTATTATTATTTATTGTTGGTTTTCAAAGATCTGCATAGTATGGCACTCTACACTTTAGTGTGGCAGTGCACATTATATTATTTCTATTTATTATTAAATGAATATTATTTTAAAAATATTCCTATAATTTATAGTGTTAAAATCATTGTATTGGAGCAGTGATTTGATTAATTTTTTATCTTTAAAATCATTAATTTTACTAAATTGTACTTTTAGTATTATTAAAAAGTTGAAAAATACTGATTTTCTAATTAAATATAAATTTCTTAAAGTGATTGGAGATATTTTTCGTGAGTGCCTCACGTATATATGATTTATGATAAAATAAGACTTTTGAGATTGCATGATTTTATGTAATTTTTCAGACTATTAATTCGATTTCAAATTTGGGTCCTTTGATCATTAAAATTTGACGATATAATAATACATAATGTTTTCGTCCTAAAAAGAGAAAATTATGGGATTTTTCAATTTGTAATAGGAAATATCTATTTTGCAATTGTTAATTTATGATTCATTCAGAAATATTTTATTCAAAAAATGCCTGAAATATAATTTTCTATTTTTTCTACGGACTATTACTAACTTAAGTATATAATTTAATGAGCCACAAAAAAGTAAATTAATTCGACTAGTTTATAAGCTTTTGATTTTTATCAAATCAAAAATTTAAAGATGTGAGCGATAATGTGCAGATTGTATGCGATTATTTCTGATTCATTTATTGATGGAAATTTTATCGACAGTGCATTAAATTATTTAAGTCCATTAAGTAAAAAGCACAAAGATGGTTGGGGTGTTGGATATTACAATTTTGGGCGTCCTATGATTTATAAAAGCGACAAGTCTCTTTATATGGATACTTTTCCGGAATCACTTCGTAAAGACTTAAAAAATTCGAAAATTATCTTTTTCCATATTCGAAGGGCGAGTCCTGGTATTGCCATTAATATGGATAATGTTCATCCTTTCAAGCTGGGTAATTACATTTTTGCTCATAATGGAACAATTAATAATTATAAGGATAGAATTTTACCGCAATTAAGTAGAAAAGTACAACAATCCTTGAGTGATCATACGGACTCTGAAGCGATGTTTTATTATCTATATGACAAGCTAATACAAGGGTATTCCTACAAAGAATCATTTGAGAAACTTTTGGGCATATTAGATAACGATTTTACTGCACTCAACACTATGCTATCTGATGGTTTGTCATTTTATGTTACAAACCTATGGAATATCAAGCCAAATTATCATTCATTGTATTATCGAATAATTGAGGAAGAAGAAACTCGTACAATGATGATACGTTCGACAGCAGATTCTAAAAATGACGAAGATATTGCTCCGATTGGTCCAGAATGGATAAAAATTGGGAATCACAAGATGATGATAGTATCGCCAAATCTTGAGATTCGAATGGAGGACATATAAAAATAAGATTGTGAGGACTACCAGAGATCTGGTAAGTCTTCAACTTCTGAAAGGTAAAATGTTGGGCCATCTCTACAAACATAATATGGACCAATATTGCAATGTCCGCAGAGACCAACGCCGCACTTCATCATTCGTTCCAGTGATAGAACTATTCTGTCTGAAGTGAAGCCTAACTTTTTCAATTCGATCGAGGCGTATTTTATCATAATTGGGGGTCCCACTACTATTGCATATGCCGATAATGGATCTACGTCAATTTGATCAAAAATTGTAGTGACTACGCCTACATGTCCTTTCCAATTGTTATCGCCGTTATCCACTGTAAGTTTAATATCCAAATCGCCCCAACTTTTTAGGCGTTCTTTATACACAAGGTCTGCAGGACTTCTTGCACCGTATAGTAGTTGCAATTTTCCATAGTCACTCCGATGCTTTAGTGCATAGTCTATCATGCTTCTCAGTGGTGGTAATCCGATACCTCCTCCAACGAATAAGATGTCGTGTCCTTTCATTTTATCAACAGGGAAGGGACGACCAAATGGGCCTCTAATACCGACTTGGTCTCCGACTTTCAATTCATGTAGAGCGTTTGAAACTTGTCCGACTTTTTTAATACAGAATTCCAGTTTGTTGTTTGCTAATGATGGTATTGATAACGGGATTTCGCCTACACCAAATGCGGTAACTTGTGCAAACTGGCCGGGAATGTTCTGCAGGCTCATATCGATTACGAGTGTTTTCACATCTGGTGTTTCATCGATCACATCGATTATCTCTGCGACTTTCGGCACGTGCAAGTCATCACGCAATGAGATTTGGAATTTATCAATTATCGCATTCATTTTGTTGCCCTCCTTACATGAAGTATGAACTCCCTTAGGTCTATTCCCACCGGGCAGACGTCATAGCACCTTCCGCATCCTGTACAATGGTACGCTCCATATATTAGAAAATGATATGCGAACTTGTGATATAGTCGTTGTCGCATTCTTGCAGTGTCTTCCTTGCGTATATTTTCGCCTCCTGCAACACGAGTGAATGATGGCAAAAGGCATGAGTCCCAATCTCTTATGCGCTCGCCATATTTTGTTTCCTCATCGTAAATATCTGTGGCATTATAGCAGAAACAAGAGGGACATACGAAATTACACCCACCGCACATAATACATCTGTCTGCGAAATCTTGAATGATTGGGTCGTCCCATTTGATTTCATTATGGATCCCAGATACCGGGATATCCGGTAGTTTTTCCATAACTGCATTAAGGCGTTCTTGTTTCATCTGGACATGTTCATCTGTGGCATCATAAAAATATTGAATGTAATGATCCACAAGTGCCTGTCCTTTTTCGCTTCCCACATCAACAAAATAGCAGTCTCCAATATCCGTGAATTGTAAATCGAAGCCGTTCTGTGCTGAAGGTCCACCTAGATTCTTACAGAATCCATGTTCACATGGTGTTGTACATGAAAAATTGATGATAATCGTGTTTTCTTTTCGTTTCATGTAATATGGATCGATTTTAAAAGTATCTTCAAGTCTTTGCATGCCTCGTAGGTCACATGATCTATATCCGAAAATTACCTGCTTCTTATAGTCTTTTTTAACTGAAACTTCAATTTTCTTATCCTTTTTATAGCTGAATAAGGTTTCGAATTGTGGGTATAGAAATTCTTTGGGCCCTACTAATGTATGAGCATCTATGAATTCTGAACCATTCTGTATCTCGTCGAACACAATATCATTCAATGTCTTTTTGGGTGATATTACTGTGTATTCGTCCTTGATTAGTGCATCGATCAGTTGTGGAACCTTTGTTTTTACAATGACAAATGCTTCATCCATTATTCAATCGCCTCCACTTTTACTGGTGTGACTTTATATTCGGGAATGTATGATACCGGATCATGGTTGTGTAAGGTGAGCAGATTCGCAGGGTCTTCAGTGAAATGAAATGGCATAAATATCGTTTTAGACGTTAATTTCTTGTTGAACCGTACGGTTGCTGTTACTGAGCCGTTTGGAGAAGTAACCTTAACTCGTTGATGCTCCCTTATTCCCAGTTCTTTTGCATCGTTGGGATTTATCTCAATATAGTTTTCAGGTTCCTCCCTCTCTAATATTGAGATCTTTCGTGTCATTGTACCTGTATGCCAATGGAAATACGAACGCCCAGTTGTAAGAATGAATGGATATTCATCAGTTCTCCAACCAGGTGGGTGTTTCCAATCAATAGCATGGAATTTACCTTTTCCGCGTGTGAATTTCTTAGAATGCAGATATGGAGTGCCCGGATGGTCTGGTGAATAGCATGGCCATTGTACTCCAACTCCATTTGTAATTCGTTCCCACGTCATCCCGCCGTAAATTCGTGCATATTTGTTGATTTCATCCATTATTTCTTTTGCGCTCGTATAATGCATTGGCAATCCAAATTTAGTAGAAACTTCGCAAATAATTTCATAATCTTTCTTCACTCCTTCTAACGGGGGTATTGCAGCTTCAAATCCTTGGACTCGTCGTTCCGTGTTTGTGTATGAGCCATCTTTTTCAAGCCAAGATGTTCCCGGTAGAATAACATGTGCATACTGTGCAGTCTCGGTCAGAAATATATCCTGTACAATGAGAAGTTCTAATTTCTTTAGTGCTTCAATAGTATACTCCTGATGTGGGTCGCTTAATACAGGATTCTCTGCCATAATATATGCAGCTTTGATCTTTCCTTCATGCATTAGGGGTATCGCTTCTGTGAGTGTAATTCCGGGTACACTTGGTAGTTTCGTGTTCCATGCGTCTTCCCAGATTTTTCTTCGCTCATCTACATCCACTCTTGCATATCCCGGTAAGTATTCTGGTAGTGCACCAAGATCGCACGCACCCTGAACATTGTTCTGGCCTCTTAATGGATTAACGCCTGTGCCGGGCTTTCCTACGTTTCCAGTAAGTAATGCGAGATTTGCAACTGCCATTACATTATTTGTTCCTGATGTGTGTTGTGTAATTCCCATCGCATAGAAAATCATTGCAGTTTCAGCTTCGGCATAGAGATGAGCTGCCTTTTCGAGGTTTTCCGGTGGTACTCCTGTAATCTTTGATACATATTCTGGAGTGTATTTTTCCACTCCTTTCACAAGTTCTTCGAACCCCTCAGTTCGTTCTTCGATAAATTTCTTATCATAAATTTCATCGCGGATAATTACATGCGCAAGCCCGTTTAATAATGGTACATCTGTGCCGGGCAAATGAGAAAGTTGTACTTTGGCAAATCTTGATAATCGTAACTCTCTTGGATCTGCAAGTATTAAAGGTGTGCCATTCTTTGCAGCTTCTATGATTCTAGATCCGATTAATGGATGTTGTTCTGTAGTATTTGAACCTATTACAAAAATTGCACCAGTTTCATAAATCTCATTTATACTGTTTGTCATGGCACCTGAACCAAACGCATTGATCAATCCAGAAACAGTAGGTGCATGACAGAGTCGTGCGCAATGGTCTACATTATTAGTTCCAATTCCAGCTCGTGCGAATTTTTGCAGCAGGTAATTCTCCTCATTTGTACATTTTGCTGAAGATAGTACCATAATACTATCTGGGCCGTATTTATCTCTAATTTCTCTAAGTTTAGTTGCTGCAAAATCGATAGCTTTGTTCCACGAGACTTTCTCAAATTTTCCATTTATTTTCATAAGTGGATCTCTTAATCGTTTCGGGTGCATTACAAATTGAAAACTTTTCCAACCCTTTATACATAATGAACCTTTTGCTACTGGATGTGATTTTGAAGGTACAATTCCTACTGGCTTTCCATTTTTTATATCTACAAACAATCCACATCCTGTCCCACAAAATGGGCAGATTGTGTATTTTTTAACCACAACATCACCTTCATTAAAATGAACGTTTTAGATATTTTTTCAAGTTTCTATATTCACACTTATTAATTCTTATTTATAAAAATTACCGAATTTTAAATTATATTTCCTGTTGATAATTCTAAAAATTATATATTCCGTATTTTCATGATATAAAATCGAAATTTATTTATAAGCTTAATTACATCTTTTATTACATGATATAATAATTTTTTATAAAAATGACCAATGCCCAAATGTTGGAATCAAGATGTCCCACCCCCCTAAAATCGACCCCAAAACATATGAATTTATGAATCTATTTAATATACCTTTACAAAAAGCATTTGCGACTCTACCTGAGTCTGAGTTATCTAAAATTGAAGATATATATTTGAAGCTTAATCCAAAAATGAATACGGTATTTATGGATGTATTTTTCCTGTATCTTACAAGCATTTTGAGAAACTATAATTCAAACTATATGAAAATATTACAAAACTACTGGAAATTACATTCTCAAAAAATAATAATACCCTATTTTGTATATAATTCACCAAAGGATTATGACATTTTATTTGATAAAGAAGATTATATTTGTAAGTTGTTGAACTACGCAATAAATATTGATAAAAATGATCCAGATGCTACGAGCAAATATATCTTTTTCTTTCAACTTCTTCTTGATGAACTTCCTATAAAGATGACGCAAAAGGAATTTCTTGCTTTTAATGAAATTCTAACAAAAAGGATCACGAAAGCAAGCGAACTAGCAAAAAATAGTACTATGAATCCAACACACGCATCACGTATATTTAATACTCTCTTAAAGCGTCGTATCATAAGGAAAAAAGGGCTTTTAAACCTAAATAAATTAGGATTTGATATTTTTCTCGTTATTGCACAATTGAGAGAGGCATCTACAAAACGAATGTTTTTGGGACCGTGGACATATTCTGAAATTCTTTCCATAAACGATGATCGACTACGTTTTATGAATTTTCTAATTCCTCGTTATTGGATATCAAAATATCAGAACCCATACCAAAAATTAAGTTCCCTTATATCTGAAAATAAAAATGTTGATAGTGTGGAAGTATTCAAATTCTATTTAAAAGGAAGTAGTTATAATTTTTCAAATTTTGATTTTCGAACCGGTAAATGGAAAGCGATCGATTATAACAAAATACTTCAACGGTGGGAATCTGGCAATATGGTTCCGTTGCCTCCACAATCTTCCAATAACTCAAATACAATTCATCTGAAAAATATACATCTGAAAATACTTCAAACAATTTGGGATTATGGTCCATTATCCGTAAAAGAACTAAGGCACATTGTCAAAATTAACTACAATCAATTTATCAAATACTATAATGCACTTAAAGAAAATAATTATTTTGCTGAAGCTGTCTTTCCAAGTTTGCATTTGACCAAAAATGAAATCTTTCTAATGGCTGAAACAACTATTGATGAATGGCGAAGAATTGCGTATGCTTTAATGGAAAATCCCATTTTATATTATGGACTTTATGAATCAGATGACAATAAATACTACGGTGTATATCATATTAGAACTTCCGAGACTGGTTTTAATCTTATATCTACAGTTTTTCGCGAAATGGTTAGCAAGCTTCATCTTGCGATTTTCAATGAAATAACAAAAGAAAAGATCTGGACATTACCTATTGAACGATGGAATGAAGAAAAGCAGCACTTTGAAATTCTTGAGGATGATTTTATTTTTTCATGAAATATGTACTCAGCCTTTTATTTTTTTATTTAATTTTGTAAGGAATTGTGAAAATTTATCCGCAGGAATTGAAGCCCCAGCTGCTTTTGGGTGTCCGCCGCCTGTTGCCTTTTTTCCTAATTGTGGAATTATGTCATCCAGAATCTCGTTCAATTTGATATTTTCTTCGCGTGTTCTTAAAGACATATCAATCATGTTTGAATCATCATGGCTTGCATTAATTCCGATTTTTGCATCAGTATATCCTGCAGCATATACGGCACCTTTGCCCCTAAATCCTCGTATTGGCATATCCATAATATATGCGACTTTGCCATTTACAATTACATTGTGTTTAATCCAGTTCATCACGGATCTTTCAGTATTTGCCGCTTTGATCGCGAGGGGTACAATATCACTCATTTGGCTGGGTCTAAGCCCGAGTGTTAGTCTGCTAGTCAATTCTTTTTTTACGCTATCGTTGTTAATTTCTTGTAGTGCTTGAACGATTAGTGCAGACTCCATGTATAGTATTCTTTTATCCCAATTCTTAAGTTCATCATGTACGAACGGTGTATTATCGCAATAATCTCCAATTGCACCAATCAATGCAAGTTCTGAAAATTCTTGTTGTAATTCATCTCTGTACGTTCGATATGCCAGTTCTGCTGCGCATGGGCCCGTTTCATGTACTACAAGATTTGCAGGTATTTTCTTTTTCGAAAGTGATTTTGGTAGTGGATGATGATCAATATAAATTACTTCAGCAAATTTTGAAAGTTCTTCTAACTTTTCGATGATTTCGTCCATGCGTGATTTGTTTATCGCAATGTCTGTTATTGTAACTCTGTCTGGATGTTTCTTAATTACATGTTTTAAATGGCTGCTAAGACTTCCAGGTCTAGTGAATAATAGGTCGCCCGTAGTATATTTTCCGAGCATAATTGCACCAGACGTAATTCCATCAGTATCCCCATGAGTCATTATGATCGTTTTCATTATATTTCCCTATTATTAATTAGAAAATCAGTTTTATAAATTAATGGTAAAAATGTAGGGTTCAAAATTTTTAAAGTAGCACACTAGCATCAGTTAAGCTGTCTGGCCGCGTGATTTCAGTTACCATTGTATCAAGTAATTTGGCTAGAGCATTCAAGTTTTCGTCTGTTTCAAATTCTGCGCTATCCCGTCGTAAGCAAACATCAAATGCTTCGATATCATCTGCAGTGATACCATTACCTAGCCAATAATCAATTGTTTGTGCAAGCCATGCTCGTGCTTTTTTGACTACTGCCCACGATTCATTATACGACATGCCCAGTAAATCCCTTTTTGTAACAATGAGGAAGAATTTTATTTTCGAGCAATCTGTAACTTGGCATGCATTAGTAATCATTTCCATAAATCTGTTAATATCATTGAACTGACGTTTCTGAGGATTATCCCCTTTACTATTACTGTGTGTTCTATGTGCATAAAGATCAAAAACAACTCCAATGAATCTCTTTCGTGGCATAAATAGTGATTGTTCTGCAAATCCATGAATCTGTCCGAGATCTTGTCCTCCAACTGCATATACGCCATAGTAACTTGATTTACCGGTTTCGGGTGATTGATGTTCAAAAAATAGTGTATCAAGTTCGGTGGTCATAGATATTTCATTATCTGATTTAAACTCGTCTAATCTTGGAACTTTGTCAAGATATAGTGCATTATTTTTTATTACTTTATTTCGTAATATTTCTGAATTATGCAGTCTTAGTTTTCCTTGAAATGCCTCCCATAATCTGATTATCAGGCTTGTTTTTCCTGCAGCCCATGTACCAACCAGATGTCCTACACCGATCATTTTTGAGGTCCAATCATCATAGGTGCCTTCAAACGCCATTTTTTCTCTCCTCCTAAAAGTCCATGGCTGGTGCAGCTTTTCGTCTGGGCTTTGGTTGTACATAGGTACCAAATGGAGGCCCGGCCATTTCGATAGATAACATCATCTCTCCTGCTCTTAGCTTCTCATATATTCCCAAGAGATATTCATAGAATTCGCTTTCTAATTGTAGTCTTTTTCTCTTTGGTAGATTTTCAAGAGCTGCTCTCATCTGATCATAATTTCGATCCCGTAGATATAGCACAAATAAAATCGGGTCTGTTACGTCCTGTGGTGCAATTCTAATTATATATACGGGATATGATAAAATTCTTGCAGTTATGTCTGCAAGTGGCATATGATAAATCTGAATATCTACAGATCGATTTGTAATAACGCGAGTGAATTCGCTTTCTTTTATTATTGGGTGGGGTCTATTTGCAATAAAAAGAATTTTCGATTCTGTATGCTTTATTTCTTTGAATGCCGCCAAGTATCCTAATGCGCTTCGCATTTCATCTAAAGCCGCCTTTACCCTACTTTTTCTTACGATAATCTCGCCATCTGCTGTATCCGAATCATCCATATTATATTCATCAAGTTCTTCTATTGAGCGTTCAATTGCCTGAATGGCAGATTCTAATGTTCTCTGGCTAGTTGTAAAATAATCTGCGGCACGTAATACTTGTGTGAGTGCAATTGATACAAGATCTCTAAATGGGTAATAGTTTCCTTGTTCTCCTATTCGAAGTAGTTGCTCGCCTCTATTTGGAAAATTACTATCCACGGTCGCTCTATAATATCCACTTCTCGGACCAAACAGATCATTATTTAGATGATTATCGCTTAATACAAAGTAATTATACCGGGTTCCTTTTCGTTCCATATATACTAAATTAAACATTGGTCCAAATCTGGATTTAGGATAATTTCCCGCAATTTTTGTTATAATTGCTTTTATATCATTTCTCCATTTTTCAATTCTTTTCCAATAACTTTTAACTTCTCCACGTGAAAGTCTGTTCACAATCTGAACATCGGATACTCTAAATGGCGGCTTCATGAATAAAGACCCTTCTCGTTATTTATATAGCAATATTAAGATTATGCATTTTTAAATTTATTTCAATTCGTTTATAAATTGGAATTATTTTCATATGCTTGTATAATAGGAGTGTAAATATAATGTCTGGGCTAAATTTACGTACCGTTAAACCCAATGAGATTGACCACAAACTCTGGAATGAACTTTGGGACAATCATGCAAGAAATTATCGTGATTTCTTACCTTATTATTTAATTAAAAACGAACTATTATTTAGCCTTTCTGAAAGCAACACTATTATCTTCGAAGGATATGAGGCAGATGGCGAATTAATTGGATTTGCAGTAATTAAACAAAATATGCATGTCTTTTATTTTGATAGATTTGTGATTAAAGAGCAATTGCGTTCTCTCGAATTTATTACGAAAATTCTTGACTATCTGGAAAATTTGGATGCAGAATTTGTCTCTGCGGAAGTATTTGAAAAAAACCCTGAAGTTTTAGATGCATTTTTACAGATAGGTTTTGAGGCATATAATGTAGAAGTCTGGATGAAGCGACCTAACACTCCTGTGGATTTTGACTATAATACGGAAGTTTCAATAAAGATTGCTGAAGATCCAAAACTATTTGCAAAACTGAGCAATGAAATTTTCAAAGAATTGGATAATGTGGAACTATCTGAAAATGATGTTAAAAACCTTCCAAAGAAGCTTCCGGGTGTTTCTCCAGATTTCTTATTTATTTCATATTTAAATGAAACTCCCGTAGGCGTTATGTACTTACGTATTGACCCTGCATGGGAAAAATATTATGGTAAAAAAAGGGGATGGATTCTTGGTTTGGGCGTTCTTGAAAAATATCAAGGAAAGGGTATTGGACGCGCATTGCTTGCAAAAGGCATCAATATATTAAATGAGCACCATGTAGATGAGATTTTTGTGGTTACCGATTTTAATATGGGCCCATATAATTTGTATAAAAAGTGTGGTTTTATTCCTGATGAAAAAATTATCGATCTCATCCTTGCTATAAAATAAAAAAGGTAAAAATTTAGTTTTTATATTACACTCTTTTTTTGTTTGGTGCCCCACAATTTGGGCAGAATATAGCTTCCGGTGGATATAGTGTGCCACAGTATTTACATTCGACGAAATCTGGGGCTGGAGCGTACTTTGGAGCATCTTCTCCAAATATAACTTCACCTGTTTGCATATCGAAACGTGCCTTGACTTTACCATCTGTTTTTCCTTTGTAGATTTCGACTCTTGCGCTTTCGGGATCGGTTCCGAGTTCTTTAGCGACATCATCCAGAGATTTGCG
>CAZPUN010000031.1:0-28764 GCA_964589775.1 uncultured archaeon
GTAGTAGATCTAGATGATTATGAGCAAGTTGCGAATTGGATCTTAAGTGGAATTAGTTTAGAAAATAGATTATATCTCGCGAGAAAAGCATTTGAGCACGTTGCGGAGTATGATATTCGCATAGCACACTATTTCCAGAAATTACAGAACATATCGCTACCGGACACGGTCTTAATTACTGGAAGAAAAGCAATGGACTTACGATATGGTGAAAATCCACATCAATCAGCAGCATATTATCTGATACCTGATGACTCAACTGGAAAATTCTTCGAGCAATTATCAGGAAAATTAGTCTCATATAATAACATGTTAGATTATACAGTAGGTCTTAGAATTTTAAAGGAATTCAAAGAACCCACGGCTGTAATTATTAAACACACTTCACCGTGTGGAGTCGCAAATGGAAAAACATTAGAAGAAGCATTTGACTTCGCATTTGATACAGACAATATTTCAGCATTTGGAAGTATAATGGCATTTAACAGAAAAATCGAACTCCCTTTGGCTAAAAAATTACACAAAATGTTCGTAGATGGAATTATCGCTCCAGATTATGATGAGGACGCATTTAAAATATTGAAGAAAAAGAAAAAGCTCATGCTGCTGAAATACAAACCATATGCCCTGCAAACATGGGAAATTTCCAGAGTCCCAGGCGGATTTATTGTACAAGATGCAGACCATCGCGAACTTACAAGAGATGATTTGATCTTCGTTTCTGAAAAGAAACCCACTGAAGAGCAATTACGAGATTTAATGTGGGCATGGAAAATCGTAAGAAATGTAAAAAGTAATGCCGCAGTAATCGCAACAGGAACACGAACATTAGGAATTGCAGCTGGTAAAAGCTCACGCATTGATGCTGTAAAATTTGCGGGAGTAAAAGCCGGAGAACGCGCAAGAGGAGCCGTATTAGCCTCAGATGCATTCTTCCCATATCCTGATAGTGTTCAACACGCTCATGAATTAGGTATCGCAGCTGTAATTGCACCGGGTGGCTCTATTAGAGATCAATTAAGTATAGATGCCGCAAATGAACTAGGGATTCCTTTAGTATTTACCAAAATAAGAAGTTTCAGACATTAAAACAAATATGAAGGACTAGAACTTCTAGTCCTTATCTCCTAGTAATTCGCCAAGATAATATATACCGTTCAGGAGTATTGATGCTATAAGAATATACGTGAATTTTGAGAAATCAATAATTAATGTCATACCGCCCATAGATGCCGAAATAATACTATTTCCGAGAACCTTAAGCATATAATAACCAGTTAAAGTTACTTGTATTAGACCTGCAAGACCATGAAAACGCGTGTCAGGTACTGTGTAGCCCATCAGAAATGCAGAAATTATAAGAAAAACACCGGTTCCTGTGATATTTTCAGTCATTCCAGTAGGTAATCCAATACTCGGATAATTATTGTTTATATAATTCACAATATAATAAGGTGCAACAACATAGGATATCGCTGCAAAGAACATAGACATAATTCCTTTAAATGCTGATGGCTTTTTCGCTTTTTCTTTGATTTCTTCAAGTTCTTCGGTCTTTTCTTTCTTCTTTCCCATTGATACTCCTCCTATGGAACTACATAGTTCTTCTCATCGAGAACTACGTTAAGTGGTGGTGCATGCATCCAAATAATATCAAGAATATCTCCAGATGTCGGTTTTGGAATATATATGTCAAAATGACCATTAGTCGTTGAAGATGCCGTCAAGTTTGTTGGAAATACGTCAAGTCCAATAATTGTGTTTGTTTTGTTGACCTGTAGTACAAAATATGCAGTATATGCCATAGGCATTTGGTTTGTAATTCGGTAATCTTGACGTAATAGAGAATGCGTCGAATTATATGAAGTAATAGTTGTTGTAAGAAGTTCTGCAGAAGCCATGGGAGCAGGCCAATTTATAGACAGTGGAGTAATTACTTCAATACCAAATAAACTAAAAGCATATCTACCCTTAAAACTGAAATTACCATTTAGCGTATCAGAATGAAATAGATTATAATATGCATGGTCTTGTATCCATCGCGTGAAGTTTATTTCAAGATCGATATTTCCAGAAAAAGTAGTTCCATGCTTTATAGTAATAGGAGTACTACTGGAATTGATCATAAGATAGCCAGTAGAATTCCATAGCGTGACTCTTAATGTTAAATCTTCAACATCATAAAGTCCATTATTCATTATTTCTAAAGGGATACTCAATGCCACTCCATTTTCAGTCTGTATAAATGTTGCATTTCCAGTAACACGTATATTAAAATTGTCAGGCATCATGGAATATGCAATTGTTCCCATTAGAATCACAATGCCGATTGTAATCAATCCTGAGAGCTGCTTAAATGTTTTTTTCATCATCTCTCTCCTCAGATTCAAGTTCGTATTTTTATAGTAATTATATACAAATGAATACTAATAAATATATTTCATCTCTTAATTTACAAAATCGAACTTATCTAAATGATAATCTTTTCAATATATAATATCAGTATTGCTATAAATGATTCTTATTTTGATTGTGAACCACACGATGCACAACTATTTGTATTATATAAAATGTATTCCAAGCTTGAAATAATAAATAACATACAATCCAATGAAAATTGAATCGCCAAATTATTCAAATACAAGGTAAAATGTATTCGAAATAAAATGACAAGATTTCAATTCAAAACATAGTAGAAGATTTATAACATGAATCAATTGCATACATTCTGTAGATTGTTCATCGATAAATATTGAGGCTGAAGAAAATTGGAAAATATAAAATCACGACAAGAGATAATAACAGAACTTCATAAAATAAACGCAATAAAATTTGGAGATTTCAAGCTTAGTTCAGGTAAACATAGTGTTTATTACTTAGACCTTAGAATTATACCATCGTATCCGGATCTATATTCATCAATATGTAATTTGATCGCAGAATATCTTGATTCAACAGGTTTAAAATCTAAAATTGATGTAATCGCAGGTGTTCCCGTAGCAGGATTAAGTTATTCGTCACTTGTAGCATATTTGATACACAAACCATTGATATTTGTAAGAAATGAGCGCAAAAAGCATGGAACTCAAAAGCAGGTCGAGGGCATTTTCAATAAAGGCGATAATGCATTAGTAATCGATGACGTATTAACCACAGGAGGAAGCTTGAAAAAATCAATTTCCGTCTTAAAAGATGAAGACTTACAAGTTTCAGATGCGATCATTCTGGTAAACCGAGAAGAAGGTGGCATGGAAAATCTCAAGGAAATAGGTGTTAAAGTCCATAGCTTATTTACAATAAGTGAAATTGCAGAAACCTTAAGGAAACTAAATAGAATTACTGATGAAGAAGTTATAAAAATTCGAAAACAAATAAGAGGAGAAAATTAGACATTAAGCACTTCTTCATCTATTTCATAACCTTCAGGGATTCTTAACGTTCCCAATTCATACAATTTTTTCATTACTTTAAAGGCTGCTTCCTCAATCTGATTCTCATATTTTGCCCCTGTAATAACAATCTTGCCACTCCCAAAAATCAAAATGACGACTTTTGGATCTCTCATTCGATGTATAATACTTGGAAATTGTTCAGGTTCGTAAAGAGCAGACTCCATTGTCAATGCAGCTTTTTCTAGATTTACTTCACATTGTAGATCCGCACTTGCGACTATGTTTTGAATTTTTACAGTTGGCTCATTTGATATTCGAATGTCTGCAGATTTAAGATTCAAGATAATTTTCTTTACAGCTTTATGTGCTTCTTCTACACTCTTTGCGCCTGTGCAAACCATCTTGCCAGTCCTAAATATTAAGGTTGATGTCTTTGGTCTCTTCAAGCTGTAAATCACTGCCGGAAAGAGTTCCGGGTCATATCTAATATTACTCATAGTCGCAGCAATTTCGTCTAGGTCTAAATCCTCATTTAATATTACAGAGGCAACTACATTTTCTATTCTGGTTGTTGGTCGAAGTTTTTGCATGAAGACTCCTCTCTGGGTCTCTCTTAAATTTTTATAATTATAAAAGCTATATAAACATTATAGGTGCGATTCAATACTACTAATATAGCGACTTATACTAGTATATATGTTTTATGTGCTTAATTTTTTATTAACTTTGGATTATATAAATAGTTCGTTTCGTAGGTTAATTGACCTACAGTATCAATATACAAAAAATAATATGCGCTCAAAATATCATCGATGGAAGCCTCTTAATTGTGTTTAATATCAATTTAGTATAGGTTCGCTCAACAAATTCCATCTTTTGTAATTCCTTAACAAATTTGTCTAGTTCTTTTCGTTCTCTGAAAACCGCAAGAATTGAAATATCAAACTCACCGGTTATATCATACACAGCAATAACATTATCATTTTGCGCAATTTTCCTTTCTACTTCAAATAGTTTGCCCTTGCTCACATTTACATCAATAATCACGGGAAAATCAAATCCCAATTTTTGATAATCGATATTTAATGTATAACCGCGGATGATCCCTAAACTTTCCATCTTTTTAATTCTTGATATAACAGTTGATGTGGCTATGTTTAAAATTTGAGATATTTTACGCGAAGACCTTCTTGCATCTTCTTTTAACAATTCAAGAATTCTTTGATCTAGCGGATCTAAATTGAACATATGTTCAGATTTCATTTTCTCAGCAACCTTTATTTAGACATTTATTTTATTTTTATTGTTAAAATTGTATAAATGTTTTTATTTTCATACATTAATTTAATATATTTTTTGTAAATATGATTCGTATTATTCAATTGATTTATAATGGAGGCTAATAATTTGAATGAAACTTTATTTAATGAAGCAAAAAGCAAAGGCATAAAATACATTCATTTGCAATTTACAGACCTATATGGATCGTTTAGAACAATCACTACTACAATAGAGCATTTAGAAAAAAACATGAGTGATGGAATTGGCCTTGATGGCAGTAGCATTAAAGGATTCACAAACATCGAGGACAGCGACCTATTACTATTTCCGATAGCCGACACATTTAAGCAACTACCGTGGAATGAAAGGGGTGCAAGAGTGACTTGTGAGATTATGCGGACGAATGGAGAACATTTTGAAGGGGATCCACGATATAAGTTGAGAGAATTTTTGGAACGCGTTCGGAAAGATTTCGGATTCGAGTATTTTGTAGGTCCAGAAATAGAATTTTTCATACTTAATGGGCAAAGACCTGCAGATAATGCGAATTACTATGCATCACTATCAACAGACAAATATGCGGATTTACGACTTGAAATTGGAGATAACATAAGACACTTTGATATAATTCCAGAATGCTTCCATCATGAAGTAGCACCAGGACAACATGAAATCAACATACGATATGATAATGCATTGGACATGGCAGATAAGATTCAAATTCATAAGTTTGTAATTAGACATATTGCATCAAAACACGATCTAATAGCCACATTTATGCCAAAGCCGTTCAAAAAAGAAAATGGCTCGGGCATGCATGTCCATCAGAGTTTATTTAATATAAACACAGGGAAAAATGTTTTTGGCGATGAAACAGGTCTTTCTGAGATTGGACAATATTTCACTGGGGGATTATTAAAATATGCAAAATTAATTACAGCTATAACTTCACCTACAGTGAATAGTTACAAAAGATTAGTACCGGGATTTGAGGCACCAGTTTATATTGCATGGGATTATGGGAACAGAAGTACATTAATTCGAGTCCCGAAATATTCCACAAAATCATGTAATACTATACGAATAGAATATAGAAGTCCAGATCCGTTAAGCAATCCATATCTCGTATTTCTCGTTATGCTAGCGGCGGGAATTCAAGGAATTAAGGAAAGAATCGAACCTCCAGAAAGAATTAGCAAAAACATATACCATCTAACGGAGCATGAACGAAAGCAGTCGAACATTGATACATTACCGGGCTCATTAGAGGAAGCTGTAAATGAGTTTAAAAAAGCCACATTTCTAAAAAATACATTAGGCGTACGATTATACGATTCATTAACCACAGTTATGATGAAAGAATGGGAATCATATGCGTCAGCAGTTCAGGAACCATATTCGAAAGATATAACAGATTGGGAATACGAGCATTATTTATATATGTAATCAGAAAGAAATGATTTTTTTATTAATTCCAATATTATTTATTGAAAATTACAAGAGACCAATCATGCTTTCTGATTTTTTGACCCTAATAATTTATTTAGTAGTTCAAACATATCATAAATTAGAGTCGACCAATGAGGCTGAGTATATGACCGAGGACGAAATAAAAGAGATCACAGACGTTATCGGCCCGATAAAGTTATCAAATAAAAAATTACTTTTGGCACTCATAATAGCATTCATAATATACATTGTCAGCGCTGCAATATTAATGATGGCTCTTCATTTTGGTGGTTTCATAACTATTACTATGGATAACATATTTCAATACGCAAATTACATAGGAATTGGATATTTTATAGCAATCTTTCTGGGGCTCATAATCTCGCTTATTCCGTTAAAGTTTCCGGGAACTGTATCATTCATATTAAAAATTCATAGATTTTTCAAAAGAAAGCCGGGATATTACTTCATAAGTCCTTCAAAAGTTGAATGCGATCTTGAACAAATAGTTAGAAGATCGTTATATGGATCAATCCTAATTACGGGAATCGGGCTTACGCTAATGGACCCTGAGTTTGTAATGGCATCAACTACTGAGCAACAAATAATGACATTAGGATATTACATTGTACAGGCAACTGGCTTATTATTTCCATTCATAATGCTTCTTTTCTATAATGCGCCATGGGTCTTGAAGGATGCAGGACTATTTCACTTGGATTACCATGACCGTTCATTGAGCAATGTTGGTGATGACATTGAAGACCTTCTGGAATTCTTTGCAGGAATTGACATTGCTCTTGCAATAATTGAATTCTACTTTAATACGAATTTAATTGATACAGTACTTTTGCTTACACTATCATTAGGAGCATTACTAGCAATTGTAATGGTATTCACGACTATGTTTTTCATCATTAGGCAGAAATTAGTCTATAGGATCGTAAAGCACCTGAAATCAAAAGACATAGATGATGTCATACATAATGAAGACAGAGTACAAAGGGAATTATATAAAATAATAAAGATGGAGCTACATTCAGAAAGTGCGCCATTAGAAACAACAGAGAACACTGAAGAAAATGTTTCAGAAAATATTGACGAAAAAGCAAGTACAACCATGACAGATATTGAAAATAAGGAATAAATAAACCGTTTTTTATTTTCTTTTTATTTTTAAGTACGTATTGTTTCAAAAAAATGCAAGTATAAGAATCAAAACAAATAATAAATGAATAAACAATTATATTACTTGATTAAGATAAGGGAGTAAAACAATGCCCAAAACATTGCCTTTTGAGTTATATACACGAAAATATGAAATTTGGTTTGAAGAAAATATACCACTATATCTTTCTGAGCTTAATTTGTTGAAAGAACTCATACACGGAGATATGACTATAGAAGTAGGCTGTGGCTCTGGAAGATTCGCAATCCCATTAGGTATAAAAATAGGAATAGAACCTTCTTACAAAATGGCAGGGCTATCTCGAGCAAAAGGACTTGACGTTATAATAGGTATTGCAGAATCAATTCCACTAATGGATGAAATTGCAGATACCGTGCTTATGGTTACCACGATCTGTTTTGTAGACGATGTAATAAAATCCTTAATGGAAATATATCGCATTTTAAAAAGAAATGGAAAAGTTGTTATCGGATTTGTTGATAGAGATTCTGAACTTGGCAAATTTTACGAATCAATAAAGGATAAGAATCCATTTTATAAATATGCCAAATTTTTTTCGTGCAGCGACGTTATAAATTTCCTAAAATCTACAGGATTCAAAGATATTAGAACATATCAGACTCTTTTTGGAAGCATAGACCGCATTGCTGAGAAGCAGCAGTTTCAAGAAGGCTGTGGTAAAGGCGGCTTTGTCGCAATTTCAGCTTCTAAATAAGAAATTTTTGGCACCACAGAATATAACATCAAAATTTTTGCTAATTGCCTAAGTTTATATAATTGAAACCAATAATATAGATTATGAGGGGCTGAAAATGGTAGTTGATAAAGTTAGAACAAAAATTGTATGTACGATAGGCCCTGCATCAGAATCAAAAGAAATTTTGTCTCAGATGATTGAGGCAGGAATGGATGTAGTACGTCTAAACCTTTCTCATGGTAGCCATGCAGACGTAAAAAAGCGATTTGAACTCATTCGAGAAATAGATGATACGATTCCGATCTTATTCGACTTACAAGGACCAAAAATACGTATAGGAGAAATTAAGAAGCCAACAGAATTAAAGACGGGACAGGAATTTGTTTTATCCATTGAAGATTTTGTAGGAGATAATACTGCAGCTTCTATATCATACAAACACTTACCCAAAGACGTAAAGCCGGGAGATGTCATCGCAGTAAATGATGGAATTATCAGATTGCGAGTGAAACAAGTTTCAGATGTAGAAATTGTAACAAATGTTGAGCATGGAGGGCCCATTTCAAGTAGAAAAGGCGTAAATGTGCCAGGTATAAGACTTACTATGCGAATTCCTACAGAAAAAGATTTGAAAGATTTGGATCTTGCTGCTGAATTGGAACCTGATTTTATTGCATTATCATTCGTTATGGATGATGAAGATATTAGAAATATGCGGAAAGAAATGGCTGCAAGAGGTATCCCAAATATTCCGGTAATAAGCAAGATCGAACATGGATTAGCTGTAAAAAATTATGACCGAATACTAAAGGAATCCTATGGGATAATGATTGCTAGAGGCGACTTAGGGATCGAAGTACCTATAGAACAAGTGCCAATTCTTCAAAGAGAACTTATTAGAAAAGCCAACATTTGGGCACGACCAACAATTGTCGCAACACATATGCTAGAATCCATGACTCATGAGCCATTACCTACACGAGCTGAAGTTAGTGATGTTGCACATGCAGTATTTGATAGAGCAGATGCAGTCATGCTAAGTGGAGAAACAGCAGTTGGAGACTATCCAGTAAAAACAGTTTCAATGATGAATAAGATCGTACGCACTGCCGAGGAAACATTACCACCCGTAGATCCACATTCAGTAACTTCTGAACGCAGAATGATTGTAGAAATTATAGGCGATCTTGTGTACAATGTTCTCAACCTTATACCCGATAAAGTAGCAGGAATAATCACAGCAACACGGACCGGATATACCCCGCGATGGATTTCAAAATATAGACCGCCTGCAAATATTTTCGCAGTAGTCACGAGCAAAGAAGTAATGCGACGAACACGAATATTATGGGGCGTAGTACCTGTGCTATATACAAAAGAAGAACGTAATGTAGACGATTTAATCAAAGCTTCCGTAAATGTAGTTTATAGCCAAGGCTTAATAGGTTTAGACAAAGACATTGTATTCACTTCAGGAACAAGACTGATTCCTGGAAGAACAAATCTTGTCGGCGTTTTCCACGTAAAAGACCTTGTAGAGGCTTTTTAGTTTCCTTTTTACTATTTTTTTATTGAAAAAGCCCTAGATTATTATACTCATTCCTTTATCACAATAATGAATTTGATCTGCAATTTTTTTGAAGCATCAAAAGCCTCGAGAGAGCAAAATCTGTTTCGCTATCATAAATATATACTCGGGATTATTTCCAAATTGGTTCTTATGAATTTTATTTGAAGAATTGATTTTTCAACTTTTGACCACCTAGTTGAGAAATATTCATTGGACAGGGGTTCACTCAAATTGCTCCAGAGGCTTTCAGATTAAAGTTCACTTTTTCATTATACAAACGTATTTAAAAATCCAAATATGAGACATAGTATGCATTATTTAAATAAAATATAAAGGCAATTTTTTAGACTAACAAATGACAAATAAAAAATAATGATTATTTTGATGCAACCACAAAGTATTCATCATCAATAATTGTAAACTCAACAATTTGGAAACCAGATCGCTGTAATATTTCTCGTAATTCCTGCTCTGAAAAGTAGTGTTCAGGAACACCAGTCTGTGCCCATTCCGCCCATTCAATCAACACAAATATACCACTTTTGCACAAGACTCTATATGCCTCATTAGATGCTTTTTGCGGATTAAATGAATGATGGAATGATTTTATTGCAAAAACCATATCGAAGAATTCATCATCAAATTTCAAAGATTCCATATTTCCAGAACTAAACTGAATGTTTTGAAGATCCCGCCTATTTGCTAATTCCTGTGCGTATGAGATGCTCCAATCGGAAATGTCAATTCCAAAAAATTGCGAATCCGTATAAGATTCTGCAAGACTTAAAAGAAAGTTTCCAGACCCACAACCTATTTCTAATATCTTATTCCGCTGCTCAATCAGTTCCATAAATTTCCTCTGAAATACATCTCTCATATCTACTATGCACCCTCTGAAAAATTCCAAATTCTATATGAAAATTATCTTATATACATGTTTAATTTATCCATAAAGTATTTGAATGATTTATTTCTCACTTTTGCAATATCAATCGAAAAATGATTTAGGATTTCGATCATAAATGATATTCGCGAATTTTTGAATTTTTGTGGGATTATACTATTAAATTGATCTTTTTCAATGTCAAAAGAAGCATAATTATAATTAATTTTTAGTTTTTTGAATAAATCATTACTTATTCCTGAAACATACCAACTTTCAATTTCTTTTATGACAACTATCGTTTTATCTGGTTTAAGATTCTTTACTTTTTTTATTTCTTTCTTTTTTCTATGGGTAATACAAGGACTGCTATTTAAATCACAAAAATAAAAATATTCTGTAATGGGGGATTTCTCAAATTCATGTATGAATTTAATTAACTTTTCTTTTTTCATATTTGCATATGTGATTATTTCCATTATGTAATTGTCTTTTAAATAAGGCATTATAATTTTTTCAAAAAACCGTTTATCATCATTGCCCTCAACAAAAATAAATAAAAATTTTTTATTCAATATTTACACCTCTAGAATATTGTGAATAAAAAGTTCATCAATTCCGATATCACTTTCTAAAAATTCTTTCAATTCTTCTCGATCGACTGGGCGATATACTTTTGAAAATCCAGAATCATCACGTGAAATTAGGATTAAGTTATCAATATTTGCATATTTTACAAATTCGGGATTATGAGTCGTAATTAATATTTGTTTATGCTGTGATGCTTCTTTCATATAATCTGTAATTTTAGATATTAAATAAGGATGTATATTACGCTCTGGTTCTTCAAATATGAGAATACTTTTTTCCTCAAAATACAACGCGATAATTAATGTTACTATATTAATAGTTCCATCAGATAATAAAGATGCGGGTAATAGTTCATCACTAAAATAGGTTTCTTTTATCTTTAGTAATAGAGAGCGATCCGCTATTTTTTCAACATTAATATCATCTATAAATGGAAGAATATCCTTAATTAAATTAAACAACATTTTTCTCTTTTCATCACTCTTAAGTATTTTTCTCAATATAATAGAAATATTACTGCCATCTTCTTCTAATTCAGCTTTTCCTGAAATTGATGAAACTTTCTTAATCACTTTTGAATCAAAGTTATATATAGCAATTTTACGTAAATAATCATCAAGTGGAGTTAATAAAATTGAGAAAGGCATGCTTATTAATAACAATTTATTAAAACCTTTATCTATTGCACTATCTTTAAACTTATCATAAATACTAAGAACTGGTTCTAATAAATTATTTAATAATAATTTTTCTTTATCATATTCAACAATAATTTTCTCGTTTTTTCTCTCAATTAAAATGCTTCCTTCATTAATAATTTTATCTTTCACGAACGGTTTAATACTTTTGTATTTTATTATCTTATAATATAGGGTTATGGATTCATGAATTATTTTATAATCATTTTCATAAAATTTTAACATAAATTCATAAATAAAATCTGAAATTTCGATACCTTCTAAATTCTTAACAGGTAGTATTCCAAAAGTATGGGTTAGATAGATTTTAATTGATAATGGTTCTGAATTTTTAATTTTCATATTTTGTAAGTACTCCACACCACCTTGCATTTGGATAGCATTCTCTAAGCCATCTTGAATTATATCTCTAATAAATTGAAAAATTTGAACAAAATTAGATTTTCCGGATGCATTAGAACCTATGATGACATTAAATTTTTTTAGATCAATACTAATATGCTTAAAACTTTTAAAATTTGAGACTTCGAGCCGTGTAATCATTTCAAAATCTCCGGAGATATTATTTAGATTAATTTTTAGAACATTACTTTTAAGAATAACGCTT
Organism: uncultured archaeon; assembly: GCA_964589775.1. Classification (GTDB taxonomy): domain Archaea; phylum Asgardarchaeota; class Thorarchaeia; order Thorarchaeales; family CAZPUN01; genus CAZPUN01. Next base: position 12,358 of record CAZPUN010000031.1, read on the forward strand.
TTGAAAGTCAAATAAAAGTCAATAAAGATGTTTGTTTAGTATCAGACCACACCATATTGCGTACATAACTTGGAAATAGACCATCAAGGGCTTTTTCAAGCATTTTAACATACGGTTCAGGGTCATAAACCGTGAAATCATCTAATAATTCAATAGGAGTGACACGGTCTATAGGATATTTCGCCGAATTATTAACAATCACATATTTTACTTTTTGTCCAGGGTTTAGTTTTTTGCCATATAGCAATAACTTTTTGGCAGCAATTAAGCCACGTGAAAATACTTTATAGTCATCTAAATTTCGGCTGAGACGATGTGTAATAATAAGATCCTCAATAGGAACCTTACGACGCCTCAAATTACGGATATACAAATTTAAAATGTCTCGTGATTTACGTACGCGGTCCATAAATTCGGGCATGCTATTTGCTTTAGACATGAATTGAATCACTTCATTTTGGAATCGTTCGATATAGTTACACGAATCATGACGTCTGGTTGCAAGTCCGCGTACTTTTACACGTCCATTTTCAAAAACACCCCAATAATGATTTATAGGTGCCAATTCATCAACAGTCATAGACGAAGGAATTACAAACCATCTATAACGCCCATTGTAATCCATCGGGATTTTTGTTTCTTCACTAACACGTTTTGCAAAATCAAGAACTTTTTCAAGAACAAATTCATCTTTCGGTTTTATCCATACAGAATCCACAATACCATGAATAATCTCAAACCCCATAGTTTCTGCGATTTCCTTCGTTTTTAATAATGTTTCACGTGCGAATGCAGTTACAGCCGCATGAGCCTCATAACGTCCAAAACGTGCATTTTTGAAGCCAAGATAACCGAAGCAAGATACAAGAACACCCTTTAGTGTTGTTTGAATACGATTATATTTCTGAGGAACATCAGAATACGGCATCAATTTCTTATATGCAAGCCGTTTATCGATAATTGGTTTTAATGCCATTGGTACAATACCAATTTCTTTCTTGCAAAATCGGTATGAAAGTTCGGGAACAGATGCACAATATTGATGATTATATGGGCATTTCTCAGTAGTACAAAGAGTTTCCGGACTAATATTATTATTTATCATAATCATAGGATACATACTTGAGAAATCTAGTTCCGCAATATTTTCATAGATACCGGGTTGTGGCTGGAAAATCAATCCACCACGATCAAGAAGATAAATATCATAAACGCTACGAAAATCCTGAAAATGAAGCTTACGTTCAGGGATCAAAATATCCTGCTTAAATGCCGTAATGTATTGGGTTGCAGCATTAATTGTACCAATAGAAGCGCGAGCTAACTTTTGCGGGGGGAGTCCAGAAATACGACTACCTTCAATAACGCCTTCATATCCAGAATCTGAATAGAAATAGCATGTGTGTTTATCAAAGTGGAGACGCCCTCGAAGATATACAGGTGGCACCCGATAAAGAACTCGATTATAAGCCCAATAAGATTTACCCTCTGATTCAGGAATCCATAATGCCGAATTATCCCGAGAGAATGAAAGTTTGACCTGATGATAATTAGCACGCTGGAACAAATATGGAAATAAAAATGAATCACCATTATCAGTGACTATTATATCCGGGTCAAAATACTGAATTTCACGCTCAAGACTTTTTAATATATCAACTTCATCAAAATAATCGATAACGACCTTCTCATCATTATAAATGAGTGTAACAGAATCAATTGGGTCTGAGAATTTTATAATATGACCAGTCTTGCGCGGCTTAATGGTTAGGTAGATTTTTGATAAATGAGGCGTTTCATATTCAATAAACATACGATCATCAATATTTTTTAAATCGGTAATTATGCCGTTTGAACCATTAAAACGAATACGCCCGAATGGAAAAACATCACCCCTAAAAAAGAACTGACTAATGGGTCCAAAATCGCAATGAAATATCTGTACATGAGGTAGTTCTTTTAGATCCGTGCATACTTTTTTAAAATCAGCAGGTCTTATGAACACTTCCAGAACACGACTTTTCCGCTTGTGATAGAAATTTAATTTTTTAAGCGAAATTTGAGCGCCGATAACAAGTGGATGCTCTAGAATTATACTTCGTAGTTTCTCAAGATGCCAAACATTAGAATGCACGAAAATAGATGGATAATATTCGAAAAAATAGCCATGCATACGATTATCAAACACCCATAAGCGAAGGCAATTCTTCTTATAATCAATATTTGCATCGATTATCCAGCCTTCACTCATTTAGAAACCTCTAATAATTTCTCAAGCTCCTTAAAGCGCTTATCAAATTCGTTAATCTTCTTCTGGATTTCGAGTAACATTGAAAGAATCATAGTAATTGAAACATCAAACGATGGAACCATAGTTCCGGCGTCACCATGGATCCGTGCATAATAAAACAATTGATCTAAAGCCTCTTGATCGATTTTTCTCAGAACGCGACGAAAATTTTTCCATGCAGCGAGCTCACTTTCAAGTCTGGAACGATATGTTTTAATTGCTCTACCCATTTTTGGCTCACCGCAGATTATAAATTTAAATCATACAGTCAACCAGAAAGTTTAGATAAAAACCCCACACTTTTTCAAAAATAAAAAAAGAAATTTTGCTGCTTTAATGACTTGACATACATCTCGAATTGAAAAGCAAATCTTATTTTAGTAATTTTAAAATACGTATTGCAAAATGAGCAGCATTCGCACCATTATCGATACCGAAGGTAGCTACAGGAACACCGGGTGGCATCTGAACTGAAGATAGAAGTGCGTCCAAGCCACCTAATTTGACATCTACAGGAACAGCAAGAACCGGCTTGTCAGTTTGAGATGCAATAACACCGGGCAATGCAGCAGAAAGCCCAGCAATCGCAATGAAAACTTTTGCATCTGTCGATTTTACATATTCACGCAACTTATCGGGATTACGATGAGCTGAAATGATCTGCACTTCATAGTTCACACCAGCTTCATCAAGTACTTTTGTTGCCTTATCGCATATATGCTGGTCAGACTTACTACCCATAACAATTGCAACATCAACCATTATTTTGTTCCTCCACTCTAATTTGTCTGGCAATTCTCGAAATTGGATGACCTTTCGCATCCAGCTTTATTTCACTAAACCATCCAAACGGCGTTCTAAAGCTTTCGAATCCACGATTACGTAGTTCTTCAGCAGTCATATCCATTATTTTTACCGCAATTTTTGGGTCCGCAAGTTCTGTAAATAGATGCGCAAATGGATGAATAACGATCTTATTAACATGAAGTTGCTTCGCAAATTTTTCGATTTCGTCTGTTGAGCGCCTAACAACTTCAGATTCATGGCCTTCATCAACTTTTTCAACTGCCGTAAATACAATAAATGCATCTCTAATTTCAAATAATTTTCCTTCTGGAGGAACTTGCTCAACCAATGGAGATTTGCCTTTTTTCTTTAGTTTTGAAGTGAATGAATTTACATGAAATATAATAAATCTCATGGTATCCACATCCTAATTCAAACAAATTAGACACACGTTAAAAATTTTTCATATCTATTTTGGATATTTTCAAATCTAAAAGACCATATAATATATAATTACAAAATACAGAATATAAATAAAGTTTATTTAATCTATTTACAAAAATACATATATAATTTAAAATTTATATACAACTAATTCATTATATTATTATAAACGCACAGCAAATCCAGGAGGGTCCTTTTCTGCCAGATATCCAAACAGTAATTGTAAAATGCCCAACATGTGGAGAAATAATAGAGGCAAAAGTGGATTTTGAGAGTGTAAAAGATAAGTATTTAAAGAGGGGGAAACCTATAGCATATGTAACAAAATGTCCTAACGAACATGCATATGTCTTATATTTAGCTATAAACAATAACAAAGTATACATAAGAGATATTGAACCCGCAAGCGAAACAGAAAACATAGAAACGGAATTTCTAGAAGATCTCTTTGATGATTAGGGTGGATAAAATATGATTATTAAAATGCTAATCTTAGGAAATACAGGAGTTGGAAAAACAAGTTTAGCAATCAGACTTGTAGATGGTGTTTTTCCAAATCCAGAAAAATTACTTACAACAATCGGAGTGGCATTTTATACAAAGAAGATCGATGATAGTTTATCACTTCAAATTTGGGATTTCGGAGGACAAGAACATTTCCGTACAATGACCCAAAATTTATATTCCGGAGGGCGGATGGGCTTATTAGTGTTTGATCTAACATCGAAATTAACTTTAGATGACCTTGAAAGCTTCTGGATTACTAATGCAAATCAACAGCTCGGTAATATACTCCCAGCAAAAAGTAAAGATGAAAGCACATTTATTCTAGTTGCAAACAAAGTTGATATGACGGATAGTTACAAGTTTACAGACGATGAAATACAAGCTTTTGCCGATAAATACAATATAAATTGGATAAAAGTGTCAGCAAAATCAGGAGAAGGCTTAGTAGAATTGGACGAAATGATCCGAAAAATAGCTTTAAGATTTAAACAATAAAAAAGATGAAGAACTAAAAAGGAAGTTCATCATCTAAATCGTCAATATTTTCTTCTTTGAATAGTTTGTCCATCAGATTATCGAAAGAGGAACTCTGATTGAGACTGTATATCTTTTTAATTACTCCATCTGCACCCTTATTATGATAAATATTTTCTAATTCTCTAATTAATGTTTCAGATTCACGAGGAGTGCTAGCAACTACAATAATAGTAAATACATCAAAATTCATAAAAGAGTAAGAAATGTTTTTGTTTAGCTCAATTGTAGTTCGGTCCTGCTTACTATCAGCTAAAAATGTTTTTATTGAGTCAAGTATTTCAACAACTGCAGTTTCAAATGAATGTTCTTCTGTTGTGGAGCTTTCTGAGATATCTATGATTTCAGGCTGCGACTTCTCAGGTTTGAGGATAAGTATTCGGTAAATCAATTTTAAGGTTTCACCTCTTTTTTGCGTAATTCGGATAAGTACTTTCTGAAACGTGGACTGTAGTAAAGTGAAATACTACCTATACAAATAAATATAATTGCACCAATTATCAGCATATTCAAGCGCTGCATCCATTCAACAAGATATAATGAGATAAACAATATGGGAATAATTAAACTTCGTAAAGCTTTTGTTTTCTTTCCGAGTTTGTATAATGCATATGCGGATTTTGCAAATTCAAAAACACCTACAAATAGTAGAACCAAAAGACCAATAACATAGAATAATTGTGCATCGATGTACATCTTTTGAGCATCATAAAAAATAATCGCTATTGCAGCTCCAATGTAAAATGAAATAATTGATGCACCACGACTTGGAGCCCATTTTGCTTGCTTTAGATTTAAAGCAGCTAATGCAAAGAAACCGATTAAGATTGGCACCAAGCTTTGAACTATGAATACGAGATCATCATCAATAATAGGAATAAATACTGCTAGGTCGGGTGGAATTAGAGATGTTAATGCGTATTTTATAGAACTTATTAGAACTAGCATGGCACCGGATAATAAAGATATGGTAAGATATTTTGAGGGTTTATCTTTGCGCCTATTATATACTAACGTTAAAATATATGCATTATATAACAGTACCGCATAAAATAACAACACAGAGAATTCATAAAATGCGGACCATAGATTTTGGTTAAATAGAGTTAAGTAAATTATTTGGGCAATAAAAATTGATTGTCCATATGTATACAACCAAATATAAAATGCACTTGTAATTGAATAACGTCCGATAGATATAAAGAAGCTTAAATAGAGAGATGCCAAAAACACATTAAGCATAGCAAATAATGTATAGAAATTAAGTCTAATTAATATCATTCCTATGAATTGAAGAATATATGAAAATGCAACCATTAATACAATAATATGTCTTGTCTTAATTAAGAGAAATAATAAAGAAATACCAATTAGTATCATTAACACAGTAGCAAGCGTAATAAAGAAAGGTCTTAAAAACACACCAATTAATGAAATCAATGGACTGATTAAGCCAAGATATTCAGCAATTTTTACTTTCCCAAAAAATACTAAGATTAATACAACATATAAAATATTAACAATACCTGATGTGAATCTAAGAAACTCAATATTTAGGGTATAGGGAATTAATGCAAAAACCATATTTAGAATACCCATTGCGGATAGTGCAACATAGCTGACTTTTAAATCCAGATCTAATTCTTTAAATTTTCTCATATATGAATATATGAAGAATATTGACGCAACAAATAGTGTTATTTCAATCAATACGTTTGCAATTAAAACAAAGTTAACTGATGACCCTAATTGCAGACTTGATCCCACCTGTCCATTTGTAATATAAATCCTACTATAAATTTACAATTAACATATATTTAAGTTATATTGTAAAAAAAGAGAGAGAAAATTTTAGGATGAGACTAATTTCTTTAATTGCTTTTGCTTCTTACGCCCTACAATTGCAGAAATTGTACCAGCGGTAATTAAGAGAATAACTGAGAATAGAAATACTGCTTCCAACATGACCCATAATAATGGGTTGGGATATGAGATAAAATTGAAATATTCGAATCGGAGTGTCCAGAAGATGTAATACAATACAGTAAGAACTATTGTAAGAACTCCAGAACTAAACTGTGTATTATGATCATAAACCTGAAGCGCAACTTGAAGTAAAATAGCCGCAATAAATGTTCCTAGAAATGTAAATCCTACAACATACCACATTGAAAGGTGCGACATACCCCATGAGCTCCAATAGCGCAAATATGAAAATACGAAGAACATGAATAGCTCTAAGAAGACAAGAAGAATACCACCGATACCAGCAGATTTTACAATCCAATTATCGTATCTATCCGCCCAATCGAATGACGCTAAGCGTGTTAGTTTTTCATCCACCGGAGTAGTCCAAGATACGGCTGTTTGACATGATGGGTCTTTACAAACAAATATTGTGAAGAACTTCCCACCGTATTCACCAACACGCTTTTCTAGACAGTCGCTACAGAACAAGTTGTTACATACACTACAAACGCCATCAGCTTTACGATCTGGATGATTTTTGCATGTACGTTTCTGCTCATTTCCGAGTACTAATGATCCACAATAAGGGCATCGTGTTAGTGAATCGGCTCTACGTATGTGGATTGTTCCGCCACATACTGGACACTTTGCTTCGCGCTCAATCTGTAAATTCGTTGAACTCATTGTCTAGCCTCCTTTTTTCCTCATTTTTCTTTGCAATTTTAGTTGTTCCTTAATTTTCTTAAGCCGCATATCTTCAATAGATACAAAATCAGTACCACGTACGATACGAATTGCATTTATTGCTACACCTATCATACCGGCATAGAATAATATTGGCAGTATTACAAGAGTCGCTGCGAAGGTGACAAGAGAAATTGCGATAGGAATACCAACAATTATTGCAACGATCCCGAGAACAATCAAAATTAAACCGTCAGAATCACTTCCACGTGCAAGTTCGGCAGCTAATCTTAGGCCCCATAGTATCACGCGTTTCATCTTTCCGAAATAGCCATATATGAAATTCTTAATAAGGGATAATGAAGATATCATACGATTTTTAGTGGCTTTTAATACCTCAAAGCTTGGATTTGCTATTGCAGCTGCTGTCACTGCAGGAACATAACGCCCATGGAAACAATCATTGCACAAAAACACCATTTCGCCAGTCCATCTCGGATCGGCAGGAGGCTCTTGAGCAGTAAGACATTCCTGACAGAAATAGTTTCCACATACAGAGCATTTCGCTACAGCTAGACGGTCTGGGTGATTCTTACATGGCGTATATACACCGGATAATGCAATTTCTGCACCGCAATATTTACATTTTACTACGTTAGATTCTGTATCTTCAGGAACAGGAGTTGCACCAAGACAGATAGGACATAATATCGCTAATGTATCAGGAGATGTTTCTTTTTCACCTAACTTCAATGAGGGATCAACATGAACCACTTTTGCAGAAATAGCATCAACTTTCTTCTCACGACGATAACGAGGTACATAATGATAAGTAACACCTTTTTTGGGCACAATAGATTTCCATTTTAAGATAATATATAGAAAGATAAATACATTTGCAACACCGACCATTACTGATATATACCCAAGATTAACATGTATCTGATTTGCAGCAACATCAACCACAATTACATAATTATAACCATAAAAGTAAATTTCGTAAGCACTCAGAACTGCTGCAATCAGCGAGTATGGAACAAGAAGAATAAAAGCAGCTCTTTTCATTAATTTCAAACCTTGTGAAATTATCAATGAAGGAACGCCTGCGGCTAATAAAATAATAATTCCCCATACACGAACGGATTCAGGAGAAAAATGAAATATGATTAAACCGCTTAATATTCCTAGAAAACCCCATATGAACTCAATTACGGAAATTAAAGTTACACCATGGGGAATCTCCTTCTCTACAATTTCGTCCAATTGAAATTCCTCCTAAAAATATTTAAGGAAGCAACAGTTAAAAATGATTTGGAACGCGTAGGGAGTGAATTTAATGAGTAATAAAGAAATACCAGAGGAGTTTATAAAATGGGCGTTTGTTGAACGTCGAGAATTGATCAAAAGAATGATGGAACGCAAAGCAACAAAAGAAGATTTTCTTGTTGGATTTACTAGGCACACACCTGCAATAATCACACATGGTCCTGGAGGACTAAACGCCTCAATAAAAGGAGTGGGCTTTGTTTTAAAAGACAAATATTTGGATGAAGTGATAGATCACTTGAAAGAGGCAATGAAACAGAAGAGAAATATGATGATCTCAGCAGGCATTCTCATGAATGAAATATATACAGAAGATTACATGGAACGTATAGACTTTACAAAACTTATGACATTAGAACTCGCAATGAAACATACATGGCAGAATCTGAATGATAACAATGATGCAACATTACTGTTTTATACACCACCAGAGACAACATATGAAGTCAGATGTGTCGCGGAAGTTCATACACAAGGAAAATATTGGGAATATGCAAATCTAATCCATGACGTATTTCACATGTTTGGACCAATAGAAAATCCAGATGAGCGGAAAAGACATCCCGCATATATATTTAAAATAAAGGAAATTTGGGACAACCATCCCGATAAAATGGGAGTGAGAATATACTAAAAAGGTTAAAGAAATTTGTAGTGCAATTAATACATTTTTTATTCAAATTGAGAGAGATCAATAAGCCCCTTATTTCCCAATTCTATGATTTTTTTTGCAACATTATCCATAATTCCATCATATTCCAATGCATCAAACATATCATCGATATTATCGATTCGTATATATTCAAAAATGTAGTTTTCATCAATTAATTCTGGTGAAAGCCCTACATCTTCGCCTTCAATATTCGTCTTTAGTTCCAATTCAAGAGATTCATTAAATTTGAATCCAATCTTTTCAAGGTCTTTAATTCTATTAGTTTCAGGATTCGAAACCACAATCTTAAACATCACTTTTAATTTATTAGTCTTGGGGAACCAATTAAAAGCGGGTACAATAGATATATTACCAAGACTAAGTGGCTCGTCGATCATTGATTTCCCTACAAAAACATACTTACTTCGATCGAAGTAATCCTGAGATTCATCAGGACCAAATTCCAGAGAAGATAGATAATCATTCAAATATTCGTAGATGAAATCTTTGATGATATCGGGGTCCGGCATTTTCTATGCCTCCAGATGACTTACAGGATTAAGTACACAAAATATGTTTTTAACATTATCTAGGTAATATGAAAAAATAGTTTATGAAAAATGAGAATAAGAAATAAAAATTAAAATAATAATAAGCAAACGACAATTAATAGAATAATACCAAATACTTGCTTTAATCGGTTTTTAGGAATTGATAAAGCAAATCGTGGACCTAATTGCGAACCTATTATTGCGCCTGGAATTATTGTTGTAACTATGAGAAAGTCGACATGACCTAATAAGATATGCTCTATTGATGCAGAAAACGATGTAAGAAGAATCATAAATGTAGAAGTTGCGGCTGCGTAATCCATTGGAACACCAAGTAAGAAATGTAAAATAGGCACTTTGATTGTTCCACCACCAACACCAAGAGCTCCAGAAATAATACCAGCTAAAAAGGCACCTAAAAGCGCTACGAATAGTTTTACCTTATCAAGCCCATTCATAAAATTACCAGTACAATTTTTATTATTCACATTAGAATTGCGGGAGGTTAACATACGAATTGCAGTAAGTGCGAGAACTGTTGCCAAAAGCATCTTTAGACCTACTTCTGGAATAATAATCGTAAGATACGCCCCAATGAATGCACCAGGAACGGTCATGAGTTCAAGAATGAGCCCAGGCTTGAACAAGACTTTTCCTTTACGATGATATGCATATGTTGCAGAAATTGCATTGATCCAAATATACATTGAAGAAGTACCTGCAGCTTCAGCTGGAGAAAATCCAAAACCTAAAATAAGCAAGGGAACTAAGAATGTGCCACCACCAATTCCAACCATGCTTGATATGAATGCAATTCCCATAATTATAAAGAATAATAAAACGAATATGATGGGCTCCATCTGATTTCAGCTCTTATTTTATTAATGCTGAAAAAAGTAAAAATGTAATTAAAGATATGGTTAAAGGAAATTTTCAATGACTTATTTCGATATTTCGGATTTTCCATAAAATTGGAAACATCAACAAACCAAACACAATATTCGTTAATAGTGGTGCTTCAAAGCCAAACATTGTTGCAAGAGAGGTACCAATAATTGGGCTGGGTATTGAGACAAAACGCCTTATACTCCATGTTGAGCCGAGCGCTGATGATCTTTCATCTTCGCCAGAAAATTTAACAATTAAAGACATTAACGGAGAAATCCATAGTCCACCTGATGCTGCAATCAATATAGAAACAACCACTGCTGTCAGAAAGGATGGAGATAATACCAAAATCATAAGAGAACTAATAGCAATAATATCTGCAATTATCATCAGTATAGTCTTTTGAGTTCTATCGGCAATTTTTCCTGTAGGAAATTGGAATATTGTAATAAAAATTCCTTGAACAAGAGTCAAAAACCAAACATCTTCTGATTTTATAATATTAAAATCAATAAGTAATCCAAAGAGTATTCCAAATCCTATTCCAAACGAAAATGCATCTAAAATATTATAGATATAGAGTAATTTTAATGGTCGTGTAAATTTTGGAATTTTTAAGGGATGCCCATCCTCTGATTCTAAGTTCTTTTGCGTTTCTTTCATGAACACCATTACCATTAATGAAACAGCAATACCAAGTATTGGAAATGATATTAAGGGATCTCTAATCAGGTCCTGTGTAAATACTAAAGGGATTAATAAAGGTGCAATAATCAGTGATGATGTGGATGCAGCAACACTCCATGAGAATGATTGGGAGGTCATACTAGGAGGTACAGATTCAGATATTGCAGCCTGTGCCGGGGAGCCACTTAAATCAAATGCAATAGTTCCAATTATTATACCTATAACAAGAGGGACAATTCCTGAAATAAGCATAAAATATCCACTGAGTGCAAGAAGTACTCCGCCTAAGGCAATGGGGATCCTTCGCCCACATGAATCAGATAAAGAACCGGATACAAAATGTCCAAGTGCATCAACTAAGGCAGAAATTGAGAGAACAATACCCATAAATGTTAAAGAACCACCGGTTTCAAGTAATATTAATGGCTGTAATACCGTAGAATATGTTGTCGAAGCAAAGCCAAAAAGAAACGTTATTATTATTATTGTTATTATGTTTTGCCAGATTGGCTGTGAAGATGATGGGGCGTCTTGAGCGGACTCCAAATTGATTACCACCAATATAAAAAAATAGTGGAAACTTATATACATATATTTAAAGGTAAATACAAAAGTAAATCCGTCGGATGTGCATGTATGAAATGTTTAAGACACTCCTATTCGACCTAGATAATACACTACTAGAAATTAATGAGAATGAATTTTTAGACGAATATGCGCGATATGCATCACAATATTTTCTTGACTTAATGACGCCGGAAAGATTCAAGGAAAAATTAATAGAATCCACAGGTGTAATGATGCGAAATAACGGAAATGTAGATAATGTTACCGCTTTTACATTACATTTTATAAAAGATTTGCCAGGTATTTCTGCAGAAGAAGTAACGGCTCGATTTACTCGATTTTATATAGAAAAATTTGATGAGATCAAGCGCATTACACGTCCAATTAAGAAAGCAAAACAGGTAATCTTGCGAGCTGTAGAGATAGGATATGAAATTGTGATTGCGACAAATCCGGTTTTCCCAACCATTGCATTAGAAAAGAGAATAAAATGGGCGGGCTTAGACGACATACCGATTATGCACATAACATCCGGAAATGAATATCACTTTTGTAAACCCAGAAAAGAATACTTTGTTGAAATTCTAGAAAAAATAAAGCGTACGGCAAATGATTGCCTAATGATTGGAAACGATTTCATTAATGATATGGCAGCTAGCTTAGCAGGAATTACTACTTTTTGGCTTAATAATATTACAAATAAAGATGAAATCAGATCCACACCTAAAAAGGGACTTAAGAAATTAATAGATCTCGAAAAGATTGTGATAAATTACAAAGGAAACTTCGATGATTTAATGAATATTATTGAACAAAATGCCAAATATATTTAAGTATCCGAAAATTCATAATTTTTAGTGATGCATCTTGTCGGGTCGAGATTTAATAACTTCAAAAGGATTGAGCATATCGATCCATTTATTTGGAACTGGTACAGTCCCAACAGATTTCAAAGAGGAATTGGAAAAGCACAAAGTCAATTCAGAACAGAGTGGATTCACAAATGTCAAAAAGAGTGGAGATGTAATTGAGGCAGAATATGTCATGCTATTTCAGATTTCAACCATGGGCATACAAAAAGATGGCACAGTCGGACCTGTAAATTATGTATCGGCAGATAAGGGATTTTTGCGTTTTCATAAAAGATTTAACTTACTCGAGCTGAGAGGCACACGAAAAAGTGCGAACAAAGTAGCTGACATAATCTCAGGAATTCTCTCGGTTAATACGTTCAAGATTAAAATTAGTCACGATGCAATGTTAGAACTTTCAAGAAAAGCCGAATCAATAAATTCAATATCAATTACAAAAATTGAAGACGTTTCATTAAGTGCAGTAACCATACGTGGAGAGGACGTTCTAAACACTAGCGACGTAAAGAAATATTTGAACGAAATGAACGGTAAAGTAACACGATTGAGAGGATTCTTCTCATTCCCATCAGGATCTACATTACCGGTGGCAATTTCATCGAACGGAACAATTCAAATATTCAAAAGAGGCGAAGGGTTCTATCCAGAGGATATAGACTGGCTGGTTAAGTTAATATTTGATATAGCAACACAAAATACGGAATAAAACAACAAAATTAAAAAGTTTAAAAAAATTAAACTCATAATTAGAGGTTCAATAAATGACGGATGATGATACACAAAAATCGAAAAGATACAAAGGATACATATTCATAATTATGGGGCTAATTATAACGATAATCGTCTTTATGACTATGTGGAATGATTTTGTTTTATTGAAACTAATCTTCACGATTCTTGGTCTTGTCATTATTGGGTATGGACTTAATATTTCAGGAATAATATTATCAGTCAAAGCGGAAGAAGAAAAATATGAAACATGCTATATGTGTAATGGAACAGGAATCGTGCATACGGATTCAGGAGACATTCCATGTCCACGATGTGGAGGTACTGGCAAATTCAAAGTTGAGGATTGAGGTGACTTAAATGGATAGAAAAATAAAAGTGATTGCACATCGCGGAGCATCCGCAGAGATCCCAGGAAACACAATAAGCGCATTTAAGAAAGCAATTGAAATAGGAGCAGACATGATTGAATTAGATGTACATGCATCAAAAGATGGACATTTAGTCGTTATACATGATTTTACGGTCGATGAAACAACAAATGGCACAGGAGCTGTCGCTGAACTTACGTTAAAAGAGCTGAAAGAGTTAGTTGTAGAAGATGTAGAAAAAATCCCAACGTTGGAAGAGGTTTTTAAACTTGCAAAAGGTAAAATCGACATTAACGTAGAAATAAAGGCTGAAGGAATTGAAGAAAAAGTCGTTGAATTAATTCGAGATTACAAACTTGAGAAAAATGTACTAATCTCATCATTTAATTTGCCAGCGATTAAGAAAATTAAAGAAATTGCACCTGAACTTAAGACAGCCGCTTTGATTTCAACACCAGTTGAAGATATACTTAATGTTTTAAAGGAATATAACGCAGATGGAGTGAACCCATTCTTCGTAATGGTAAATGAGGATTTTGTAGAAGAAATACATAATGCGGGTTATATCTTATACCCATGGACCGTCGATGATGAAGATATGATGCAATATCTCATTGAATTAGGTGTTGATGGTATAATAACAGACGTGCCCGAAATACTCATTGATATTCTAAAAAATAATAAGAAGTAAATTATGAAAGAAATTCCTTCAGAAATTCATATGCCTTTGGATAAACCTTAGACCGTAAAGGATGACACGTAATTACATGTGGTGCTCCATCCACCCAAAGAAGTTCCTTTTTTTCTGAACCAATGTTATTATAGATGTATCTACCGTTTTCGGGATCAATAGTTTTGTCATTTCCAGATTGTACTATGAATGCAGGAACCTTTATCTTGGAAAGCTCTTTACGTGCGATGTTCGCAATCTTTACAACTTCATGTGCTGAGGATGTTGGAACAATCTCATAGGTATATCGTTCAATATCATATCCGAGTGATGGATCACTACGCATATCAATATACTTTTTGATTTTCTTTACAATGGGTAATAGCTTTGATGGAAGACCCTTGAAGAACACAGGCGCACATATCGGTACAATTGCCGCAATATCTTTTTTCTGTGCTGCAAGATGTAATGTGAGAGTACCCCCAAGAGAATGACCCGAAACAAAGATAGGCGAATGTCCTTTCTCAACAAGTTCGTTAAAGCCATTTTCAACAGAACTATACCAATCTTGCCATGTAATTTTTTCTAAATCCTGCGGCTTTGTGCCATGACCCGCCAATAGTACAGTCTTTACTGAAATATCTCGTTCAGATAAATAGTGTGCCCATGTATTAATGTCTACAGGTGTCGCACGGAATCCATGGATGATCAATATAGCAGCATTACCTTTTTGTATATAATAAGGTTCAGGAGATTCTTTAGATACATGAACCTCATTCAAATCATCATCTTGGTTTTGCATTTTTATGCCTCATATATTATGTGATTTATTTCTTAATACATGTTTTCATAAACTAATTATTTTTACATTTCGAAATTTTTTAAGATTTTTATTCACATGAGGATACATACAAAAATAGAATAGTTAAAATATAATTGAATATACATAATATCTCCAAAATACAAAAAGATGAGTTTATATAATTTTAAATTTTAATATAAATAGGTGAATTCTTTGAACGTATCGCCCGAGCTTTATGACTTCATCAAGAAAATCGTAGATGACAGAGTACGTGAAATAAAGGTCCATCGCGAAGACTTCGATAAACTTTGCGCTAAAGTAGACCGCTTGAGCGATACTGTCGATAATCTTAGCTATACTGTTGAAAATTTGAGTAAGACAGTCGATAGACTATCTGAAACTGTAAATTCGCTTATGGTCTCAGTTCATGAACTCACAGAAGCTCAGAAGAGGACAGATACAAAGATAGCAGAGCTTATAGAAGCTCAGAAGAGGACTGATACAAAGATAGCAGAGCTTATAGAAGCCCAGAAAAGAACTGATGTAAAGATAGCAGAGCTTGTAGAAGCCCAGAAAAGAACTGATGCTGAGGTCAAAGAACTCAGACAATCTATACGCGAACTCACAGAAGCCCAGAAAAGAACTGATGCTGAGGTCAAAGAACTCAGACAATCTATACGCGAACTCACAGAAGCCCAGAAAAGAACTGATACAAAGCTAGCAGAGCTTATAGAAGCTCAGAAGAGGACTGATACAAAGCTAGCAGAGCTTATAGAAGCTCAGAAGAGGACAGATCGCCAGATTGCGGAATTGAACAAGAAGGTGGGGAATCTTTCGAACGAATTTGGATTGACCTTAGAGGACATTGGGCGAATTGTAGTACCGGGTTGGATCGAGAGGCATTTGGATATTTTTGTTGATGATCTTGAGCGTAAGTATATATATGTAGATAATCGTGAGGTTGAGATTAATTTTTACGGTGAAGGTCTCAAGGACGGGCGAGAGATTATAATTATAGGCGAATCCAAGAATCGAATCTATAATAAGGATGTGAAACAATTCATCAAGAATTTAGAGCT
>CAZPUN010000032.1:0-16739 GCA_964589775.1 uncultured archaeon
TCAGAGGACAGATATTAAACACGTATATCGGCAATTTGAGTCTGTCGGTAGTATGTTTAAGGGATATGAGCCGATATATATAATTGTAGCACCAAAAGTTCAAGAATCAATTTTTGAAATGATTGAGGAGATCACCACAGAAAATACCAAGAAGCATAGAATCTATTTCATAACCGGAAAATCGTTGCAGAAGATTTTAGGCGACTCGGTTTTTGAAATGTTCGAAGAGTTCCGTACCCTCGCCACAAAAAATAGAGAACTGTTATGAATACTCTATCGAAAGAAGAATCTGATGTTTCCGGGCTTTCACTATGAAAATAAGGCTCAAAGACCTACATAAATCGATTACACGATTCTAAATGGCATATCACAATGTGTCTTTTTTCAAATTGTTTAAATACGTCCAAATCTATAATTAGGTGTGGTGAGTGAGCGCATAAAAAATAAAGGCATTTTCGTAGAGGGTAAGGATGCCATAGACTATTAATATCGAGTACTAAAAAGTATGAATATATTTTTTCAATATTGAATAAGGCGAATAGTATCGAATATGCAAAGATATTTCGAGTGATAAGCAATAAATTGGTTTATTATTAAGAATTAATAAATAAAAAGTAGGAAATCTAAAATATGAAGTCGGTGCTTTTTTGGTTGTACATTATTAAGATGTAAAAATCATGTTATATTATTCTCAAATCCAAATGGTTTGTAAATTAGATATATATTTGTACAAAATGCATTTTATAAAACACGGTGACGAAAAGCATATATGATAACTAGAAAATAGAAGTGAATGGTGACTAAATTGTCTGAATATACGCCTAAGAACCCATTTGATGTACTTTTAATTTATGATACTTCAAAATACATTAATCTCTCGAGGGGTGATCCTTATGATGACCCACCTGTAGTTCCTCAACGTGCCTATGCAGATTTCTATCTAAATTTTGTATTACCCTTGGCTGATGCAAATCATGAGCATCATATTACAGAAGTTCCTGAAACGCTATTGAAAAAACACTGGAGTGCATTTGTAGGTGGAAAAGCGGAGTTTCCCGAATTATCAGTTGCGTATTTAAATGAAATTAAGAAAATCGTGTGTAGTGAATCTAAAGATCCATCATGTTTTTGGAATTTACTGAGGGAACTTGCAACTTATGCTCAAGGAGGCGATTATACAAATCCTCAAGGTATGGGTTCTTTGGTAAGCCATGATATAGGTTATGAAGGTCTTGTGCAGTATATCTTTGAAAAAATTCGAAAGATTCCTGTAAATCCACATGACTCGGTCATCATAACAAATGGAGCCACTGAGGCTATTAGTCTATTATTTTCTACACTAAATAAAATTGGATTTCTCCAGAAGGGCGATGAAATAATAACTGTGGAACCATTGTACAGCCCATATTTACTAAAAATATTCGGAGAAGGCTATAAGACCCTTCCATTATTGGCAGATCCAGAACTCGATTGGCAAATACCCGATGAGGCTATTGATGAACTAGCTGACCGCATAGGAAAAAGAACGAAAGCACTCATAATGGTCAATCCAGGAAATCCAACAAGTACAATAATTGAAGATCGAACGATCGACAAGCTTGCAAAACTCGCAGATGATTTGAATATACTAGTAATCTCAGATATTGTATATTCACAGCTATGTGTTCGCAAAGATCCGCATTTCATATCTCGACATGAATCCCTTCAAAATCAGCTAATTACGATTGATTCAACATCTAAGTTATTCCAAGATCCAGGAGATCGCGGAGGAATAATTCTTAGTAAAGTAGACCAGGAATTCCTTGAGCAACATTTGGGCGATATTTCAAAATTACGTGCAAAATACCGTATGAAAAACACCGACGGCCTTGGACGAATTTTAACACTAGAAAAGAATGCATATAACAAAAATTCTCCTGCGTCAGTTCAAGTTAAACACTTATTCTATTGGACTTGGTACATAAAAGAACCTCATGCATTACGTAAGAGAGTCTTAGAGGATGCGAAAAAGTATGAAGAATTTTTCTCCGGCTTAGGGCTTCCAAAACGCGACAACTTTGTGCCGTATTATCGATTTGTAAATATACGCGACTTAACAGATGAACGACCAGTACCAAAATCCGATGATTTCGTACGAAAGATTGCGGAAAAAGGCGTATTGTTATTACCCGGATATTTCTTTACAGATCCCAAGCTTGGAGACCAATATGTTCGAATATGTGTTGCAAATAGTTCTGAAGAAAAGTTGAAAAAGGCTCTTGAACTTATCAAAAAATAAACTTTTTTCTTCTTTTTTTGCGTTTATTATATAGTTTATATAAGAGAATTGTGTAATTATTATTTGAGTGCTGGGTGGAACAACTAATAAGTCTGGTGTCTAAAAAATGCCTGAAGCTGTATTATCCAAATACAAATGCTTAGTTTCGCCAATAGATCAAGAACATTTTGTGAATACTATAAAGCGAAAGGAAGATTTGCTGAAAATTCTTCAAGCTTTTAAAGAGGATATGCTTAACGAATTATATCACGATGTTGATACATATCATGTATTGTTAGTGATTTTGTTTTCGGCGGGAAGAATTAAAGAAGTTCAACAAATTGCTGAAGCAAAAAGAAAAAAGTTTCCGAGTCTTGAAGCAGAATTATTAATAATTAATACCTATGTGTATGAGAATAACATCTCTTATGGACAATGGGAATCTAAATTTGAGAAATTCATAAATGATTTTAAGAATCAAAATAAGCCTCGCTCACTTGCAGTCTTAAAGTTATTATATATTAACGGGCTTACTCAAATTTGGAACAAATTCAAGGAGACCATAGAGTATCTTCCTGAAATTTTTAATACCCTAAATGAACTCATTGCAGAATGTAAACACGCTCGTATATATGAGGGAATTGCAAATAGCTTTGGTGCTTGGGCATATTATCAATTGGGCAACTTAAACAAAGCAAGTGATTATTTATCGAAGGCATATGAAATAATTGAAGAATCTGAAGACCCAATTGAAATTATCCGAATTTTACATCTGCGACTTTTGATTTTTGGAGAGCTTGGACACGCTAAGAAAAGCATTGAGGATGGTCATACGCTCATAAAATTACGCGAGAGTATCGGAGATTTTCGTGGCGTTTCGACTACTATGAATAACCTTGCGTTGCAGTATTGGAGCATAGGAGAACTAAAAAAGGCAGAGGCACTATTAGAAAAATCAATTAAAATTTTTGAAGAAAACGTAGGCAGACCACCGATTCTTCCATTATTAAATCTTACTACGATCTACATTACCAGTGAAGAGTATGAAAAAGCATATAAAATGGCTATGAAGGCACTCGAAATATCGAAAAAGACGAACATTACGCATCCGGGAATTCCCGCATCAGTTGCTCGTGTTTTAATTGCAATGAAAAAATATGATGAGGCAGAAAAATATCTGAATGAACTTAAGAAATTGGCAGAAGAGCGAAAATCAGATAGATACTTAAGTGAATATTACTTCTTAAAAGGAACACTAGACATGGAGCAAATGGATTTCAAATCTGCTGAAGATGCGTTTATTAAATCACTTGAATTATCAGAACCATTAAACCTTTTATCAGAAATTGTAGATGCACACATAAAAATCGCTGAAATCGCATTGAATAAATACAAAATTACTAATAATGAGGCGGATTTACAGAAGGCACGGAAGCATCTATATTATGCGAAAAAAGAATGTGAAGAACAAGACCTAGAACGACAACTCATTCAGATCATTCAAATGGAAGCCATATTGGACAAACTCGCTGGAAAACACGAGCATGCGGAATCTCTCATTAACGATGCACTTAAACGATTTGCAGAAGAACATCATAAACGACTACATGAAACACTTCAAGATATTAGAAAAGCACGTTCTGCTAAAGACCGCTCAAGATTGTTTGATTCATTCTTCAAACATACGCGTAATTTCTTAAAATTTGCAGTTACTCGAAGGCTCAAGAAGATTAATTACAAGGTTCTTGGCTACATCATAATGACACGTTCTTCAGGAATTTCCATAGCTTCAAAAATGTACGATAAAAAACTAACAACAGACTCGGATCTCGTAGCAGGCGTAATCTCTGCGGTTAGTAGTTTTATCACCGAGATATCAAAAGATGAAGGACTATTGCGATCGATCGTTCATGAAAATATATCAATTTTGCTTGATTATGATAACAACTATATTTATGCGTTACTCACAGATAAGGATACATATGCAGCCCGACGATTACTTGAACGCATAAAGAATGAGTTTAACAAGGCATACAATATCGACATAAACACATGGGATGGTAATTTGAAGGTCTTCAAACAAGCCAGCGATGTTGTAAATAAGATAATTGAAGAAGCAACTTAAATTTCTTATTCTTTTTCTTATATTTTTGCTCTTAGGCTAAGAGAATTTATCTGCTCATAAAGAATAGCCAACATAATATTTACAAATTCATTAATATGAGTAATTACATAGGCCGAATCAAAATGCTCCACAAAATCCGGGTCATACGATTTTGAAGTAACGATAGCAAAAGTTCGTATATTTATTCCGATTAAATCGATAATCTCTTTCATAACTTCTTCTGCTCTGTCATTATCATAATTCATAGAATCCGTGAAAACGAGAAAAATCTTTGTGGAATTCTTATTGAAATTATCCTTCTCATTTTCCACAACATATGCTAAAGATTCAAATGTAGATGTACCCCCTTCAGGTCTTGGAAAGTATCGCCCTGCAAAAATAGGTTCCGTAAATCCTTTGACTTTTCGTATATTTGACCCATATGTATAAATTCCAAGGCGTACCCGCTCGCCAAGAAGAGGTTTTAACGCCTCAGATACAATGATCGTTGATTTCATGACAAGCGTTCCAGCTTCACCTTGCATACTTCCGCTCTGGTCAAGAAGAATCAAAATATCAATTTCTGGCATTACTTTCCTATAGCCTTCAAAGATTTGAGGTCTCGGAATATCGCGAGTTAGGCTCCATTCGTAAGCTTCAAGCATATGCTCTTCCAGTGGGTCACCCCAATCTGCTTTTGAAGCTTCCCAGTCCATTTTCAATTTTTCAAATGCTTTTCTCAATTCTATGATCAATTGTATATTCTCATTAACTGAATTCATGTAAAACGTATAATCTTTAAATTCAACAATTTGTGTAAACCCCCCTTTTCCAATATTGTGATATTTTAAAACTCCTCTTTTTTCAAGCAGTTCTGAAATATGCATCCAGTCGCCCAATCCCTTCTCGTATAGTTCGTATATCTCAGATAAAATATCATCTGATAAGTATGGTGCAATTCGTCCAATTGGTGTATTCTGCCGCAGTAAGAGAAAAATAAATTTGAAATTTGTTTTTGCATAATTCATAATTTCATCTTTTACGACAGTCGTACCATACATTTCATTAAGGATTTCCAGAGCCCGCTTGTAGAAATATAATGTACGGATCAACGTACCCCGCGTATTATTAGAATGAATAGCTTCAACCAGAACTTTTAAACCTTTGGCATCGAATAGACGCTTCAAAAATTTTTTCTGAGCGGGAAAATACGTGTCAATATATTCATGTATTGAGCCGTTTAAATGCTTCATACGTACAATTGCAAATACTAATTCGTTAATCGAAAATAAGGCACCCATAACGCCTTTTTCTTCTTCAATCTTGAGCCGTGATAGAATTATTGAAGATGTACGAAACTTATCCACCAATCCCGGATATAAAACAGATAAGTAAAACTCAACTCGCTCATCTTCAAGTATATTAGATAGGTCTTTGATCAAATCAAAAATATACGGATAATATGATATGATTAATTCCATAAATGATTCATACACTTGAAAGTCTGTTAATAATGCGTGCCCCGTCTCATGAAAGATAATTGTTTGTACAAAAGTGTGTAAATCAACTATTGTTAATTCATCAACCATCTTCTCCAATATGGGTTCATATATATAAATTGCGGAGCCATCTGTCCAACCGGGGCTTGAAACACCTCGTACGAATTCTTTACGGATATAGATGATTGGAAGATTCAGAGGGTTTGTGAATTGGTTTAGCTTTAGTTTTGCATTTTGGAATTTCGAATTATTAGGTCGTTTTATGGGGTACACTTTAATTTCCCTCTACGTTATGAATTTTTTAAATCTATGTACTAGCATAGTCTTGCATGATTTTTGCCATTGCATTGAACATTCCTACTAATTGTACCATAGATCGATTAATCACATCTTTCATGGTATAGAAGATATCCTTAATTCCACGAGGTATTGAAATGTTTGAAAAAATATTTTTCAAGTCGTAGGAATCGATAATCAAGTACAATCGCAGGAAAATAATTTTCTCTTCAAAATTTACTGCTGTTTTTAGTCTTTGAAATAAAATATCCTGTATAATTTCATTAATGGATACTTTTTCAAACGAGCTAAAAAACAATCCTTGCTTATAGTATTTTAATAATTCATCAGAAAACAATCGATAATAATAATCATATGGATTGGGAGGTTGAAATCCACTTATGAGGTCAATATTCCCATCTGGAAATTTCTTATGAATATAGCAAAGCGCAATATATACAAGGTCGTATGCTTCTTTGAATACGTTTTTCTTTCTTTTGGTAAATAGTTTGTTATTTTTGAGCTCAAGGATCAGCTCATAACGAGGAATACCTACAAAATGCTGGTGGTCATCTATGTGAAGTTTCCCATAAGTATATAAAATTTCGTTCAATAAATTTACAACTTTAGATAGATTAATGTCTTCCGAATAATCCTTAAGATATGGTACAACAAAGGGTTCATTTGACAATTTTGCGAGATAATACATTATAATCTTGGACATGAAATCGTTCATGAATTTTTTAGTACTCTTCAGGAATCGTTCATATCTATGTGATGCATCATATATAAACTCAAGTGCCATAAATTCTAATAATTCCAAGTTCTTCCGAATTTTTTCAATATTGGTCCCTTCAAGTATGTATTTTAATGCACGGTCAACTTCTTTTTCTACATAAAATTGAGTGTAGTCATAATCTCCAAGATCAAATAAGTCAATTTCTGTAAATGGTTTTCTCAAATACCCCTTCATTATTTCCAAGTTATTCATTTCATCGCACGGAGTTTCATCGTCGTGCATCCAAATTTGCGTTTTGCTATCATAGTTCAATACTTTATTATGGGCTTCACACTTTATCATTTCAAAAAATTACTATGGTATCTAGACACTAATAACTATTTTGAAAATTCCTTTTTATATGAGATAATGCCATATATAAAGGTAGACCGTAAAAAATTTCAAGGTGGCAGGAGTTTGACAAAGGACCCATTAACGGATTTGAGCATGAAAGAACGTTTCAGATTAATTTGGAGTCTTGTTGAAAAGCGAATTCCGCTCTTCTTGTTAGGACCTGCAGGAAGCGGTAAAAGCTACATCGGCATGATGATTATGAAAATGTTTGCGAAGCAATATTTGGAATCCGCAGAAATTGTTCGCCTAAATGAAATGGAAGAAGTTGACATAATATCATCGGAGATAAAAGCGTTGTACATTGCTGGTTCTGCAAATGTCACAAAATTGGACCTACTGGGCGGTAGAACTCTTGAGGAAGGTAGTTACGTACGACGGAAAGGTGTTATACCTAAAATGATCAAGAACGGGGGAATCATATTTTTGGATGAGGTGACAAGTTTGCCACCACAGTTCAATATTTTACTGAATGAACTAATTGACCGTTTAATTAATAGGACCTGCCATCCGGACTTTTACATAATGTTTGCCGGAAATCCAAAAAGTTATCTTGGGGCGAATGAGTTACCAGACTCCACTCTTGAGCGTCTAACCACATTATGGTTCGATTACTATACCTATGATGATGAAGTAAATGTATTAGATGCGATGATTCAAAAGATTTATCAAGATGGAGATGAAATTTTTAATCCAAAAGACGGATATATGGCATTTTTGAGATTTATTACTGGACTTATTAGACGGCTTCGAGAGGATCCCACACTTGGGCAAATAAATCTACCGCTCAGTGTTCGAAGTATGTTAAATCTATTTCAGAATGTTCATAATTTTTCAGTAATGAATCCAAAAATAGAAATTGAAATATCTACATTAGAGCGGCTTGGCCTTTATCAAACGATTAAGCGTCGCATGCCTAAGAATCTTTTGGACGGCTGGAATGAAAAAAGCATTGAAGACCTTATAGACTACATGGCAAAACATAAAATCACTTGGGGCGACATACGAAAATCAATTGCATCTTTGGGGGTAATTCAAAAGCTTAGGGGTACACAAGCATATGAGCTTATTGTTTCGCTTGTCCCGCAATAAAGCTCGAAATTAGAGAAGTAATACACGTTCGAAGAAAAGATCATTGTATTTCATTTAAAAGAACACGAAAGTTCTTCAATTTTTCCCTTACCTTTTTAGAACCTTCAGAAGTAATTGAAATTACAGTAGTGGGTTTGACATCTACGAAACCTCGTTTTATTTTAACTAAGTCAAGTTCTGAGAGCTTTTTCAGATGGCTGGAAAGATTGCCGGGGGTAAGTTCCAATGCTTTTTCGATCTCTGTAAATTTTGCAGACCCCACTAAATACAAATAAATCAGTATTGAAAGTCGTGTGGGATTCATTATGTCCTTATCGTTTTTTAGTAAATCTATGAGGATTTTAGATATGCCATCTGGAATCACGTCTAATCTTTCTCCAAGAACACTTTATTGGATGTAGTTAGAATATATAAGCCAAAAATGTACGTACCAAATAAGACAGTTATTTCAATCAGTTCATCAGCAATATTTGGAAACAGTATCAGTAGCGGAACCGTAGCCATGATAATAATTCCAAAGTATAGGTATTCATTACAAATACGCCCGGGATATTTTTGTTCTTTTGCAGAAATCCAATAATTGACTAGCTGACCAAGCCCAATTAGGAATTCAAGGCCCACATAAAACAAAAATCTATTATTTAATAGATCTGCAATTATTTGAACAACGACTATTAAGAGACCAATAATCATCCATAGTATGGATTGTGAAAAAAACCAAGGTACTCGTCTTTTTTCTTCTGGTGTGTTTGATATGGCAGTCTGTAGTTTAAATGCGCTCCTAATTGGTAAAGATATTAAAAAGAACATCATTGTCATTGTTGCCATAAACACAATTTCCGTATTGATATATTGTGAGAAAATATTTGAAATAGATTCCCCAACAAGAATAGTCGCCGCGATTATTATATATATAATGCCTATTGTTTTTCGAAGTATATAATATGGAAATAATTCGACTAATGCAAACAATTTGGCAACTTGCTTCTTCTCAGCATCAATAGAATCATCATTATTAGACATTAAACCCACCAGAGTAAGCTAGAATATCATTGCTATTTAATATATGTAGTTACTTTGTAGTTCAAACTATTTTATGATTCAAAGAATATTCCATATAAATAAGGATAGATGCCCCATATATTCTTGTCGTTGAAGGTGAATTAATATGGCTACTTCGAGTGAAACTCAAATTGCTGTTGAAGTTAATGGATTAACAAAAAAATATGATGATTTTCTAGCCGTAGATGGTTTAAGCTTTAAAATAAGAAAGGGCGAAATATTTGGATTATTGGGTCCAAATGGAGCAGGAAAGAGTACAACAATGAAAATGATGGTAGGACTGACAAGTATTACGGCTGGAAGCATCAAGGTATTCAATAAGGAAATAAAAACATTTTTCGACGCTCGCGAGTACATGACCATTGTTCCTCAGGAACCATTGATATGGGATGTTCTCACAGTAAAGGAAAATGTCAAATACATTATCGATATTTATGATTTGGATCCAAAAAGAGCAGAAGAGATGATGAGGGATTTTCTTGAAAAGCTTAATTTGAGTGATTTTGAGAACAGGCTGGCGAAAAATCTATCGGGCGGAATGAAACAGAAGCTCAGTCTTCTGATGTCAATAATTACGGAACGTCCTGTACTAATTCTCGATGAACCTACAACCGGTCTGGATCCCATTGCCAGGAAAGAGATGTGGGACTATATCATGTCGTTGAAGTCTAAAGGAATTACAATAATCTTATCAACTCATTACATGGAAGAAGCAGATTATTTGTGTGATAATATCGCAATTATTGATCAAGGGCGAATCGTCGCATTGGGTACGCCTGATGATCTAAAAGAAAAATATGGCGGAAATGAGAGCATTACATTCTATATAAAGTCTGGATGCGTAGAGAGCTTTGAAGATCTTAAACAAAAGTTTCCAGATTGTAATTTTGCATTCATAGAGCATGAAAAAATGCTAATTGTATCGACAGATAATGCATTTGATATATTGTCTCATCTTGTAGAATTGATTTCAGCGAAAGGTATTGAAATAGACAAAGTATCAGTTTCGAAATCCACGCTTAATGATGTTTTTATCAATTTGACCGGGAGGAAACTTAGCAATGAATAAGCACATCAAGCATATTTTAGCAATTTCGAGAAAGGAAATAAAAAGTATCCGAAGACGCAAATACACAATTTTCTTTGCGCTTATTTTTCCTGTAATGTTTTTAGGAATTTATTCTATTGCGTTTAAATCCACAGGGACTTCTACTTTGGATATTGCAGTAGTAAATCTTGATAGTGGCTATACATTTAGATGGATTAATGGTTCAATTCAGGAATCAAAAGAAGTAAATTTCGGAGATGTGTTCATTGATATCTTGAACACAACGAAAATGGGTGATAACTCAACTG
Organism: uncultured archaeon; assembly: GCA_964589775.1. Classification (GTDB taxonomy): domain Archaea; phylum Asgardarchaeota; class Thorarchaeia; order Thorarchaeales; family CAZPUN01; genus CAZPUN01. Next base: position 10,776 of record CAZPUN010000032.1, read on the forward strand.
ATAAGCTATTCAATGTACGTATATTCGATAATATTAATGAAGCGAGGACTGCTCTAATAAATAAAGAAGTGTGTGCAATAATAATTGTTCCGGAGAATTTTTCGAGAATTAATGTTAATACTATCAATGGTACTATTCGAAGTTATCTTATTGAGATGGCATTTGAACATAATATACCGTTAAATTCAATCAACGGAAGTCTGCCGGAATATACACCAGGATTGAATACAACAATAATAACTGAAGGTGATTTTTCTCTCTCGGATTACTGGACTGCTTCTGAGATTGTCAACGGAATTTTAAGAGAATTCGAAAATAGAATTATTCAAAAATCAATAGACATGGTGGAAAGTAATTTAGATCCATGGATGCGAATAGACTTTAGCACCATCACAGGAAGCATAAAGATTTCAAAAGTTATGGCAACGAATATACCTGATTGGAATTACTTTGATATTTCAGTACCGGGCTTGATTATTTTCGCAATTTTGTCACTTGTGACTACAGTCTCCGGAGTTATTCTTGAAGATGTAGAATCCCATAAGATATGGAGACTAAAGCTTTCACAACTTTCATCAAGTGATATAATTATAGGAAATTTCGTGGCATATACTGTTTTTGCAGAAATTATCGCAATGATCTTTTTCGTTGTGGCGTTTGCACTAGGATTCCATTGGGCAGGTGGAATTCAGGCATTACTTACAGCAATTCTGTTTGTTTTTATTTCAGGTATGGCCACAATCGCTCTTGGTTTGATAATAGGTGGTGTTTCGAAAAATGTAGATATGACAACGCTTGTCAGTCTAATGACATATCTACCGATTTCATTCTTAATAGGTGCGTTCTTCCCTATAAGCGGAATGCCCAAAATATCGATATTCGGAAGAACTGTACCTATTACTTTCCTACTGCCATGGGCAAGTGCGCTGTCCGGTATGAAACAAACATTGGTATTCGGTATTACAATAGATCTCTTAATACCTGAATTAATAATTTCAACCGTGGGTAGTATATTATTACTTATTCCGGGAATCTTCCTATATCGAAAAATCCAGATGCGACCCGAGTAACCTCTCTCCTCTTTTTTTAATTTTAGTTTTTGTTTTAAAAACTCACAATAGTAAAAAATAAAGGAAAAAAGAAGATTATAGGCTTTCAAGAATCTTACGTAATACGCCCATACCTTCATCAATTTCTTTCTTGCCAACAACTAATGGTGGTGCAAATCTGATTGAAGACCAACCCGCACCAAGAACGAGTAATCCATTCTCGTAGGCAAGATCGACTATTTTGTTTCTCAATTTCTTAGCTTCAGGATCGAATGCTTTCTTGTCCGTAATATCGATTCCAACGAAGAGACCTCTACCTCTTGGGTTCTTAATGTATTGTGGAAAGTCCTGAGCAAGTTTCTTAAGCTCATGAAGCATGTACTCACCCTGCTTACGTGCGTTTTCGATTAAGTTTTCTTTTTCGATGGTTTCAATTACAGCCAAACCGATTGCCATTGCGAAAATATCGCCGCCTCCCCACGTGCTGCTTACACGGCATGCATCCTTTGGTTGTAGTGGGAAGTTTTCATCGGTACCCATTGCAGCTCCAACTTGTAATGCCTTTCCAGAAGTCATAAGGTCAACTTCAATGTCAAAGTATTCATGCGCCCAGAATTTTCCACTGCGACCCATGCCTGCTTGAACTTCATCAGCAATTAGCATGATGCCCTTATCTTTTGTAATGTCTCTAAGAGCACGAATATATTCTCTATTTGGAATGCGGTAGCCACCCTCACCTTGAATGGGTTCAAAAATGAAAAATGCTACATCGCTTGGAGCTGCATCCTGATAAAGAAGACGATAGACCTTCTCAATTGCAGGTTCAGGATCTTCGCCCTCAGCTACAAATGGAATTCGTTTTGCAGGTAGAGTCGGGAAGTTCTCTTTGTGTTGAATGTTTGAGTTTGTGAAGGATAATGCCCCCAAAGTTCGTCCATGAAATGCCCCCTCTACAGATACACCCAATGGTCTCTTGGTGTACCAATATGCGATCTTAATGGCATTTTCCACGGCTTCAGCTCCACTATTAACTAAGAAAGAACGTGTGATTTGTTTGGGTGTAATTTCAGCAAGTTTTTCTTGTAATCTAATACGTTCGAGCGTGTAGAAATCATCACCTGCAATTTTTAATGGTGCTCGCTTCGAATATTTCATTGCAACTTCAATCATAGCAGGATGGTTGTATCCCAATGGAACCGTGGCAATCATAGAATTCCAATCGAGAAATGTATTACCATCAATATCAACAACGTATGCACCTTTTCCAAGACCAGAAGGTGTCATCACAAGAGGATATGTACCACAAAATTGAGTGGAATATTTATCAATTGCCTCTTTTACCTTTCGTGCATTTGGACCCGGAGGGGGTGTCACAATATTTATCCTGTCCAAAACAACCTTGCTCTCATCAATTTTAGGTTCGAAATTTCGAAACATCATGTTCACCTCGATCATACATCCTGCCAAAAAATAAACAGGCAGTGTTAACATCAATCAACTGTGTAGTTCGTGTGTACTTTTCTTTTTAACTCTAGCGGCGATTACTACTTTTGTTTTGTACAAAATGTTCTTTTCTATAGATAACTTGCCACATATATGTTAATTTTCATACGGTTAATTCACAAAATTAAAAATTGAGACAAAATTTCTTCAAATATCAATTTTATATCAATATGATTTGCTTTTAGAAACTGATAGCATATTTTTTTAATTTTAGATACATTTCTCAAACTCTATTTTTAATGATAGTAATATTCCTTAATTCCAGAGAAGACCTATGGTTATATTTTAAAAAAAGATGGTTAATTTTCTCGAATTTTCTAAATATAATGGAAATTTATAAATCTAATAAGGTGAGTGTAATTTCATACATCAAATCGATTTCAATATTTTCAAATCATATACGAAAACATTCTATGATTTTTTCAATAACGACAAACCATGAAGATCTTGTGAGACTACATATATCCAAAAGCATCTTGCACCCATTATATTAATGCTTGTTAAATCTCCGTAATGATGATTCGCGTTTTCTTAGTATTCTCGCGAATGTCCGCAAACAGATTATACATCTTCTCGCCGATTATCTGCCTCAGATTCTCACCACTGATGAGATGTATTCCCATCTTTTTATCTTGTTGTCTTACTTTCTCAGTTTGTTTCTCTAACGCAGCAAGAGCATAAATTCATTTTTTATAGCATACTCTACGTCATAGATTTAGGGTTAGTGGAGCAGAGAGTATATATATCCGCAAGGTTGTTATGTCCACTATCCTTATCCTTTGGTTTTGAGGCTATCCTTTGTAAAGGGTTCATATCTATTGTACTATATTATTGCCCGTATACAAAATATATAATTCTCCACCCACCATACAATTCATTACTCCATCTAGAAGATAATCACACAAATATTTTTAATGGTTTAATTAATTATACACAAATAATCCGCAAGAAGGCGTCATCTCGTAAAGATGTAATGGACTGCAAATGTTAATAAACGTTATAACACTAAGTATTAAAATATAAACCATGTTAATTGAGGATTCAAATGGGGTGCGCGTTGAATACATCACATCTAAAGCCTCTATTTTGACAATAGCTAATTCAATAGCCAATTCTTCCTCGTCGAAGTACAGCAAGCATATACATGAAATGGCTATTGTAAGGTAGTCTATATGCAGAATTCTCATATTACCATATGGAGTGTGTTAGATATGAAGATGTATGTATCCGTTTCGATGACCATATCGATTGCACATAGATACTATGATGAAAGAGTTTCCTATGAAGAGAATTATAAAAACTATGGGATAGATGTTAGACTACATGGGCATGACTATACATTTGATGTTGTAGTTTCTAAAGATGTTGATGAGAGAGGGTATTCTGTGCATACGGGATATCTTCAGGACATACTAAATGAAGAGATCTTTGAAAAACTAGATCATACCTACTTGAATGAACATCCATATTTTAAAAATGTCACGCCCACTATGGAAAGAGTTGTTAAGTTTTTATGGGATTCCTTAAAACCTAGACTGGATAAGGAGGGAATAACTCTAGAGTTAATACGATTACATGGAAAAAATTCATATTTGGAGTATAGAGGCGAATAGGATTTAGAAAATCCTAAGAATTCATTAAAATGCCAAATGCTGCAAATAATGCAAAACACCCAACTATGAATATTGCAAAAAGATGACCATCTGCTATTGGTCTCTACTATTTTTAATATGTACTCAAGTGCGTATTCTGAAGAATTTTCACATATTTAAAAATTGGATCGAAACAAAATCAAGAATTGCATAAAATAGGAAAATCATATAATAGAAAGGATTCTACCTGGAAATATTTTGAATTCCCTTACCTGTAGATAAAGAATTGCAGAAGAAATAATTGATCCTATGCTCATTTCAATTTAAAATCCCATCCAAAATGAACCAGGGCTCCTCGTTTCTCTCTGTCTTCCATTGTCTTATTCTTCTTTCATTATTTTTGATACCAAGAATCCTTCGATTTTACGAAAAAATATATTATTTTTAGAAGGCTATTCATTATAATTTATTTTCATATAAATAACCGAAAACATTCAGCTAAATTTAAAATAAATAGTATAATATTTTTGTTATTATATTAATAAATTTGTTTATAAATTAGAATAATAATTATATAAATCGATATCCCTACTCGCTTACGGCGGGATCGATTTATTTTCAGTATACACAGTTTTCGTATTATGAGTTGTATCGAGATGAAAAGGGAGTAAATAATCGGGGTTAATTGCTCAAAAATGTAGGGGTACACAGTTATCGCGTATGGCAAAAATCGATCTCTGCTATTTCAGGACATGAGCATATTCGATTTTTGAGTACAAATTTTTAGTACCTGTTCGGCATTTTGAAAATTTGACTTTGCTTGATCCGTCTGGAATCGTCCAATGTAATGAAGTCTTTCATGACAGAAGCATACAAAATACTACATTTTACTATAGATTGATTTCCGATAAATTAATTCTTCTTGTCGGAAATTCATTTTGGTGGAAATTCATTTTTTGTGTTATGAGTGAATATACCCTTCGATTTTTCGAAGGAAAATTAATGTTATCTCTTTTAATTAGGAATTGTTTGTTATTCGCCAATACATATAAACTATATGTAAAATTCATACATATAACGTATTAATAATATTTTTATAGAATTTACAAAAATCAATCTAAAAATCTTGTATATTTTCGATATTAAACACCACGTTAAGAATAAAAAATCCAATATAATAAATTAAAATGTAATAAAATTTTTATATCACATAATTAAAAATTAAAAAAAAGAGAAAAATTAGGGATCGATTATAGTAAATACGTTATTATCTAGAATATCTAGAATAATCGATAAATAAAATAATAATGGATTAACATGGAATATTAGTTCCACAAGAGGAATTGCAATAAATTTTGCAAGACCTCGAAGTTTATCTATAATAGTAATATTATCAGATTTATCTTTATCTAATTCTTTTCTTGCAATTTTTTCAATTAATTTATTTTTGTCGAACCATTTTACAAATTTATCATATGCTTCTTTACTGAGTTCTATGGATATTGCACCAAGTTCTTTGAATATTTCAAAAACTTTTTTGATTTTAGATGCAATTATAGAGTAATATTGTAAGAAAACCCATTCCTCTAAAATTGTATTTATCAGAAAATCATCAAATTCTTCCTTGTCATATAGATATTTTCTTAATTTAATATGGAAGTTTCTATAAATTCTTTTATGAGATCTTTTTATTTCAAATATATCAAATACGGTATAATATTTCTTAAATTCCATAAGGAGATTTTCAATATTTCTTAAATTTTTTAATTTTGATTCAGAAAACTCAGAATCGAAAAATCTGAAATATTTTAGATCATAAT
>CAZPUN010000033.1:0-39103 GCA_964589775.1 uncultured archaeon
TATATATGTAGATAATCGTGAGGTTGAGATTAATTTTTACGGTGAAGGTCTCAAGGACGGGCGAGAGATTATAATTATAGGCGAATCCAAGAATCGAATCTATAATAAGGATGTGAAACAATTCATCAAGAATTTAGAGCTAATATTGAAATACTTTGAAGGTAAAGAAGTCTGTACATTTATGTTCGGATTTGCAATCCATCCCAGTGCAGTCGAAATTGCCGAAAAACACAACATTCATCTCATTGTTTCTTATAAGCGATAGCCCTTTTTCTTTAATCTTAGACGATATAATAAAAGGAAATGCATAACTTATTATATAATTGTGTAATAACTATATTTTAGAATAATATGATTTGGAGGAATATTATATATGGAAATACCGTTTCTATCTGATTTTATTAGAAAATTACGATTATTCTTTTCATCAAATGTTATGAAATGGTACACATTAATTTTTATTTTGGTAATATTACTTGAACGAGTAATAACGGGAGTAGATACTGTATTACAAGGGCAACCCATTCAAGGTACGCTGTTTGTCATGCTATTCATAGGTGGCGGCGGTATGACCCTATTTCTAATTACAGGGATATTAGTCGCACTTAACATGCAGAAGTTAATCTACAATGATGAGAACATACTGATTACAATAATCCAAACTGCGATTTGGTACATGATTTCAGCATTTTTGTTTATTGTAATGATTAATATATTTGCATGGGGCCTTTTAATGTTCTTATTTGTTTTTAGTTGGATAGGGTGGCTGATCTATCAATCATATACAGCTTCCGAGACAAGTGTAAAATTAGCTACAATTGCAAAGATTCCGGAGATTACCCCATTACATGCAACAATAGCAAAGATAGCAAGCTACTTAACAATAATAATAACATTTGGTTCTATTGGCATGATATTACTATCAATTTTACATCTAACACCATTTTTGTCAGGTTTAGCATTAATTGGAGCTACATTTCTACTTATGTTCTTCATATGGGATTATGCAAACTATAGGTATTCACTCTCTAACAAGCAAGCAGTAGCGTTTAATTATTCATTACTTGGAGTATTCGTAACGGGATACGCAGGCTATTTCGCATATAACCTCTTCATGGCAAAAGATCCTGGCTTGGACCCATTATCAATTACAATTTCGGTAGTTACAATTTTCTACTCCATGGCAGGCGCAGGAGACCTCATTTCAAGAAAAATGGTAGAATCTGAAGTACTAAAGAGTCGTTGGCAGGCAGGAATTTTCGGAGTGTACTTCTTTGCATCAGGATTCTTCTTTATGGATTCATTAATTACAGTGCTTGCCCCAGACCCAGGTGCTGGCGCAGCCCTTAAGAACTTGGTAAAAATTGTAGTGTTCCCATTAGTAGCAGCAATTGTCGGATTTATTAGATTAAGGAAAGTCCAAAGAGGTATTTTGGCTAGCATGAGAGGAGAACCCGAAGAGCCTACCTATGAGATTCCAGAAGAACCAGAACCGGATGAAGCACAAGATGAAACGTTAGAACCACCAGAACCGGAACCATTAGAACCAGATGAAGCACAAGATGAAACGTTAGAACCACCTGAGCCACCAAAAGTAACAGATGATGATGAATAAACTTATACATTCCTTTTTTTATTCAAAGAGCTAAAATTATAAGTATTTTTTTAATTTCAAAACATGTGAGTTAAAAATGTATGAAGGTGAGTTAGTATTCTTAAGAGAATTGGAAGTATTTGATGTAGACGAAATTATTCGCGAAATAAATAATGTAGAGCTAAGAAAATACATGAACTCAATAGTTCCAATTTCAGCAGAATCTGAAAAAGAATGGATTATTAGAAAAAACAAATTAATGCAAGACGGAAAAGAATATACATTTGCGATATGTCGCAAGTCGGATGGCCAAATCATTGGAACGACTTCTTTATTCAATTTTAATCACATAATACGAAGTGCAGAATTGGGTATTATGATCTATTCTCCAAAGAATTGGGGTAAAGGCTATGGCACAGATGCATTACGAGTGCTATTGAATTTTGGTTTTAATACTCTAAATCTTCATAAAATATCATTATATACCTTTGAATATAATGAGCGTGCAATAAGCGCATATAAAAAAGTAGGATTTAAAGAAATGGGAAGACTTAGAGATGAACGATTCTGGAATGGTAAATACTATGATGCAATATACATGGAAATACTAGAAAAAGAATGGAAAAATTTAGAACATAACAACAAATAAAATCGGTGATAAAAAGCTTGAAGTACGACATAACAGTAATAGGTGGAGGACCTGCAGGATCATCAGCTGCGTATTTTCTCGCAAGAAGAGGATTTAAAGTTGCATTAGTTGATAAGAAGAAGTTTCCTCGAGATAAATTATGTGGAGGAGCTTTTTCACCGGACCTAATCAAGAGATTCCCGACCCTATTTAAAAATCATGATGAGTTTGTTGAAGCCGTTAGTACGGAAGGAATAATACATTCTACAAATTTGCAGATAGAACTTTCAGGAAAAGTTTCTATGATTACAGTTCTTAGAAAGAAATTTGATAATTATATTCTAAATAGAGCAAGAGATTCTGGAGCCGATATATTTGAGAAATGGCATGCTAAGAATATAAAAATCAATAAGAATAAAGCAATTGTACAATCTAAGAAAGAAGAAATCATATCAGATATTGTGATAATAGCTGAGGGAGCTTCAGGAACACTTGCTGAAAGAGCAAAAACTAGAAAATCATGGTCGAGAAAAGACCTCATTGTATCATTTGCAAATGAAATCTATGTGGGTAAAAGTACTGTTGATGAAATATATAGCGATTCTAAACCATTTCACTTTTTCATAAATTTTGGAAATAAGCCAGGTTATGCATGGATCTTTCCAAAAAAGGAGCATATAAACATAGGATTGGGAACGTATCTCGCAACATCAAAAGATGCAAAATACACCTATCAAGGATTTTTCAAATTTTTATTAAAGAACAAATATTTACCGAAGATAAATATGCCACGATTTAGAGCAGCAATGATACCAATTCGAGGCCCACCTAATAAAACATATAGTAACAGAATATTACTTGTTGGTGATAGTGCAGGCATGGTAAGCCCAATCACAGGCGGTGGAATAAAGCTTGGAATAATATCTTCCGATATCGCATCTAAAACAATTATTAAATTACACAACGAGGGCAAAGAATATACAGAAGAAAATCTTGCATTGTATGAAACCATTTGGAAAAAGAAATTACTCAAGAAATTTAAATCGGAATTAATAGTACAGAAAGTATTTACATCATCATTTGTCGATGCGTTATTCAGAATAGGAGCATCAGATGAAATACTGCAAAAAATGACTGTAGACATGCTATCTGAGGATAAGAAAGCCAAACCCTCTACAAGTTCATATTTATTAAGAGTTGGAATCGCTTTACTAAAAGGAACATTCCATATTTAACTAAAGAAGGCATAAGCATGACAGAAGAACAAAAAGTCATCCGTGGAGCTACATATTTGTTCATAAAAGACATAATAACAAACGGCTCATCAATTATATTTTTCATGTTCATTGCGAGAATTCTAACAAAAACTGAAGTTGGTGTGCTAATTGCACTAACAATGATCGTGACATTCTTTAATTACTTTGGAACCCTTGCACTCCCAGAAGCCGCTTCAAAGTATATTTCCGAAAGCATTGGTAAGAAGGATCTTGATTCTGCAAAAGGCTATACAATGCGGATTATCTCAATAGGGCTTATTCTAAGCACAATTTCAGCTGTTTCATCATTTATGTTTTCAAATGGAATCTCATTATTATTGTTTAAGACAAATACCTACAATGAAATAATAATGATCTTATCTATTGATGTGTTCTTCTTTGTGCTAATTAATTTTCTACGTGGAACGGCAAGAGGTTGGCAGAACTTTTCGGCTATCGCAGTTTCAGATACTATAGAATATGTTTTGAAATTTGGAATTGCACTCATATTAGTATTTACAGGATTGGGAATTTATGGAATCATTATTGGTTGGATATTAGGTGATTCGATAGGTGCTGGCGCTTATTTCATGGCGTTAGGCACAAAAGATTATTCCAAGTCACATGTTCCAATAAAGCATCTTCTTGTTTATTCATTTCCGCTTTACGGTTCATTAATTGCGGAATATTTAACGATGAATATCGATAAGTTCTTTGTACTTACATATTTAACTACAGCAGAACTGGGAATATATGGTGCAGTAGTAACAGTTGTAGGAATCGCAAGCATTGTATATGCATCTATGTCTGGAGTCCTCTTTCCAAAATTTTCGGAACTAAATGCAGATAGGCATGAAAAAATGATTTCAGCGGCTAAAAAATCATCAAAATTCGTCGCGTTAGTTAGTGCACCTATAGCATTCGGACTTGCGTCAATATCTTATGAAGTGCTTGTACTATTTCTAGGACCTGCATATGGTGAAGGAGCCCATGCATTAACATTAATTTCGTTAAGTTTGATTCCAGTAAGCTTAACAGCAGTTGTGAATTCTCTATTATTGTCAAAAGGTCATACACAAGATATATTAAAAAGCCAATTATTAGGCGTTTTTACAGGTACCGCAGCATCAATATACTTTACAGCATCATTAGGACTAATAGGCGCTGCAATAAGTCGAGTTATATTAATGATTTCGATCTTTTCTCTTGCAGCATATCTCGCATATAAGAAATTAGGAAACTTTCTAGACCTTCATAACATTAAGAAGATTTGGATTGCATCTTTTGGAATGTTTCTATTCGTTATTGTGGGTAGATTGATTTTTCAAGTATATATATCATCGTTGATACTATTATCTATAACTGAAATCATAATAGGCATGTTTTCATATGGTGCCTTATTACGTATAGGGCATGTAATTACAGAACAGGATATCAAGACCATATCATCGATGCTACCTGCAAAATTAAGAGGAATTTTCGTAAGAACTTTGACGATCATTTTCAGTTAATATATATTAGAAATAAAAAAATAAAAAATTAAATTTGTGAGAGTAGATTTAATGGAAAGTCTTTGGCTATCCGACTCTGAATGAGCTGATAAACTTCGTCACTAATGATGTTTTTGTCTTTTATTTGCGCATCTAAATCGCATATTGCCCGTTCGATTAAAGCATATAATACACGATTATATTTTCTTGAAAGAAAGAATACAATGAGTTCGCTGCATTTAATAAACTGCAATATGTATCCTTCAAAGATAACATAGCGAATGTCGATTTGTGCTTTCCCGAGTGATTGTGAAATCAGATAAAATATTTCAGATAATTTATCAATCGACTTTTCAGAAAGTAATGTCTTTGAAAATAACTCAACACCAGTTATATGATATATATGAATTGATTGGACCTTTATTGACACAACATAGATAAGAAGTGGTTCTTTTATTACTGCGATTAATAGAAGTGAATCGGCTATTGCAACTACAATTGGAATATATAACTGCAGAGTTTCAAATAACACTGATGCAAGCTGAAGAGAAATTTCAGAGCTAAAGCCAAATAATAGAGATACTATGAAAAGATTTGAATACTTTTTATTTAACTTATAAATTTTTGAGGCTTTGTAGATCTCGTAAGATAGATACATTACAAAAATACCAACAATAATGAACATAATGCCACTTATTAAGTTCAAAGTATCGCTAAACTGAACAAAAATGCCAATTACAACGTTTTCATCAAAGCTCTGCATAAATAAAACTCCAAAAAGAAATGCAAGAGCAATTTCAATAGGTACAAACCTTTGAAAAATCAATTCTATGAAAATAAAAAAAATCAATACGCTAATAATCCCTGAAAAATAGCCGATTATTCCAAACAAAGAAATTCTTGTCAAAATAGCCATCGTTTCGAAAAAGCCTCTGACACCTAAAAGGATAGAAAATAACGCAAATGATAATAACAACTTACTGCTTCTGCGTATTGAAAAATGTGTTAAAACAAGCCCATTCATAAATAGGATTAGCCCACAAACTAATGGAACTATTATACTCTACACCTCCTGATAATAAAAGTGAAAAACTCATTTAAAATTATTTTTATCAAAAATATCAAAAAATAAATAAAAAATAGAGAAAAAGGAAAGATTTATTTCAGACCCAAAGTCTTCAAAAGTTCCTCAGCATCTGCGCGACTAAGTTCCCTTGCTTGTTCGACTACAAGTTCAATTTCATCTATATCCATACCCATTTCCATGAGCCTACGTCGCATTTCGTCGAGCTCCTCTGGTGAAAGCTTATCCTCTTTCTCTGCTTCTTTAGGTACTTCAACTGCAGATTCGGCCTTTCTCTTAGCGATCTCTTCAGCTCTACGGGCTTGCTCTTGCTTGATAACCTCTTTGACGAACCCAACTCGCTCACTTGGTCTCATCTTATACAAGTCTTGCTTGAATGCTTCAATTTCTTCTGGGCCTAAATCAGTTAATTCTGCAAGTTCTCTTAGTAGGTCATCAAGTTCTGGAATCTCGATCTTTATTGTTTCCGGCTCAATGTCTTCATCAGTCTTTGTAATTGAATATGGAGCCAAGAACTCATTTACGATATGGAGCAATATCTTTCCACGACTGGGAGCCAAGGGAGCCTTAGGTATCTTACCCTTAGAGAGCGATTTAATCAATCTGTTAATCACACGAATTTCTTTTGGTACGCTAAGTACCTTGACATAAACTATTACAAATAAGGATATGAACAGAATTGCAATTCCAGCACCAAACATAGTTCTAACTGCAGCTGCCTGCGCTTCAGAGATCTGTGAAATAACTGTTACCTGAATTGATTGAGGCTCATAGTTTTCCTTCGCTAAACCAATAGTAATAGGGATACTACCCTGACCAGTTATGTGAAGATATATGACGTAAGTTCCATTATTGTAATCAATTGTAGCATTGTAATCTACTTCAACACGGTTATTGTCAGCATTAATTGTAACGGTAGCATTTGATATTCCAACATTGTGGAAAGTATCCCAGTAGGTAACACGAATCGATAGATAAGCACCAGGTGAACTTTCAATTGATGTCTTAGGTGTGGTTAAGCTCGTAGGAATGGGTACAATTTTAAGAGTAATTACTGCAGTACTACGTGAATAGTTTGTCTTTTCAAATGTTAAGTCCAAGGTGTAAATTCCAAGTTTCAGGGTTGAAAGCACTGGAAATACATAAGTTCCATTGCCGAGATCATATAATTGTGTAATTCCACCGATCCAGCTGGCAATTGCAAATGCATTCGGAATTGTCTCATTATTTAGAATGTCTTTGTAGGTAAATGTCAAATTCTTTGCTACTGTGACCGGTACAGTGTATGTGTAATTTGCAATAATAGTTGTAGGAATTTCATTGACGACTAATGTTACAATTCCAGTAGAAATACGATAGTTGGATTTTGCAAATCGGATCTTTATATTATAATCTCCGGGTACAACCGCACCAGTATTTATCGTGAAGTAATAGAGACCATTTCCAAGTTCGGTAAGAGTTCCAGAGCCACCATCCCAAGTGAATGTAGCATCCGCATTTTCAACAGGAACGTCATTATGCGTGTCATTGTAGCGTAAGTAGAATGTGACATTTCTGCCATAGTATTCTGTAATCGTAGAATTCAATGCAGTGAATTTGGTAGGTATGTCTTGAATATTAATTGTTATTGTAATAGTAGCTACAGAGTAGCCGGGCTTGCTAGCACGAATTGTTAGGAAGAATGTACCTACAGATAGTGTTGTTGTATCAATTGTAACTGAATACCAACCACTTCCAAATTCATTTAGAGATCCTTCAAGTCCAGTAGTCTTGTAGGTTACATTTGCATGAGTAATTGCCAAATTATGTGCAGTATCATTAAAGTATACAAGTATAGAGAGCGTATCAGTATATATCGGGTCGTAAATTAATTGACCATTGAGTACATTCAATGTAGTGGGTATTGGAGTAACACGAACTGTGATGTAAATCGTTGCATCAACACGATCATGAATGCTTGCAGATACTGTGAGTACATATGTACCGATGCTCAGTGGTGAAGTATCAATATTTGCAACATAAAATCCTGCTGTTCCATTTTCAGCCATAGTACCAGTTACATTTCCAATTGAGTATGTAATGTTAGCACCTACAATAGGTTGTCCAGTGTTTGTCTGGTTATAGAACACCCACAGTGGTAGATGTACACCTTCAATGACTGAGATAGAGTAATGTTCAGTAATGAGTTCTGATTCAGCTTTATATACTACCACATTAATCTGTGTAATTCGGGTCTGATGATTTGTTTTTGCGGCAGTGATAGACGCAACATAAGTTCCAATTGGATTTGTAGAAGTATCTAAGATCAAGCGATAATATCCATTACCAAGTTCTGTGAAGTTGTATTCGTTTGTATTCCAAATTAAGGTAAGAGTCACATTGAGTACTGGTTCGTTTGCATACGTGTTGTTAATATAGGCATCAATTTGAATTAAATCGCCCCAATATGCTGTGTATGTTGTCTTAGTTAAGACAATTCCCATTGGAATTGCACCGGGCTGGATTGAAAGTCTGGAAGTTATGTTTGCATAAAGATACTTGTTAGCATAAACGTTGAAGCTATAAACAATAGCACCAAGACCCGTTGTGTTAATTGTGAGCTGATAAACTCCATTACCTATCTCTGCAACTGTTGTACTCGTATGATATAGTTCAGTCCAATTAGAGCTAATGGTAGCACCAATTATTGGAACATTATGATCAATATCAGTGAGTGTAAGATTAATTATTATTGGGTCGCCCACTGGTATTGAAGCTGGCTCAGGAATATCTGCTTGAATCTTCATCTGAATTGCACGAACTGTCGCAGGAATCGCACTTGTAGTGATATTAGAGTAGAACGGAGCTATATCACTAACATTGAGCGAGAATACAAACATGAAATTACCAATTTTGTTAAATTGACCTGAAGGCACGATTAGGCGATACAAACCATTTCCGAGTGCTATTGTGTAATTTATAATGGAACTCTTGTTCAAACATACGAAATACATTTGTGCATTATTAATCGGCTTGCTATTAATGTAATCACGGAATAATAGGGTGATAGATAAATTGTCACCGTATGGAACAGTGGTAACTTCTTGAATTAATACTTCTGTGGGTCTTCGAGTCGTACTAAATGTTGCTTGGATACTACGGGTATCATAATATGGAACAACATTTCCCCAGACAACGGTTACATTGATCAGATATCTATTTAGAAGAGTTGTACTGGAGAATATCGAAGTGTTGATCGATATAGTATAAACGCCATTGCTACCAGTTAGACTGTAATCACCGGAAGCTAATATTGTATTTGACGGACCATGCCCTATAATTATATTTGATTTATCGATACTTAGACCAGAGCCATTCAAATAGTCACTATAACTTATGATAAACGTAATGTTTTCATTGAATGGCACGTCTGCAGGAGTCTTTACAAAGTGTAAATCTACAGGACGATGCACAACATTCACATTAATGATTTTTGATCGTGTCTGATAATATGGCGAGCCAGACTTTGAAATCGTAACATTAATTGCAAATGTATCTACACTACCAAGTGCAACAGAGGATATTGAAATGAGATACCATCCATTGCCATTATCCTGTACCCAATAGTTAACGTCTTTGACAAGTACTTCTGCAGAAGTATCACAGGATATTACAACTAATGCATTACTTATTCCTGCACCAGTTGTATCATCACTATAGCTAACGGAAATATTTACTAATTCAAGGTATGGAGTATCTTCAGGAAATTCGTATCCCAATTGAGTTGAACGACCAACCACGGTAATATACAAGAAATCTGTTGCATTGTTGCAAAAGTTCGTTCCAGTATAGGCAATGTGCACACTAATACCGAACAGGCCTGTTCCGTTAAGTATTGTAGTATTTAGATGCACAACATATGTACCATCACCATTATCATCCACAGTGTACCAGCCTGCTAATGTGTCATTAAGTGTAATAATTCCACCATACATATTACTGGAACTTCCAGATTCAAGATCTGTGAATGTAAATGGAATATCAATTATGTTGCCATATTGTACTGGCTGATAACCACCATGAGATAATTGAGTGTGCCTACGAATAACAACTATTTGGATGGCTTCATATGTTTGATTTGCATAGAATGGTGCACCACTCCATGTTACCGATAGATGGAACGTAAATGTACCAATGTTGTTCCAACTTGATGCATTTATCATAACTACAAATTTTCCGGTATCATCACCCAGATATACAACAGAGTAGATCACATTTCCTTCCACAATTGAAACAGTAATTGAACTCGAATTACGAATGAATTCATTCTTAAGAACATCAACAAATGTGAATGTAAGATTGCCAATTTCAGCATATGGTGTGGTTGGAATTGGATTGAATGAGATGTACGTAGGTCGTGATTGAATCATCACGGTAACAATCATGGTTTTATTTTCATAAAGTGGTGATTGCCCGCGAGTCCAGTTCGCATAAATTCTGAACTGATATGTTCCATAGCTCATTAGTAGAGATGAATTAAGTGTGAATGAATACTCACCGGGAGATCCAGCTGGATCAACTTCTGCAATTACAAAATCGGATTGTGATACTGTTTCACCAGGATTTAGAACAACAACATAAAGATGTACATTTCCGGGATAAAGCCCTGTGCTATTTACAATTCCTGTACTATTTACAACATCATAATAAATAACTGTGAATGTAATATTATCAAGATAATAAATTGTTCCAGGGCTTTGTCCGATATACAGGTCAGTTTGAGTACCAGTAATTCTGACACGTATGGTGAGTGTTTTGTTTTCATATTTGGGTTCTGCACCAGTCCAATTCACATAAACTGTAAACTCTTTCCAACCAATACTACCCCATTGGGCTGTAGGAATGGTTATATTATAATGTCCATCACCAGTTGTAGCATTAGCTACATAATAAATCGGCGAAGCAACTTCGGGTATTACAACATAAATTAAGACATTATGCCCATTTGCAGTTCCATTCGCAATACCTTCGTCTAAATCAGCATCGTAATAGTATACAAGAACGGTAATATTTGAACCATAAGCGGTCTGGGATACAGGTTCATCTAGAGTAAAACTTGTAGCATGAGAACGAACTTCAATGGTAATATATATCGTATGGTTTTGACAACCATAGCGGGATACCGTAATTGCTACAGTCCAGCTTTTGAGAGGATCTGTATTGACCGTATAGAAGGTCATATTGTATACTCCATTTCCGAGTTCTGTAAGAGTATAATTTGGATCCCCTAAAGAGTGATAAGAAGTCCAATTAGCAGTGATGTTTGAAACTGCCCCAGTAATTGGTTCATCATGATCGATATCCCAGTATGTTAGATTTATTGATACGGCCTCACCCAAAGGTATCGGGAGATAATTTGCAGACGTCGTAAATGAAGTGTATAGTTCATGAACAGTAACATACATGGATAATGTTACAGTATGATAGAATTCCTTTGCGAATGTTATATCGACAACATAGCTCTTTAGTTCTACTGAACTCGTATTCAGTTCTACTTTATAATGTCCGGGGCTTCCAGTAATGGGATATATAGTGTATGCATTTGCGCTCCAATTACAACTTAGTGGAGCATTACTAATTGGATTACCCATCTGGTCTTCAAGATACACGTTAAACGAAATATTCCAGCCTTTTGGACCAGAAACTCCGGGATATTGTGGCGAGGACATATGGGATTCATAATATACGTAGATTATAAGATCTTGAACTACAGCATCAAAATATTGTCTTTGCCAAGAGATTCGTATGACAAACTTTCCATTACTTCCTAACTGAGTCGTATTGAGAATTGTTGCATATTCTCCGTTTCCATTATCATCCATATACTCGGTTCCAGTGGTCCAATTGTAAGTCATTACTCCAGATGGAACTAGAATACCACTATCAGTATCATGAGCCCTAATTCTCAATAGAACCAAGTCGC
The DNA here is from genome assembly GCA_964589775.1 of uncultured archaeon. Lineage (GTDB taxonomy): Archaea > Asgardarchaeota > Thorarchaeia > Thorarchaeales > CAZPUN01 > CAZPUN01. The sequence goes on from CAZPUN010000033.1 coordinate 12,015, forward strand.
CATATGTTACATTTGTATTCCAGTCAGAAGATGCATCTGAAGGATCTACAACAGATAGAGCGGTTGCATGAGTCACTGTGAACTTTCTAAGGAAGAATCCAACATCGTATATACCACCTGCACTAACAGTACTGTTTGTATATGCTTGAATTGTCCATTCTCCTGCTGATGCATTACTTCCCGCTAAATTAAATACGCCTGTAGTAGCGATTCCTGAGGATACTGTTGCGATAGTTGTCGCCCATACAGAACCATCAGGAGCAAAAATCGTAAAGTTAACTTTATCACCATCAAATGATGTACCCACATAGGCACGAATCTGTATTGAATCACCAGCTCTGAAGTTTCCTGTTTTAGACCACGTGGAAGTACTTGAATCATATATTTCAAGATTAGTAATCATATTTGGAGAAACACCTTTAATTGGCCAGAATCCAATCTTGTCTGCAAATGGAATCGTATCTACAGATACATTGAGATATCCGTCGCCATAATCTCCACCAGACCACCCACTAGTAAGATTTGTATTGGGATCCAATGGTTTTGCAACAAACCGCACATCACGCGTTGTAGGAATTGTTAGATTATAGAAGTAATCATCTTCATATCCAACTGGAATCTGAACAAGGAAATATGAAGACCAAGATGCATCACTACCATTACTTATTTCGAAGTTTTCGCCTATAGCTGACGGGTCTGCAGCATATACAGTCTTATTCACTTCGTTTCTAGCGTATAGGTTTAGAGAGACATCAAACTCAACTTCAATGTATAAATCGGGATCAGGTGGATTAGGAGATGGCGTCCATGTGAAGTTTGCAATTGCTGAAGTACCAGTCCATAAATATGATTGAGATACTGCACCAGTACCGTAAATAGCTCCATCATTTACGGTAAGAGAATTCATCTTCAGATTAATTTGACTGGGGGCAACTTTAGTTTTCATATATAATTTTACATTGTCAATTCGTGCAGCGGGTAAAATATCTGGATTATATCCAACACTTTGAGTTGTTAGAAGACCTATTTCAATAGTGAATGTATCGCCATTATCAAGGTCTAATAAACTTGGATCTAGATTAATTAATCCAGTATTATACCAGACATTTTCCGCTCCAATTTGACTGAAGGCTAATGTCCAATCACGATCATTTACATTTGTTGAATTTATGATCATATAGAGAACAAATGAACCAGTCATACCATAGTGAGTTGTATCTCGAGTCTCGGCTTGATAATCCATCGAGAATGCCATCCATGTTATAGTGCCACGGTCCACAGTTACAGTTTGACGAGCATATACATGATCTCCATTATCATACCAATAGTTTCCACTACTGTATCGTCCATCAATTGTGAAACGAACGTCATCATCATTTGTTCCGTGGCCATCATCTTCCCAGAAGGAATTCATTGTGTTTGCAGAACCTGCATCTGATGTACCAAGAGTCCAACCAGTTGCGCTTCCTTGAAATCCGGGATTTGTAACCCATGTCCGGTTTTCAGTAATATGAGTTAGATGAGCATCCATGTAATATCCAGTCCAATCTTTACCAATGGGTACAGAGGGCGTTGCATAGCTTGTACCACTTGCGGGGTCATAGTGGATTTTTATGTCTTCATAAGACACAGTACGATTTGCATATTGCCCCGCAGGATTTCCTGCGCCAATACCGGAATAAGATTTCCATACGCCTGATGCAACATCATATTCCCAAAGTATTTCATCAGGTGAGATATTGACCTTAGTCCCATCATCTAGTACAATAGTACTTGATGGAGGCGAAGAGCTCTTATGTTCAGCCCCAGGATACACGGGAATGCCATTTCCAAAATAGGAAATTGAAAATAGCATAATCATTACTAATACCATTGCATTGACTTTATTTATTTTCCGAATATTCTTTCCCATCTTCATGATCTCACCCTCTTAGAATTGTATCCAGCAAGGCGTCTAAATCGGCTCTTGAGAGCTCTTTCGCCTGCTCAAGTATTAATTCGATCTCAGAGTCTGAAATTCCTTTTTCTTTAAGTTTCTTTCTTAATTCTTCAATCTCTTCTTCTGTCAAATGTTCGGGTTTCTCCTTAGGCTTAGGCTTCTCAATAGGAGTCTTCCCTTCGGCAATAGCTTTCGCCCGCCGAGCCCGCTCTTGTGCTATTACCTCCTTAACGAATCCTATTCTCTCACTTGCTTTCATCTTGTATAGATCTTCCTTGAATTCTTCAATGTCTTCCTCAGATAGACCTGTAATAGATGCCAACTCTTCAAGTAGTGCACTAAGCTCTGGGACTTTGATACTAATCGGAAATTCAACAATGTCATCTGGTGTCTTCGTAATTCCAAAAGGCTCTAGATATTGCTGTATAATGGAAATAAGTATTTCATGACGGGACGGTGCGGGAGGTACAGGAGGTATCTTACCTTTCTCAAGTCTTTTAACAATCTTGTTAATTCTTCGAACGGGCTTTGGAATACTAAATACCTTAATCCATAACGCACCAAGAATTACAATAACAAAGATTCCTACGAAGCCATAAGAGATCATTCTGAAGAATGCCATTTGCTGTTCATTGTATTGAGAATAAACTATGATTTGAATTTCACTAGTTCTGTAATCCTGCTTGTGAGCTTTGATATTTATGAAGAATGTTCCGATATCATTAATTGTAAAGTTCATAGCATATGTTCCGTTGTTGTAGTCTATGACTTTACCCTCAAAATGAATTCTATCTGAAGAAGTATCGACATCAATCGTTGCATTAGGTATAGATCTATTGTGATATGTGTCGTAATAGACAAATCTTAGAGTATATAGATCTCCAGGCGAGAAGTACACCTCAGTTACAGATATCTTAATTTCTGTAGGAATCAAAATGATTGAGAGAACAACTTCTTCTTGCTTAATAGAGTAGTTCATCTTAGAGAATACGAGCGTCAATGTGTAATTATTAGGTTCTAACTTGAACTGATCCTCAAATGATGATGAACTGAATACGTATGTTCCATTGTGCATATCTGTGAGTTCAACGATTCCAAATGTCCATAACAATGAGACAGAGGCATTAGGAATTCCAAGATCATTAAGAGAATCCATGTAGGTAAATCTTAAATTGAATGGGTCTCCAACAGGATAAATCAATTTCTGCGGTAGAATTACAGTTGTCGGAATCTCCTTAATTCGTAATATGACAGACTTGCGTGCTGAATCATGATACTTTGCATCAAGAACAATTGTGATACTATATTGTCCGGGTCTTGCTTCACCAGTATTGACAATAATATAGAAGGTTCCGTTTCCATAAGAATATACATTTCCAGAACCAATAATCCAGCGATAAGTTCCATTTGCTGCTAAAATTGCTTTGTTATTTAACGTGTCATTAAAGTATACTTTGAATGTAACATTTCGTCCATAATATTCCTCAATTACGGGGTTTAGTGTTATTATTTCCGTAGGAATAGACAGTACATTTAATGTTGGACGAATATACGCGGAACGATATCCAGTTTTCTGAGCAGTGATAGAAATGTAAAAGCTTCCAATTTCTGCTTTTGATGTGTTTATAATTGCAAAGTACCATCCATTGCCAAGTTCTGTTAAGTTTCCAGAAGCGAATGTAGAGGAATACATTACTGTTGCATGTAATACTGGAATGTTCAACTTGGTGTTGTATACATATACAGTAATATTCACGGTTTGACCGTGATAACAATTGATAATTTGAATTCCGTCTTTTATACTAATTGCAGTAGGTACAGACTCGATTGTTAATGTCATGAATACACTTGATTCTGCATAGTTATCTTTCTTTGCACTGATATATAACGTATAGGTTCCAATTGGATATTCATTGATCGTAATATTTCCAACATAATAACCTGCGGTTCCATTTGCAATTAATGTACCACTGCCAAATTCCCACTCGAATGTAACAGTCGCACCACTTATGGGATGACCAAAATATGTGTCGTTATAGAAGACCCAGAAGGTAATTGTTTCTTGATCGACTGCTTCAAATGTAAGCGTGTCACTTGAAAGTGATGTACTAACCTTTATAATCGTCAGCGTAACTTGAGCAACAGGTGAACGATAATTTGTTTTATTTCCGGAAATTGTAATGATATAGGTACCCACAGGCTCAATTTGTGTATTAAATGTCAAACTGTATGTTCCATTTCCATATGAAGTGAAATTCGTATATGTATTACCTGCCCAGACTGCTTGTAAATCGAATCCGGTTAATGGAAGTACATTGTGGCTATCCCATACTGTAAGAACTATAGTAACATTCTCAGTCCATACTACTGAAATTACAGATTTCTTCAAATCAATTGATGTAGGAATTGGTGCTAACTCAATATCGACATCCGCAGTCTTATTAAGGTGTGTTTGCTTGCCTGCCCAAACTGTAAATGAATATACTTGAGCATTCAACCCTACAGTTGAAATATTTAATTGATAAATACCATTTCCAAGTTCTGTAATTGTAATTGAAGTACCATAGAGCTGCTGCCAGTTTACAGTAATATTTGCACCTTCAATTCCAGTATCACTATCAATATTCCAATAGGTCACGTTTGCAATTACATTGTCGCCGACAGGGACGGTACCAGGAGTTGGAACACTCACTTGTAATAAAGTACTAATAGATCGTAAAGTAGCATATACATGACCGTTTAATTGATCTTGATAGTATGGACTTGGTGTGTATGTGAAATTGACAGAGAACAAGTATTTTCCTAGATTCGGTAATTGTGAGCTGTTAACTATGAATGAGTAATATCCATTGCCAAGATATATTACATCATAAGTAATTGAACCCGTTGCATTGATACATATAAGTGATGTATTAGCACCACTAATACCACGGGTTGTGTAAAAGTCTTCATATCGAATAGTAATTGTAATATTATTTCCATACGCAACTGAAGGCACCTGCAAGAACACAAGCCTAGTTGGTCGTTCAACAATACTAACTTCTGTAGTAACACTAATGTTGTCATAGTATGGAGCAATATTACCCCAGATTATTGTTATGTTGATTATATGACCAGATACTAAGACTGATGTAAGTATTGTCGAATTCAAAGATATAGTGTATAAGCCAGAACCACCTGTGAGTACATATTGGTTTGCAGTAATCAAAGTATTGGACGTACCATGAGTAAGGATTATGTTCGCTTTCGTAATGTCGATTCCACTATCGGTAAGACCATCACGGAATGAGAACTGGAATGTGACATTATTCATGAATGGTGTGTCGACAGGTGTCTTCACGATAGTTAATTTCGCATTTCTTAATGTGACAACAACTTCAACAGTACGAGAATTATCGGTATAATAAGGTATTCCAGTCCAACTTGCTACAATATCAATCTCATAGGAACCAAGACCACCAAGGGCAGTAGTATTAATGGATACAAGATACCATCCATTACCTTGGTATGATACAAAATAGTTAACATTTAATTGTAATGTCTCATTTGCTGTTGCACAGCTTGCAGTAATAGTTGCACCATAAATTCCACGGCTTGTAGTATCATCATAGTATCGTACCGATATATTTGCGAATTCAAGATATGGTGCAGGGTCTGGAATCTCATAACCAAGCTGAGCTCTTCTTTGTATTACAACAACATAAAATACATCTACAGCGTTATCGCAATAATTCGAACCATTATAAGTGACCGTAGCAACAACTGCAAATGTACCGAGATTCTGGAATCCAGATGAGTTCAAATATAATGTAAATGATCCGTCACCATTGAACGTGTACGTGTAATATCCAGCTAAGCTAGCATTAAGTTCTAAAGTTCCAGACATACCAGTAGTAGAACCAGAATCAAGATCGGTATATGTGAAACTGAGAGTTAGCACATTTGCAAATTGAACGGGTTCATAAGAGCCATGAGTTAGCTGAGTATGACGATAACGGATATTTATTGTGATTTCCTGACCTGTGTGATTTTGATAGAATGGCCACCCAACTAACGTAACATTTAGATGAAATACAAATGTACCAGGATTGCCCCAGCTTGTTGTATTAATTTCAAAATGGAACATACCAGTATCATTTCCATCGTAATAGATGACGTAAATTATACCGCTTTCTACAATAGATACATACATATTAGAAGAATAATTAATGTGATTACCACTTAACAGATCTACAACCTTGAATGAGAAGTTTACTAACTCATTGTATGGCGTAGTAGGTATAGGAGTCCAATCAATATATGTTTGTCTCTGAAGAACTCTGAATATTATCTCAATTGTTTGATTTTCATATAGTGGAAGTTGTCCCTTCGTCCAATTGAATTGGATACGAACTGTAAATTCACCTATACGAGAAAGCTTAGAGGTGTCCAGTTTAAATTCGTAGTATCCGGCTTGAGTTTCATTAATCCAGAAATCAGATTGTGTAACACTCTCACCACTGGTTATCATTGTAATGAATACGTGTACATTTCCAGCATAAGCTCCGGTTGAATTTGCAATTCCAGTATTATTGGCTGTGTCCCAATATGCTAAAGTCCAAGAAGTATTTGTCATATATTGGACAGCATCAGGACTATGTATGATTTTTATCATTGTTTCGGAGCCTGTAATTCGCACTTTGATATCCAACGTCTTATTATAGTATTTTAATGAAGAGCCGGTCCAATTTACATAAACTGTAAACTCTTTCCAGCCAATACTACCCCATTGGTCTGCAGGTAGTGTAATATTATAATGACCTGCACCAGTAGTCGCATTTGTTACAACGTATTGCAGATTGATACCAGAAGCAACTAAATAAATCAGTACATTATGACCATTAGCAGTGTCATTGGCAATTCCAACGTTCATAGATGCATCATAGTAATAGACAGTCACAACAATCGTTCCGGTATATGGCGTAGGATTAACGGGATTATCTAGTGAAAATGACGTGAGGTGTGTCTTTACATCAATATGAATTGTAAGCGTGTGATTCTGATAACCATATTTTTCAATATTAATCTGAACCGTATAACTACCAAGTGGATCATTATTGTATGAGTAAAATCGAATTCTATAAACTCCATTTCCATAATCAAATATAGTGTAATTTATTTGCCCTGAAGTATGGAAGCTACACCAATCTGTTGAAAATGCATCACTATCACCAATCATCGGCAAGTCTTGATCTGTATCATGATAGGTAATATTCAAATCAACGTATCCACCCACGGGTAACGTTAAGAATGATGCGGACGGTGTAGCAGAAGTATATAGTTCTCGAACTGTGACTTGAAGAATTATTTTCTTGGAATATACATATTCCTTCGATGCATTAATTTCTATCTTGTAAGTTCCTAAGTCATATGGCTCTGCATTTATATGAATTCGATATGAGCCAGGAGTTCCAGTTGCAATAACAGAATAGTCAGACCAATTACATGTAATTGTAGCTCCCGTGATTCCATTATTGTTTTGGTCTACAAAATCAACATAAATATCACCGTAAGCCGTCTTAGGAACTGAAATTCCGGGTGATGATGATGAAGTTAATTGTGAGTCATAATAAACTTCGAGATAGAAATAATGCTGTTTTGAATCATAATATGCTTTACTCCAAGAGATGCTTAAGGTAAATCGCCCATTACTACCCAGTTGTGTTGTATTAAGAACTACGCTGTATTCACCAGTTCCAAGATCACTTAACTGTTCGATTCCGGTAGTCCAATTATATGTCATTACACCGCCAGGGACACTCTCACCCGCATCAACATCCTGAATACGGATTTTTACAAGAATATTATCACCAAAAGTTGCTGTTGTAGTCCAAGTACTCTGTGCTGATAATGGATAGTAAAGGGTAATATCAGTAGCATGTGTTATTGTGAATTTTCTTAAGAAGAAACCTACATTATTTAGTGCTCCAAGAGCCGAATCATTTGCCCAGACTTGAATTGTCCATTCACCCACAGTTGCATTAGTACCACCTAATGTAAAAGCATCAGAGTACGCATAACCAGTAGCATCAACTGTGGAAGTGCATGAATACCATAAGTTTCCACTCGGGTCGTAGATTGTAAAATTAACTACTGCGTTTGCATAAGCAGTACCAATATATGCACGTATTTTAGTCCGATCATTTGCTCTGAAATTGTATGTCTTAGAGTAAGTACTAGTACTTGGAACTAAAACTTCAACGTTTGAAATCATGTTAGGTGATGTGCCTTTAAGTTTCCAATAACCATTTATTCTCTGTGAGGTTTCACCATATTCTGTGTAAATAATTTCAGCTGCACTAATATTTACCAAACCGTCGCCAGGATCTCCATAACTCCACCCACTTGTTTGATTCAGCCAGGGCTTAGAAGGTTCAGCTAAGAAATTAATATCTCGATTTTGAGGTATTGTAACATTGAAGAAGAAATGTGGGTCATATCCTGACGGCACCGCAACATAATAATAGAAGTTCCATTGAACATTCGTGCCATTTTGCACTGAGAAATGCTCACCTAATGCACCAGGATCAATATCATAAATTGTCTTTCCATTTAATCGTCGTGCATATAATGTTAATTGAACGTCCATTTCAACAATAATTGTCAGGTCAGGGTCAGGTGGATTAGGAATTGGAGTCCATGTGAATACTGCATCAACACTTGATCCAGTCCAGGGTGTTGAAGGTACTTGAGTTACTTGACCCATGCCCCATAAGGTATTACTACCACTTTGTACATCTGAAACATCAATATTATTCATTTTCAAATTCAGGTTAGAGGGCTTTGCTTCAGTTTTCATATACAGATGTACATTATCAAAATACGCACGTGGAGAAATATCAATATAACCATACCATTCGGTTTGAGTAGTATTTAAACCAAGCTCAATTGTTACATCAGGTAATGTAAATATATCTGGAGAAACGGGAATCAAACCAGTATTATACCAATTTTCAGAGGGAATAGCATCATAGACTCTGCTCCAGACTTTATGTCTAACACCATTAGAAATTATCGTAACATAAATTTCAAAGAATCCAGTGGGAGTATATCCATATCTATCCCAAGCCGTAGTAACTCGATAGCTTAAAGATACAGCCGCCCAAAATACATTCCCACGATCTATTGACATAGATTGTTGTACATATGCATAATCACCTGCATCGTACCAGTACCACGTGTTACCGCCGCCAGAACCATCATAGCTGTATGAAGTGTATTCACCATCTATACCTAAGGATGCAACACCAGAATCAACCTGATGAATGAAACTATTTACATAATGAGGGTTCCCACTATCGTCAGTATATGGTTGAAGATCATTATGCCCAAAAGTCCAGTAGCTGGTATCATCAAAACCAGGATTTCGAACCCATGTACGGTTCTCAGATAAATTAGTAATATTAGCGAAAAGACGATAACCTTCCCAGTTAGAACCAAGAGGGACTGAATCTGTTGCACTTGTAGTTCCGCTTCCGGGAATATACCGCAGTTGCGTAGCCGCAAACGTATCAGTACGGTCACCATATTCATACACATCAAGTGCATCACCAGTACCTGAATATTCGCTTAATGCTTGCGATATAGTAAATGTGTCTATATCAGGTACTGAATTTTGGTTATCGATTTCAGTATCCGCATTTGACTCAACCACTCTATCATCAGTATTTCTATTTAGATTAATAATTGGAAATACAGCTAGAGTGGGCAGAACAAGAATAACCAATAGTAATATCATCTTTTTATTTTTCAATAGCAAAGCACCTCTAACCTATTGATAATCAATCATAAAGTCTCAATTGTAATAAATTTCTAATTATGAATATATAAATAAAATTTGTATGTATAGAACAAACACTCACATTTTGAAATAAAAAAGGAAAAAAATATTAATGAAAAGAGTTTACGGACACTCGGAGGAACCGAATTTGGTAAGAGTCGCAATTAACGGTTTTGGCCGTATAGGACGAAACTATATGAAAGCCGCACTGGAACACAAGGATATTGAGATCGTCGCAATTAATGACCTAACATCGCCGGACATGCTCGCATATCTTTTCAAATATGATAGTGTTTTTGGCAAATTCAAAGGCGAAGTAAAGGTTGAAGGCGATCATTTAACGATTAATGGGCGTAAAATCAAGGTTCTCTCTGAACCAGATCCTTCAAAGCTTCCATGGAAAGATTTGAACATTGATATTGTAATTGAAAGCACTGGAAGATTTCGAAAGAGAAAGGACGCACAGAAACATCTAGAAGCGGGAGCTAAGAAGGTGATAATTTCTGCACCAGCTACAGATGAGGATATTACGATCGTTTTAGGGGTAAATGATAAGGACTATGAACCTGAGAAGCACCATATTATATCAAATGCAAGCTGCACAACAAATTGCCTTGCACCAATTGCAAAAGTCCTTCATGAAAAGTTCAAAATCATAAAGGGTACAATGACCACTGTACATGCCTATACAAATGACCAAAGAATCTTGGATTACCCACATAAGAAATTCACACGAGCCAGAGCCGCCGCACAAAACATTATCCCGACAACTACAGGAGCTGCAGAAGCCATTTCAAAAGTACTACCGGAACTTGAAGGAAAACTAATAGGTGTTGCATTACGTGTTCCGGTACCTGATGCTTCAATTGTAGACCTAGTTGTCGAAGTCGAAAAGGAAACAACTGTTGAGGAAGTAAAGAAGGCATTCAAAGAAGCAGCTGAAGGAAGCATGAAGGGAATACTGGGATACTGCGAAGAGCCTTTAGTATCTTCAGATTATATAGGAGATTCTAGAAGTTCTATTGTCGATGCAAATAATGTATGGGTAATAAATAAAAACATGGTCAAGGTCTTTTCGTGGTATGATAACGAGTGGGGTTACTCATCTAGACTTGTGGACCTGACCAAACTAGTTGCATCGAAATTGTAATCTTCTTCTTTCTCTTTTTTATTTCTGTTGCACTGGATCAATGATCCGATTCCAAGCGCTATAAAATTCAATAAGCTCGCCATGTAGAAAAGTCTACTTATCAAGCCCAAGTAAGTATCTACAAGATATCCACCAATTACAGGACCAATAGACGTACCAATACCTTGTGCCATTGAAACTGCAGACATTGCACGTGCTCGCTGCCTATCAGATGTAAGCTGAGCTGCAAGAAGAGAACTACCTGCCATGTACATTGGGAACACTGGACTCATCCAGATAATAGCTGCAATAAATGGATCGTGTACATTCGATAAGACAATGTAAATCAGCCCGTAAAGTGTTGGAGCCGCTAGGTATATCTTTTTACCTCCGAATTTATCGCCTAAACGCCCTAATACAGGCATCAGAAATGCGCCAGAGATGGCAGCAACAGAATTTCCCATGCCCACGTAAATTGGAATACCTCCGAGCTCGGTTATCATCCAAACAGGCATGAGATATCCAATCATTTGAACAGCAGACATCATGATCAAAACAGATATGAATAAAAGAAATACTGAACGAATTCGTACGACTTCTGTAAAGGAAACTTGTTCAGTCTCAGGGATTTCTTCGATTTCAATGTCTTTTACTCTAAATGTAATTACAAGTATAGCTATAAACATTAGCATAAATGAGATTAAGAATAGATTTCGCATACCACCAGCTTCAATCGGAACTACATAAGTGAGGTATAGCCCACCAACAAGAGCGCCAGTCCAACCAAAGGCCCGTGAGAACATATAATTTCCAATTACTTTGCCTTTTTCATCAACCCCATGAGTAATCAAAGCAAGCGCTGAAGGATCTGCAGCAACACCAAATGCCATAGACACTGCAGAGATAAAAATAAACAGATAGACATTATTCACAAATGCCAGAAGCAAGTAGGAAATACCTGTGCCGATAAAACCCAATAATAAAAATGGCTTTCTCTTTCCGAGCTTATCGGACCACTTGCCCCAAATTCCTACGGTAAATAAGCCTACAAATGGAGGGATGCTACCTGCTAGAGCATTTATGGTTAGGGATGTTTCACCAAGACCAGTATTAATAAAATATGAATAGAATTGAAGAATCAAACTCATTGCAAAGCTATTAAAGAAATATGCGAGATATATCCATCTTGAATTTGATGAGTTATCGGCGGTCATTGTAGTTCTTAGAAAGCAATTCTTAATAGGATATTAATATTCTTTTTGTAAGTGCAATTCTTTGAGAGGCACTAATAATGTCAGACGAAATAATTTTAGAAGTGAAAAACCTTACCGCAACATATCCATATGAAGAACGAAAAGCGATAGCTTTGGAAAATGTTTCCTTTAAAGTATATAAAGGAGATACATTTGGAATCCTAGGCGAATCAGGTTCTGGAAAATCCACATTAGGCTATGCAATATTAGGATTGGGCGCAAAACCCGGAGAGATTCAACCTGCAGGAAAAACTATGCCTGTAATCGAATCCGGCGAAATCATATTTATGGGTAAAGACATCCTAAAGCTTTCAAAGGAAGAATTACTACAAATCCGCGGTAAGGATCTAACGTATGTATTTCAAGGGCTTCATTCGCCTCTAAATCCGATGTTTGAAATTGGAGATCAGACAGGAGAACCTGTTGAGGTTCATGAGAATCTTGATGAATATAAAATACAAAAGCGTGTCATTGAATTTCTTGGACATGTACGAATTGCAGATGCGATCGCTAGATATATGCAACATCCGCAACAATTCTCAGGAGGAGAAGCACAAAGAATTCTAATAGCAATGGCACTTATAGAAGGACCTAAGCTAACGTATTTTGATGAGCCAACATCAGCATTAGATGTTACTACACAACGCCAAATTATGAATCTGATTATTGACCTTCGAGAACAATTTGGATTTACTTCAGTTATCACAACTCATAATGCAGGTATAATCGGCGAAATGACTACTAGAACAATGGTCCTATATGGCGGTAGAGTAATGGAAATTGGAGATACAAGAACTATCTTCAAGAATGCAGGACATCCATACACAAGAGGATTAATATTGGCAAATCCATCCTTAATTAGACTAGTTGGTCGCAGATACAGAATTCGGGGAATTCCTGGAAATCCACCATCCGCATTTGAAGACGAACGCCCCAGAGGGTGTATCTTTCATCCCCGATGCGAGTTCGCAACAGACGAATGCAGGGAGAAAATTCCTGAACTAAAAGAGGTTGAGCCGGGGCATTTCGTGGCATGCCATCGATATGAAGAATTGCCAGAATTTCAAGATATGTTCAAACGCTAATTTTATTGTCTTTTTTTATTTATCTAAAGAGAATCCAGTTACTTATTGTGTGGATATCAGACCCGAATCGAGATGTAAGGGCTCTGCATATAGGATATCATACAATAGCCATTTCTGGTAATATACGCATCATGCCCCAACGAGAAAGCTTTGATTAGCGTTACAGTTCTTTTCTGAAAATCTTTTTGTATGCAATACATTCATGTCGTAAGCAATTTTGAGATTTAGATAGGTTGATTTATGACGTAGGCCTACACTTTCAAGGACTTCTATACGATCCATCACCACTTTCTAAAGGAATCTGGCCTCACATCTTATTGGTAAAATGAAAAATATGATTCAAATTGATTATACCAATCATTCCATGTAGGAGGATGTTTAAATTCTTGATTTATTGTATCCCAATATTCAACTGGAAGATTCCTAAAGAATTCCATTTTACGACCTACAAAATATATTGAGAATGATAAATCTTCAAAGTCTTGAAGGTAAATTCTGAGCATATCACCGATTTTGATTGAGGTACCATAGGGAATTTTTATTCGCACTAATGTAGAGTTTTCATTATCTGAAATGATATATATTAGCGGTAATTTTCTTAATCCATTTAATACACCTTTTTGCTTTGAGATAGGCCCACGTATGAGAAGATATAGGGTATCATGAAGACCTAAATTTCCAAGAATAGTGTAGTCTTTAACATATCCAAAATGATATAATTCACGCTTAATGCTTCTAACTTCAGACTGGCTTAGTTTGAGATTTTTCGCAATTTCCGAAATTGTCGAATTTTCTTTGAGAAGTTCATTTGCGATGTAAATATATTTTTTACTTAATGTTGTAGAGATGTAAATCGAGTATTGTGGAAAGTTAAACTTGCACTTTGCTGCTCTCTGTGCTTGCTTTAACCATATTGCCCAATTAAAATCCCACTTATCCTTAATTAACTTTAAAATTGCAAAATTGGTGTGAATACTATAACTTCTTCGTTGCAGAGATATAATATTATAATAATCTCTAAGTTTTGAGAGCATATGATTAAATTCTCTGAGAGAACGATTTCGATTATATAATTCAAAAACAGCTATTATACCACCAGCATGTGAAATTATTGGCCAATATGCCCATAAGAATGGATTCCCTACAAAAATTTCACTCGGATGAATCAATTCAGTTCGCTTACGTTGAAAAATTACATAGAAGATAGGCATATTAAATTTTTGAGAAATATATACTGGTTTTTCTATCAATAATCCTTTTGCTTTCAATCTTGATATCGCAGAGAAAATTGTCCGTTTAGCAAGACCAGTCGTTAATAATAAATGGTCTATATCGATCTCTTGCGTATAATCAATATTATCAAGAATTTTCAATTCACTTGGACTCACTCGTGGTGGGATTTCATAAATGATTTCATCAATAAAACGATAATAATTTACTTCATCTAAGGTATTGCACATTTCAGAATATTTGTTGAGAGATTCAAAGACTATTTGTACAAATTTGTTTGCAGTATATTTATTATAAAGAGGAAATTTTTGGGGGGCATCATATTCAACATAGCCATCCGTAAATCTCTTTGAATGCAATTTCCATAATTCATGCCAATATTTTGATTCGACTTCACTTAAATGTATTCGAGCGAATTCGTTTCCAAGATCTGCTGTTGATGGGATATTTTTACAAAATGATGGCAAATATTGCAGGAAAACTTCTCTTAGAACAATTCCTTTTATTATTTTATCGAGATTATATTTCGTATTTAGTAACAGTATATTATCTTTTAGGAATCCAGCAAAACGAGGTCCAATTTCTTCTTTTTGTACATATGAAATGTTGTCAATCTGTATTTTCTTGGCAGGCACCTTTAGATATTGTGAAACAACATTATTTGACCAAAGCAAGAGATCTTTAATATCATCTTCATCCATTGCTATCATGACCCATCATGAAACAATGATTTACGCATAGAATTTTCTTATTTAAAAAATAAATCAATAAGGCGGGTACACACCGCCAATATAAAAAGGTTATTCTTCTGGTTTTTTCTTCATTTTTTCCTCGAGATGCCCTTCTAGAGTTTCTCCGATTTTGTGCATTTCCTCGATGCGTTTCTGTTTTTCTTCCTCCTTCTTCTTCTTCATTTCTTCAATGCGCTCTTTGCCTTCAATTAATTCCTTTTTAAGTTCCTCGGGGATCTTCTTTTCTTCTTCGCTCATTATATTCACCTTCTAAGCTATCGTTAGAACGTAGCAGCGTATATTATTATAGGAAAGAGGTGATATATATTATTTTCTTCAAATAACTTATAAGCGGCTTATAAAAAAGAGAAAAAAGGGATTTTAAATATAAATTATCGCCTTTTGATTTTTATTAATACAATGATTGCAGAAATAGCAGCAATCGCCAATATTCCATACAACAGAGGCGTAGGCATTTGTGCTACTGGTTCACCTTGTACAGTATATGTTGCACTTTGTACAGCATTATCCATTATATCCAGTGCTAATATGTAATAACTAAGTGTATAGTTTTCAGATACGGGTGGCACTTTAAGTTCCCAATGATCTCCTTTGTTATCCATAAGTATTTTTGTTTCATGCTCATAGGGAGTTGTAATAACGACATAAACCGCATAAACAGCAGTTTCATTATCACGAACAACTGCACAAATTGTAAATCCATCAGAAACTTTGGGATGCTCGGGTATGGTATATACTGAGACTATTTGAGGTGCATAATGGTCGTCCCACATTTTGTTAAGCAACAGGTATTGCTCATAAGCTTGCTTCGCATAGAGCACTGCAGCAGTGTAATTCATCTTGAAGAAATAATAATCAGACATTGTCAAACTTTCATTAATTTCATTTAGCTGGCGTTCGATCGGTGATATATATGGACCAGCGCCGTGCAAATCAACCATGACACTAAGACCGTGTTTCACTTCACCATAATACCAATTAGCATATTGTCGCTTTAACCAATCCTGATAAAATGAATTATATTTTACAGCAGTAGTAAAGTAGCCCATTGAGCCGTCTGTGAAGTCTGCCGCCATATGGCCATAAGTCCAGGGATGCCCAAGACCAAGGTTATGACCAGTCTCATGAATTAGAACATGACTTATTCCAGATTTTGGAGTCACACCGTCCGGCATGTAGTATCGGTCTCTCGATTTTAGAATGATTGTCTGACCGCCACCGCCTAAACCTGTAAAGTTGCCAAGACCTGTAATCACCATTGTTAATTTAGAACGCACAATGATGATACTAGTAACTACTAAATCTGCCCGATTTAGATCAAATATTTCGCCTCGCAAGGCATATAATTTGTTGAACAAACTATTTCCATCGATCATCCACCAATCAGGATCATTACTTGGAAGTTTTGATTCATTGACCTGTTCATAGATCATGGGATAATCTTCAATATCACCAAGGGTTACATCCATGGACCAATTTACGAAAGGTAATGCGTCATATAATGGTCCCAATAGTCGCTTGGGATTCGTAAGCCATCGGAGTTCATTTGCAGTATGACCACTCTTTTTGTCTCCATTCAGAATAAGAGTTTGAATAGATATTGAATCTTTAACAGGTGTTGCCCAATTATGCTGCCCAGCAAATAAAGGTCCTACAAGATCATTTATCCACCGACCTAAATAATTGGCAAGTGCATCCTGACCCGCAGAGGTAGATAAATTATACGAACGTTGAATGTCATCTAGGTCATGGAAGAAATATGTTGGACATTTAGAATATTCATAAACATTACTCCACCAT
Organism: uncultured archaeon; assembly: GCA_964589775.1. Classification (GTDB taxonomy): domain Archaea; phylum Asgardarchaeota; class Thorarchaeia; order Thorarchaeales; family CAZPUN01; genus CAZPUN01. The sequence continues at coordinate 29,022 of CAZPUN010000033.1, forward strand.
ATTGCGCCCCATTTCAAATACCATTGCGTTGCGGATGGGTCCAAAATGTATACACGCCCATTTCCACCAATACCGGGATATGTATATTTGACATCAGGATTTAATGCATTGTCCCATTCTAATCTGAACCAATTCACTGTTCGATTAGAGTCAGGATCTTTAGTAGCATAAGTAAACCAATGTTCCCAGCTATGGTCTGGTGAATCCCATTCAGAGTAATTCAGGATATAAATTGTATATCCATTTGTAGGAGGCTTTACCAACGGATGCTCAATAAAATAGTTTTCGATTTTCGTTGCATTTATGGAAATACCATTTTGTGGTAAAAATATGGAACGAGGTACGCCGTCATTTCGCTGAGCCCATAGTGCAGTTTCATTAAGCTTTGAACCAGTTCCAGTTGCATTTATAGAGTTATTTAGCAAAAGGGAGCCAATATAAGATTTCATACTACTATTCATAAAGATATATTGAAAATCAAAATTTATCCTTAGAGTCCAATTTGGGTATAACGATTGCATATATGAGTGCTCTAAATATGAATCTAGTCGCGAAGTGTTCATAACATTAGAATCCCAGCCAATAAAGGCAATTTTGACCGTCATATCATTTACTCGTGAATAAATTGATGAGGAAATTGATTTATTTTCTTCCAATTGAGAAGTATGAATTGAATTTGTGTTTAGAGTGTTTAATGGAATAATAGGTAAAATAAACAGAAATATAACCAAAAAAGTAATTCGTCCTCTCACTTTTATCACGAGCTTCGAAATTACAAAACAAGAATATAAAACTAACCTTCTAAGTATTTGTAGAAAGCTTCAAAATAATAATAGAAGGCAATCTCTATGTACGTGCTTTCGATTTTAAGTCTTCAGCATGCGTTAGGCAAGTCTGCGCTTCGCTATGCCTTCCAAGTTTGTTTAGAGCATTTGCCATATATACCCAAAGTTCAGGATTATCTGTATCTAATTTTAATGCCTCATTGATAGTGATAATGGCTTCTGAGGAGCGTCCAAGTTCGATCAGAGCAATGCTCTTATGAACGAGTGCTTCAATATTTTTTGGTTCAACTTCTAAAACTTTATTGAAATACTCTAATGCTTCTTCATTGCGACCCAAAACTGCTAAAATTTCTGCTTTCCTCAACATGAATTTTACATCACAACACTCGTAGGATTCTAAAGTGTTTATGGATTCCAGAGCTCGTAAGTAATTATTTTGTACAATTTTTCGCGGTGCATTTTCTTTGCGAGACATATTTGCGATTTCAAAATATGCTACAGCTAATAGCTTAAGCCCTAGAATTGAATCCGGCTCGAGCTCCAATGCGTGAATAAAATCTTCAATAGCTCCACCGTAATCTCCAAGAGCTCTATTAGCCTGACCACGAATTAGATAAAATTCACTATCAAATTTATGAACGACCAACATGGCATTCTCTAATATCTTTAATGCCTCTTTTGGGTGATCATTATATAATTCCAGTTTTGCTTGTTGAAGTATTCGGGCGTATTCAACTTTATTCGGGCTTTCAGCTCGCGTCATCTGATAATATCCCCATACAATAATTGCGAATACTGAGATAGATGCCTTTAAAAAGTTTCACTTTTTATCTATATTTTGAAATAAAGAAGCGAATTGTTTATTAGATAGATATACAATTAAAAATATTAAATATGAGGAAGAGAGAAGTGGTATAAATGGTTGGCGAGATAGTTAGTTTAGCCCAACTTGTCATAGGCTGGTTTCTAAACATTAGAATTGTAATATCAGCCACAGGAGTACCACTACTAAGCAAAGGTCCTATAATGCTAATTAGTTTATTATTGTATCTACACAAACGAAAATAATTCTATTTTTTTATTAGACACGAATTTTTTCGAAAACGGAATTATTAAAAGTATCAAATGGCATGCTAATTTTAGATTGCTTAAACAGCTGAGGTGATTCTATGAGCGACCTCACGCAATTTAGTCACGATAGAATTTCTATTGACAAAGAAAAAATGAATGAAATAATATCACAATTAGAAAAAATTGTTGGCAAAAACGATGTTGCATCAGATCCATCTCAGATTTACGCTTATTCAATGGATGCCTCAATTCATAGAGAACTACCACATGTAATTGTACGACCGGAGTCAGCTCAAGAAGTTAGTGAAATTCTCAAATTGGCAAATAAATACATCATACCAGTTATTCCAAGAGGTGCGGGAACTTCCCTCTCCGGACATGCTACGCCATGGCGAGGCGGAATCGTATTAGATATGATGAAAATGAATAAAATTAAAGAGATCAACATTCAAAATCTCTGGGTCGTAGTAGAACCAGGTGTTGTATTCGATGACCTAAATAGAGAACTCGCAAAATACGGCTTTATGTTCCCGACAGGACCGGGAAGCGGAGATACTTGTACAATTGGAGGCATGGTTGCAGTAAACGCCTCAGGAATTAGAGCTCTGAAATATGGAGCAACTCGAGATTTTGTACTCGCGATGGAAGTAGTTATGCCAACCGGAGAAATAATAAGAACAGGTTCTAAAACACTAAAGAATTCTTCCGGATATCAAATTGCAAAGTTAATGGTAGGTTCCGAGGGAACATTAGGCGTTATAACAGAGATCACATTAAGAATTGTACCGATACCCGAAGCTGAAGCAACGATCCTTGCCGCATTTAAGACAACTAAGGATGCAGGAAAGGCAATTGCAGCTATTGTTAAGGCAGGGCTAATCCCAGCCAAAATGGATATAATGGGCTTAACAACAATTCAAGCAGTAAATAAGGCATATGATATTGGATTACCCGAAGTACAAGGGCTATTACTCATTGACGTTGATGGAACAAAAGAGGAAGTCGAACGCCATCTTCATGAAATTGCAGAAATATGTAAGAAAATGGACCCTGTAGAACTAAAAATGTCCAAAGATCCTGAGGAGCGAGAGAGGATCTGGGCAGGCCGTAAAGCAGTGTTACCAAGCTTGTCTCGTCTTAGAAAGGGAGTAGTGTCCGTAAGTATCAGTGAGGATATGTCTGTTCCAATTGCTGAAGTTGCCGAAGTTCTCGATGAGTTCAGAAAATTAAGTGAGAAATACAAAGGCATTACAATTGGAGTTTATGGGCATGCAGGAGATGGAAACATTCACACGAAGATCCTATTTGATGTTACCAAAATGAAGTCATGGAAAGATTCGTTCAAAATATCCGAAGAGATTTACAAAGTGGTTACAGACCATGGCGGTACTGTAGCAGGTGAACATGGTATTGGATTTACAAAAGCTCCATTTCTAAAATATGAACACAACGATATGTGGATTATCAGAAAAATCAAAGATGCCTTAGATCCAAATCATATTCTAAATCCGATGAAAATAGGAATACAAGGCATCCCTGAGACATTCTTAGAAAAAATCAGATATCCAGTGAGGGAGTGAAAATGAAAAGCACAATACTGAAAGACAATGCAGAGTTTATCGACGATGCATTTATGGTATGCTCGCTATGCGGAAAATGCCGCCAGACATGCCCATCATATCTTGCCAACTTATGGGAGTTTACATCACCAAGAGGAAGAATAGAAACAACATTTGGCATCAAAGAAGGGCATATCGAACTTACAGAACGCGTGAATAGAACAATGCAACAATGTTTTACATGCGGAGCATGTGTAGAGATCTGTCCGGCTCATGTAGATGTACGTAAGGCAATATTATTAGTACGCCAGACAGCCTTTGAGGAAGGTATTCCATTACCAGAAGAACAAACAAAATTGTTGAAGCGAATCAAAGAAACAAACAACTATTATGGTAAAGAGAGCATCGTTTCAGAGCAAGGCTCGGGAGACATACTGATTTATCTCGGATGCAAATACTCCACGGACAAATCACTCTATGAACCGCTTATTAAACAATTAAAGGAACTTGGCGTAAACTATAAGATAATTGGTCAAAACAAATGTTGTGGATTCCCATTCTATTTAGCAGGGGATATTAAAGAATTTGAAAAGCATCAGGAAGCACTTGCTGAAGAAATCAACAACAGTAATGGTAAGTTGATTGTGACTCCATGCCCGGAGGGTATTGAAGCCTTCAAGCAGGCGGGTAAAGTAAATATCGATATCAAACACATAACTGAATTTCTGGCAGAACAGAAGAGCAAGATCAAAAAGAAAAGCGGAATCAAAAAGATTTATTATCACGACCCGTGTTACTTAGCTCGAATAGCGGGTGTTACTGAAGAGCCTAGGCAGCTCTTGGAGAATATCGATGGCGTCGAATTAATACCATGGAAACTCAACGGCAAAACATCATTATGCAGTGGCTCAGGAGCTGGATTTACTGAACTAGCAGACCCAGAAGAAGCTCAGGCAACATTAAACAGACATATACAGGCGATCAAGGAATTGGGAGCTGAAGCTATTGTGACAGCGTGCCCGCATGCATATGAACAGTTCAAGAAACAGAAAGAACTACCGGTATTCACTGTTGAAGGCTTCATTCAGGAGTGTAAATAAAGAGTGGAACGCGAGATATTATTACGCGCATGTAAAAAGGGTATTGATTTCCAAGAATATTTGAAAGGGATAAGTGACAGGTTCAAAGATAGGTTTGTCTCACGATATGAGGAAACTGAGATTCCAGAAGAATATTTACAACGCTTACAACAATTATTAACCGGAAAAACAATAATAGCGTTCTCAGCAGAGTGGTGTAAAGATTGCTCAAACAACATTCCAGTGTTGGCTCGGATTTCCGAGAAAATTGGAGTGCCATTCAAGATACTAGGCGGAATAAAAAGTGATCCAAAGGGAAAGGGACCCTACTGGAAATCACCACCATCACCGCCCGAAATTAATGAGCTTAATATCAAGAGAATTCCGTGGATTGCAGTCATAGACGATGAAGGAAATATCCATGCAATAATCGATGAAAATCCCAAGTATAAGCAGACAGTCTATGAGGAACTCATATATCTGATGAGTAATAATTAAACTGGCACTTATCCTTTCTTATTTTTCCAAATTTGATAGAGAAAATAAATACCAAAAATGGCTGCAAGCGTTGTGATTGTTGAAATGATTGTCAGAGCAATACCCACATCTCTGCCCATCACAAAATAAACAATAGGCGTCACGGAAACAAATAACAAAATAATTTGGTAAGAAATGGTCCGTTCGAACATCCAATCTTTTTCGCGGGATATACCCCATGAAAGATACAAGGGTGCAATACCGGATAGAAGTAAAGCAATAGCATATAACGTTGGATCTGGAAAGTCAGGCATAAATCTTACCGGAATTCCGATAAAATATAGAGATGCAAGACTAATATTTAATAGGGGTATTAGCATAAGTGTGAAAATTAATTTCTGTTTCAGTTCAAGCATAGCACCTAACCTTTTCCAAATAATTCCATGAGATATATGTTCCGCTTTATATCCATGTGGAATAAATCAATGTCGATACTTTCATTTGGAAGACGGGTATTGGATTTATGATCATCGGGACCTATACAGATTGTAGGTATATGTTCCGAGTAGAGGAAAATTGGGCTGGACATTTCATGAATGGGAATTACTAATGGCTCATGATTGAATACCTTTTTAGTAGATTCAATCGCTATTTGGACAATCCTACTGTTTATGTCAGTATATCCAGCAGGATATTTTTCAATAATGTCAAAAACATACGGTTCTGAAATATTGTTTTTTACAAAATTAGAAATAGATTCCACAACCTTTTCTATATCCAATCCAGGAGGTAATCTAAGATCTAGATTTACTTTTATATATGGATTTATTGTAGCGATCTGAGGCTCAGTATCAAGACCCATCGAAATATTACTAACATTTAGCTTCGGTTTAAACATCATTTCTTGAACAAGTTCAGATTCTGGGATCTCAGGTGGATGCTCTACAATTTCTTTTGATAACTCAAATCTTGCTTTGCACGCATTCTTTATTTTTTCTAAAACTTCTGGTGGAAATTCCGGAATTGATGCTTTTGGAAAGTCAGGTATAATTAGGTTTCCGTGCTCATCCATCATTTTACAAATTAATGTCATGACTTCATGAATTGGATTCCCAACCATAGATAACATACTTGATGGTACAGTATTCTTCAATCGCTTTAATTCGAGACTAAAAGCAAATAATCCACGATATCCTACAATGATTTCCTGAGTACCATATACATTTTGGTATCCCGTTTCATAAATACATGCGTCCCCCTTGAGAATTTCAGGATTTTCTTTTAGTACCTTACGCAATGTCCGATTTCCTAATTCGCCATCGCCTTCTAATATGAATTTAATATTTACAGGGGGTTCAATATTTAATTGCGAATATGTATCAATTGCTGCAAGACGGGATACAATAGGACCTTTACTTTCGCTAGTACCTCTACCATACATTCGACCTTTACGAATTATTGGATCGAACGGATGTGATTGCCATGATTCAAAATCGCCGATACTGGATACATCATAATGGTTTCCAAAAATTAATGTTTTTTCCGCACCAACGTCCAAGCTAGCATATATTAAAGGAAAAGAGGTATCTCCAAGAAATTTTACATCAAAGCCATATTGCATAAGATGTGTTGCTAAAAGTTCAGACATTTTACCAATAAATTCTAAATCTGAAGAAACACTCGGAACACGCACATATTCGGCAAGTCTAAATATAGACTTAGAAAGCCGTAAATCTACAGTCTTAAACAACGACCTTATGCTATTCCGAGCTTTCTTCACCATATTTAGATACCTTCATATTTAATGTTTAATAAGAGATATTACTAAACATATTAATAAGACTTTTTTTATGTTTCTAAAATGAAATTCTAAAATTTCGACTAGAGGAGGTCATTAAAATGGAAGACAATTACGGAAAACATTTTATTCCAACAATTCATGTCGTAGGACCGCATAACTCGGGTAAAACCACGTTTATGGTTAAACTCATGAAAGCTTTGAAAGAGCAGGGTGCGCGCGTTGCAGTTCTCAAACATATATCAATTGAGAATTTTAACATTGATACAAAAGGTAAAGATAGCGCTATTTACTGGGATTCTGGTGCAGATGCCGTAATTATTCGCGCAGACAAGCAAGCAGTTCTAATTGAACATAAAAGCGACAAAGATGCAACTATGGGGGAAATATATAGATCCCTGCCAGACAACATAGATATTTTAATGATTGAAGGATTTAAACAGCTTGTCAGACGATCCCATTCAGGTATAATTGCTTTTCTGAATACAAAGGACGATGAAAAGGAATATGTTCCAGCGTCCAAGAGGCTTCTCATCGCAAAACTAAGCATAAAAGGTGTAGAAGGAACACTTGATCCCGAAAAGGACTTTGAAAAAATCATGGAACTCGTCAATAAGAATCTTGAACGCCAGAAGCAACTTAAAGATATATTAGAAAAATTACCGGGTATAGACTGCGGCCATTGTGGTCCACCACGTTGTATAGACTTTGCACAATTGATTCTAGATGGTACTAAGAAAATCGAAGATTGCTACATAATTCAAAAGAGAAAAGAACTCGAAATTACAATTAAAATTAAAGGTGAAACGATAGAATTACATCCATTTGTAGCAGATATAATCAGAAAACCGATTCTGGCAGCATTATCAACACTCAAGGGAGTGAAAATTGAAGGTAATGAAGAAGTCTATCTGGAAGTAAATTCGCCAGAGGAATAAGATAGATCATCAAGCAATACTTGAGGCAATCGGTCTCTATTAGAATGCGAAACAACGTATATCTTTACATCTTTTCTTTCTTTTATTTGCATACCAACTCCATGTATTTTTTGAGCTATGGTTCCGAATACTCTGCCAGTGTCTAAACAGTTCATAATCGTATCTACAAACAATTCAGAAAATAATTCCATCTTTCCAATCTCATCGATAACGATTAGAGAATTAATCTCGTTAAGACCACGAATTAGTTCAGGAATTGCAATTTTCTCTAAATCTCTTAGTAAGACACTATAACGACCTACATGTATTGAAGATCTTTGATCTATTCGTGCAAGGATACCACGACGCCCGGATAACGTAACAATATCAAATCCAATTCTTCGATTGTGCTCACGAACTTCCTCAGTGAAAAAGCCAAAGGCTGGGCGATCTAATCTTGAAAGAACTTTTTTAACAATAGTTGTTTTTCCAATTCCAGGCGGACCTGTTAAGAGAATGTTCAAATTCGCACACGCCCTAAGGATAATTGTGGGATGAATGCTCGCGAATGCGACTGAACAGATGCATTTCGAAACATGATATTCGGACCAATAAGAGGTTCAGATACAATTTGTTCTTTTCCAACCATTTCAACAGAATTTAGCAGCTTCCAAATATTACCAGCTAATGCCGCACCGACAATCGCGCCTTTAATTTCACCATTGCGTATTAAATATCCGGGAGATAAAATTACATGAAAATCACCAGTTGCAGGATTTGCGCCAAAAGCACCCATGACGTTCTTTACGAAGATTCCATCTGAGATTGATGAGATCATTTCTTCAAAAGTTGCATCACCAGAATCTATAACGAGATTTGTTGGTAAAATACCAATGTGTGATTTTCTGTAGTCGCGAACTGCATTTCCAGTAGATTCCGTACTATACCGATTAGCCCAGTAATGGTTCCAGATGAAATTCTTCAATACACCCTTTTCGAAAATTGGAAATCGCTTGTGTGGTAAACCTTCACCATCAAATACAGATGATTTAAACCCGAGTGGATGCATACCATCGTCGTAAATATTTAATTGATCACTTATCAATTGATCTCCAATTTTTGAACCGAGATTTGACCGCCCTCGAACAATATTAGCGCCATGTATTGCTGGGATCAGTGAAAACTCAAATAGCCAACCGAGAGCACTTGGAGCTAAAATTATATTAGTAGTACGTGTCTCAAATTTCTCAATATTTTTTAGTAGTTTTAATTCTTCAATAAAATCATTGGATATCTTCTCAACGTCAATATCAAGACCGCGGGAGAACACATCAGTAAATACAGGAGGTGAAATCCAATCCTGACCGTTTAGGAATGCGTTTGCAGATATTCTAACACATGTTTCACGCTTTTCAACATGAAGACCGCTCGTGTTTACACCAACTTCTCTTAGTGAACACGCAGTTACTGAAAGATTTTCAAGATGAATACCCAAAGAACTCTTTGAGAGTATATCACGTATTTCTTCAGAAATGGAAATTAGAGTACATGGATTTACATCATTTACTTCGTTCTGCCAAAACACATTAGGTTCATTGATTTTTTCGCCCTTTGGAAATCCGGGCCAATTCTTTATTGACTGACTTGCCTCTGCAGCCCAAGTGGCTTGCTTGATTATTTTGTATAAATTATCTTCACTCAAATTATTAGTAAAAGAGCCACCAATTGCTCTTCGCATGTATAATCGAACATTTATGCCAGAGTCATCATATGCGTTTGCCTGGGTGATTCCATTATTGCTCGATATTACTTCAACACCTTGTACCTTACGCACGAAAATCTCACTTTCTTTAGCATTATATCGTTTAGCTCGTTTTATGCCTTGATATGCTAAATTCACAAGATTTTCTAAGATATCATCGGACATTTTGATCACCATTAGTTTCAGCAGTTATATGAATGCTGCCTTTCTTTAGCCGTGCGTAAGGTCCGCCAAGAGAAACATATACTACTTGTCTTTTCTTATAGCATCGTGCTGGAAACATCTGGAAATCTTTGGATAATGCTTCAATTCCAGATAATGCTTCTAGGCCAAATCCATCAATAGATAGGTCCCGGACTGGCGAACCTATTTCACCACGTACGATTTCATAAGCTTCTTGAATTGTTATCTGAAAGTTAGAATTCAGATTTGCATGACCTGCACGATAGTCCACAATGTAATATCCGAAATCAATACCATCAAATAATTCTTCAAAAGAATGATCCTTAGGCTCTATGTAGGTATTTCGCATACGAATTAAAGGTGGAAAACGAAAATCTTGACTACGTGCATTACCCGTGAGTGAGAGATTCAAATCACTCGCAAGTTTCCGGTCTGTTAATAGATTTTCTAA
>CAZPUN010000034.1:0-17860 GCA_964589775.1 uncultured archaeon
AATGATTTTGAAAAAAGTGAAGCCAAAGTAGCAATAATTACAGGAGAAGGCGAAAAAGCCTTTGCTGCAGGTGCTGACCTTAACGAATTTTATAAGAAAAATGAATCCGAAATTATGAATATTCTCGAAGATGGCAAAAAAGCTTTGATGAAAATTGAAAGCATTGACAAGCCTGTAATAGCTGCCGTAAATGGTTTAGCACTTGGTGGTGGTTGCGAATTAGCTCTTGCTTGTGATATTCGTGTGGCCTCCGAAAATGCCAAATTTGGTCTTCCTGAAATGAATCTCGGGATCTTTCCCGGTTGGGGCGGTATCCAACGCTTGGTGTGGGCAATTAGTATAAATCATGCAAAAGAACTAGTTTTTACAGGTGATATGATCGATGCTAAAACAGCTGAGAAATGGGGGCTTGTAAATAAGGTTGTTGCTCCTGAAGAACTTATGGATACTGTTATGAAATTGGCTGAAAAAATCGCATCTAAGAGCTCTGCCGCATTAGCTGCTGCAAAATCGTCTTTCAGAAGAGCTATCCTGAATATGGAAGATGCAATAAATGAGGATCAGAAAGAATTCGCAAAATTGTTTAATGGTCCAGACCCTGAAGAAGGAATTGCTGCTTTCTTCGAAAAGCGAAAGCCTAATTTCAAATAATACAAAAAGAGGGCTTTGCCCTCAATATACTCCTGTTTCTCTGAAAACACGACGGATGGGGTCAAGTAAAATCGTTGTTATTATGGATGTCGTTGCTTCTGTAATTGGTCCTACTAACCAAAGATAACCTCCATATAATGGTATGAATAATCCTACAATTCCGTAGAAAATCGCATCGTTAAGTGTCAAACCCCACAATAGATATCCTACAATTGATGTGATAGCATCATAAATGAACATTAGTATATACAGTTTTACAATTAGAATTACCTTTTCAAAGAACAACATCTCATCTTCATAACTTATTGTAAGCCCTGATATAAAGCCAATGGCTGCCATTGTGCCACCCATAAGGATTGTATATGGCGAAACGCCCCATGGACTAATTACGTCGCTTAGTAAGAAACCCGTAAAACCAATAAATATTCCTGCAACTGGACCCAAGAAAATTGCTCCAATAAAAGTAAACACGCCAATTATATTTGTCCATTGTACTATAACTGAAAGTCCCGTCATTATAAATGCAATTCTGATCCCTACAGGTATTGCCGCAAATAGTGCTATGAGTACAATATATATGCTTGGTCTAATCTTCCTATTCATTAATTCCATTTTCATCACTAGGATAAAATATCCTACATATCCGATATATAAATCCGCTGATTTATGACTTTTTGTATTCATTTCAATTGTGGTCCAAAAAATTAGACTACAAAAAATAAAATCCTGCAAGTTTAAATTAGTATGATAAAAAATTAGAATTTCATCTATATTTTTCTACAGATATTTTTTATTCCATTGGTTCAAAATCTTCTTTGCTTGCACCACATACGGGGCAGACCCAATCATCTGGGATTTCTTCGAATGGCGTTCCAGGCTCAATGCCACCATCTGGATCTCCTTCATCAGGATCGTATACCCAACCACATATCTTGCATATATATTTCATAAAATCACCACTCTTAATTTTGATTTTCTCATTAAAAAGTTCTTCTATTTAATTGATTTAAATAAATGTCATAAAATTAAAAATATAGTCTGTATCCATAAACTAGTTTTTTATATGTAAATATCATACATATTAATATAAATAAGATGAAACCATTGGTGCGCGCTATGAATAAAAGAGCAATGCAAGAATGTGCATGTATATTAAATGAACGGGATAAATCTTTAGTATTATCGATAATAGACAAATCGAAAACATATGTGGAATTTTTAGAATCTCTCGAAAAAGCGCTTGATAATGAGCAATTTATAAACTTGGATTCTTATCATATAGTTTCGTTTATGGTTCTGATGGCTGGTCGTAGAAGTTCTCTAATGAAATTGCTTAATAAATTAATTCCGCGTTATCCATCTTTGAAAATAGAGCTTCTATCCATGGCGTCGTATGTGCAGGAAAAAGACTTAAAATATGAAATGTGGATTGATCAAATCGAGCTTCTTATTCGTAGACTGAAGGACAATCCTGTATCCTTAATGGTAGCAAGAGTTTTGAAAATTGTTGGGTCGATTTTGATCTGGCATAAATTTGATAAAATTGAACAAGAACACGATATATTTGGAGTTATTGACGATCTAATGAATAAATGCGAATGTTTTTCGATTTTCAAATCAATCTTATACTCATTTTATGCTTTTGCATATCATCAATTAGGTTCCACAGATATATCGTTAGAGATGCTGACGCAAGCCGAAAAATTACTGAGAGATTGTATAATTGAAACATCACAAGTTATGAATATGAAAGGAATTATTTTAGGCGAAATTGGTCGTGCTGAAGAGAGTATAAATGCATGCCAAGTAGCTTATAAAGCAAGGTATGAACTTGGAAATATCGTGGGAGCCGCTGCGGCATTAAACAACATGGCGATGCAATATTGGAGTATTGGCGATACTGAAAAAGCGTCTGCACAAATCATGAAAGCAATTGAAATGTTTCGGGAGTACAATTTTCCAACTGTAGTTCCAATGTTAAATCTCGCCCTGATTTATATTGGTGATGGAGATTACGAAAAAGCGTTGACAATTGCGCTTCAAGCAAAAAGTCAGGCAAAGGCATTTGGAATGAGCTATATTGGTCTTCCAATGGTTTTATCACAGGCATACATTTATCTAAAACGATTTGATGAAGCTGAAAAATATATAGCTGAATACAAAAATATGATGGAAAAATCCAGTTCTAAAAGAGATACCTTTGCGTATCATTTCTTGGTTGGGTTGTTGGAAAAAACTCGTTTGAATCTATATAATTCTACCAATGAATTTTTGAAGGCTATTGAAATTGCAGAAGATTTTAACATGATTTCAGAGATCATAGAGACAAAGATAAAGTTTGCTGAAACTATGCTTCATAAGTATCTTATTGTGAAGGATATGTCATTCATACAAATTGCTGAAGCTCACATTGAGGATGCAAGATTAATCTGTGAGGAGCAAGAACTGGACCGCCAACTGTATTATACTGTTAAATTATCTGTTTATATCGAAACCATTCTCGGTAATAAAAAGAAAGCAAAAGATATTGTAAATGAAGCAATTGCAAAGTTTGACAGTAATCCTCCATTGCAAAAGAAATTGGTTAAATTACGTGAAGAAGTTAAGAAATCAGGTTCGAAGCGTGATGTTGAATCGCTTATTCGCAGCTTTACGGACAGTGCTCAAAAATTACTTCGAATTCACATATTTAAGAGACCAAAAAAGATATCATTCAAATTATTGGGTTATATCATTATGATGAAACAGAGCGGTCTTGCAATAATTTCCAAAATATACGACCAAAAAATCTCTACAGATAGTAATCTTGTGGCCGGATTGATTTCCGCAGTAAGTACATTTCTGCAGCAAATATCTAACAATAAGAATGAGGGAAACTTAAAGTCCATTTTGCACGAGAACATATCCATTCTTATTGAAACTGATGAGCAGTTTAGCTATCTCTTACTTGTAGATCATGAAACCTATGAGGCGCGAAAGTTACTACGTAAAATTTCACAAACCTTCCGAAAGAATTATCCTGCAAATACTGATTGGGATGGAAATCTCGGAGTATTCAAGAATGCTGAAAAAGTAATAACGCCAATTGTTCAAAGTTTTATTGAGCAATAAGTTTCATTACTTTTTTAGTTACATTTTAATACGTAACAAGAAAGTTTTTTATTGATTTTATTTATTTATTCAACATTGTTCGCTTTTATGGATGGAGAGGAATACAATGTTAGATGTAAAACTTACAAAACTGCCTATGCATCTTAAAATTGCTGTTAATGGTGCTTTTAAGGCTCGCCAAGCTATGTCTGTAGTTGGAGATATTTTAAAAGCTCAGATTAGAAATGGAGGAGACTATGATGAAGCCGTAAGTGTGCTATCTGAGATAAAAAGTATCAAAGATTTTCCTCGAGTTTTTGAAAGTCTTGGCATGAAATGGGAAGAAGTTGCTCTTATGACTCCGGATTCAGAAAAGGCTCGTGAATTATACTTAAGATCTGCTATATATTATGCGATTGCTGCGGAGTTTCCATTTATCGAATCTATGGAAGAACGCAAGAAATTATACGAGCGATACATGACATGTTATTTGGATGCTTTACGAGCTTATTCAGATTGGGATTGGGAACGTATTGAGATTCCTTTTGGTGAACACATAATTCCAGCGATACTTACGAAAAAGAAAGATATTGAAAAGCCACCTGTTGTAATCTTATTGCATGGTCTGTGGGGCTCAAAAGAAAGTAATCATTGGATCGCTGAATTGCTTGTTAATAATGGGTTTGCTGTTCTTCGAATTGACTTACCGGGTCATGGCGAATCTAAATATCCTTTCACCCCCGATGTAGAAAATACAATTAAAGCGACGATCGACTATATTTATTCACGTAATGATTTAAATTCTGAGCGTATTTGTGTAGCCGGAATAAGTCTTGGTGGTCATACGGCACTTAAGAGTGGTGACGATGAACGTATTTCTACTATAATTGATATTGCTGGGTTTTATGGTATTTCTTCTGAAGAAGCAAAGAAGATAAATGCTATTCTGAAACGAATGATGTTAGCAGTCACTGGTATGTCTGAGAAAGAATTCATGAAATCTTCCGAGAAAATGACGTTATCTGGTGTAATAAAGAAAATAAAATGTCCTGTGTTAATAATACATGGTGAAAAAGATAACACCGTACCTGTAATTCAAGCTCAAAAAATCTACGACGAATTAGAGTGTGAAAAGCAAATCCATATAATTCCTGATGCAGGCCATACATTTATCGGTAAGATGGATGAGGTTGCTAAATTGGCTATCGATTGGTTAAAAGAAAAATTATAGGAAGAGAATTATTCCGACCTAGTGAGCATTAATCCACTCCAAAATATCTGCCAGTACATTTTCTCTTCCTATTTCATTCATTATTTCATGATAAAAGCCATCATATTTCTTGAATGCTTTGTCTTTTATTGTAAGTCTATGATAGAAATCTTCTACACTTTCTGGATCTGCTAGCTTATCTTCCGAGCCAATTAATAGGAAAATAGGAACTGTAATCTTGTTAGCAAATTTCTTCTTAGTTTCATCAGCTGCTCTGAATAATTCAGCCCCTAATTTTACAGTTGTTTCCTTAAAGACTAATGGATCCTTTGCATACGCTTCTGAAATGTCCTTGTCATGGGTCAAAATCGAAGGATCTATTGTTTGTTTGATTGTTTTCTTTGGCGAGATCTTTGATAATATCTTTGCACCTATTACTACTCCTTTTGATACATCTGCATTTATGCCGATAGCAGGTCCAGTGGCTATTATTCCTTTCAATTTTTCTGGATGATATGCTGCATACCTTACAGATATTAGACCGCCCATACTGTGTCCAAGCATAAATACTTTATCTATCGATTCTTCTTTTAGCACATGTTCTACGAAACTATCAACATCTTTTATGAAGGTATCAAAATTATCTACATACGCTTTTAGTCCTCCACTCTTGCCATGCCCTCTTAGATCCATCATATAAAATGAATATCCATTCTTTGCGAAAAATTCTCCTACATGATCATATCTGCCAGAATGTTCTGCAAAGCCATGCACACCTATGATAATTCCTTTTGGTGTTTCTGTGGTCCATTTTCTATATGTAAAGTTCAGACCATTGATATTTAGATTTAATTCTTCCATTTTAATCGCCCAGTTTACTAAGAATTTTGAAAATTTAAGTTATGTGCTATTAATTGTTTATTATTTTTCTAGAAAACGCATACTTGTCTTTTTTGAAAATTCAATCAATAATCCTCACAAAAAATAATAAATACGAACTTTTTATTCAAAAAATAAAAAAAAAGTGTTTATTTTTATGATTATATATATATCTTTATATATAGCTTTGAAGAAATGAAAATACGCATGATGGAGGTAATGCCCCTTGGAATATAGAGAACTAATTGCATATATGAATTCTCTACTCGGATCTCTTGTATTTGCAAGTGATTATTTAGGTATTGATACACAGCTATTATCAAGAATTACAGGAAATGAAATGAATAACCTATTCAAGGATGTTACCCTAGCAATTGGTGGCATTGAAAACATAGGTGGTTCATTTTCAGAGGTTATAAATCAATTTGGCGAGCATGTTACGGAACGAAAAATTACTTCAGAATTCAAAGTAATTTCTGATAGTGATTCTGAAATCACTTTTACAGTAAAAGATTGTATATTTTCAATGACACGCCAAAAGCTTAGAGAATCAAAAATACCGTTTTGTTTCTTTTTGACTAATTTATCTGGAGTCATAGAAGACAAAACTGGCAAGATATTAACAATAAAATCACAAAGTTATGATCTAGACAGTAATACCTGTACAATATGTGCAAAAATTGAGTAGGACCGGTGGAAATCATGGCTGAGACCTGTAAAACTTGCAAATATGCAGAAAAGGGTACTGGTTCCATGATATGGTGTAATAAGAAAGAGGTTTATGTTCCTGCTGAAGGTAAATGTGAATTTTACGAAGCAGCATAAACCTTACTATTAAACTTTTTTATATTATCGAATTAACTAGGAATATTTTTTAATCTTTTAATTTTATTATTATTAATTGAGTATTGTGAGTAAAATTGAGGGGAATGAGATGAGTGTTCTTTCCGCAGTAAAAGATATAGCACGCAATCTGGAATTGGAAATTCCGATTGAGAAATGTCCGCAACGTAGAAAATTAATTGCACAGGTTGAAGATATAAACTATTTTTGCAAACGTGTAAGCACTGATCTAGAGTCTGAGGAATATTTGGAGTATGCTCGCGATTTTGAGAGGTTAATTTCTCTAGTTAATGGTATGAAGGACATTGTACTGGAAATTGAAAATACTGAATATCGTGATAAGATTGTTGATATTCTATGGAAATTTGCAACAAAAATTAATCGTATAGGTGAACTTATGGATAAACTGTTTGAAGTGAATGGGATTTCTGAAGATGATCTACACAGTGGAGTGCCATTAAAAATAGAAAAAGATTTAGAGCTGTCTTCTCTTAATATTGATGAAGAGGAGGTCATACCATCCGTTAAGACCGAAAAGCCCCAGAAGGAAGAGATTAAAGTGCCCGAAAAGGAACGCGAGGAGAAGAGTGTATCCCCCGAGATGCCCTCAATATCTTTACCGACATCCTCAAAATATGTTGCAAAACCAAAACCATACAAAATTGAGGATGTTGAAAAAGTTGTGCCTAAGAAGATAGTTCCATTAAAGCCTTGGGAATCTGCATCTGAGCTTGTAAGAATTGTTCCCAAAAATCTTGTACGCTCTTTTGAGTATGCATGTGAACTTGATCAGCTGCGTGAATACTCCAAGGCGATTGAAGAATATGCAAATATAGGTTCAGAGCTTCGTCACATTTTAAACGAAGAATCTGATGATCGCAAAAAGAAAATTTTACAAGATGCAATTGATGTCATATTGAAGAGGATCGATACTCTAAAGGGACTTATGGAAGAACGAAAGACTATTGAAACAGAAGCACGTAAGGTATTTGCTGAGCCAACTACTGTGTCTGCAGAAGATATTGGCAAGTTCTCAAATATTCCTCAAGAAATTCGATATCTTCGTCTTAACAATCCATGGATCACTGGAGCTGCTGTCATCACGCGGAATGGAATTCTAGTATGGCAGACGCCCAATTGGGACGTTGCACAAGATGTGTCGCAAATAATCAAAAGCATTCAGTCTGGAATTAATATTCTTATGTTTCGTGATGTGAACTATCGTGTTAATTACAAGACGCCTGAAGGAATTATTGCTTCTAATGATGCTGGAAAGGGTCATCTAATTCTTGGCGCAAGTCCAGAATTTGGTTGGCTGCTTGTTCATGTGATTTCAGATATTGATCCATTTCCAATATTTGGAAAAACCGTTTTAACTGCAAAATCGTTGCATCTCACATAATTTTTCTTTTTTTGATAATACTAATACCTATATATTCACTAAATTAATATTGACTTTCAGATATTAACTCCTATGAGGCATAACTATGCAAGATGACAGACCCCCAAAAGATGAATATTATATGGGTATCGCAAAAGCAGTTTCTATACGTTCTCCGTGTTTAAGAAGAAAATTCGGTGCTATTATTGTACTAAACGATGCAATTGTGAGCACTGGCTATAATGGTCCTGCACGTGGTGTAATTAACTGTGCTGAGGTCGGATGTTTAAAAGATTTAAAAAATGCGCCATCTTATGCGGCTTATGATTTATGTCCTGCAGTTCATGCTGAAGAAAATGCATTGATCAATGCTGCAAGAAATGGCTCTGCAGTCAAAGATGGAGTACTTTACATTTATGGTGAGAATGCCAAAACTGGAGAGCCAGCAGAATCAATTCCATGTGACCGATGCAAACGTGCCATTATTAATTCTGGTATAAAGAAAGTAGTAACTTCATCTCCAACTGGAAAATTAATTGAGTATAATGTTCAAGATTGGGTACAATATGATACTGAGCGATATTTGAAATTGATTGAAGAGGCTAAGAAGAACCTTTAATCATTAATTTTTACAAGAAAATCATATATTTTCGAATATTGAATTCATGTTGTATCGTATATTTTTATTTTTAATACTTTTTATGAAAATCTTTTCTACTATGAAGTGAAAAAGTTCATAAGCAATTGTTTTGTAATTTTATATCTGGAGGATGTCAAAATGAGAGATCTAACACGCATATCTATTGCTGTGTTCTTAATCGTCCTTATGCTAGCTCCTGGTGTATCTGCATGGCCTCCAACAACGTGGACTCCAGGGGAAGAGGTGAAAATTACTGGACACAGCTTCTCTGAAGAATATTGGACTAACTCTTCAATTCCTGTTAGCATAACTGAAGGTAATGCTTCATTTACTGCTTCCTATGTTAACCTAAGCGGAGCTGAGGTCCTTCTTCTAGCTTTCAATCGCTTAGAAAGAAATAATATTAATGCTACTTTGCCATACCAGTTGCTTTGTATTCATTATGTAACTCCTGATGGAAATGAAGTTTTCATAGGCTCTGTGTTTGCATTCTTGCTCGCGTATAATGATACCTATGGCAATAATGGAATTCCAGACCCCGGTCATGAAAATATCTATTACATATTTCCTGTTGGTTTAGGAAATAACAATACGCCACTTGAAGAACAACCTACCGTAGAGGCAATTCCAGTACAAAAGACTCTTGATGGTCATTACAAGTTTGGTATGCGCTATAAGAACTTGTATGCGAAAATCATTGGTGCAAATAGTTGGGCTGAATTTCTAATTTCCTTAATATCTCCTGCATACATTGCTCAATTCTCAGAATTGACAATTATGTATGATGTATGGCTTGATTCATCTACCGGAAAATTACATGTGGAATCTTACTATACTATTGGTCAAATCCAACATATTTGGGTATTTGGACACGAACAAGACCTATCAAACTTTCCACCAACATTTGGTGTTACTGCTGTTCATTATGTAGGCGTATTTACGTCCAAATATAATATGACTTATTCAAATACCGGTGAAATTGTAAGTCCCACTCAAAATACACCACTTAATGACAATATTACAATTCGTGTTGGAAACAATGAACGTGCATTTGATATTGGCTTAGGCAGAAGCTATGAACTAATAAATGAAACATCTGGTGCAACTGTCGCTACTGGACAAGCTAAAAACTTACTCGTTGCTGCCAATCCATTGGATCTTGCATTAATTGCATGGCAAGCGCCATTAAGCCTCGGCTTGTTTGCCACATTTGCATATGCATTATCTGGATACCTACAAAGCCACTATTCCGGTCCAGCAGACCTGTTATTGCATGGAACAAGTGCGTTCAAGGGCAATACACTCTGGTACGGTGTTGCTTTCTCAGACTGGCGCGGTCTTAGAATTTATCAAGATCCTGCATATGTTGCATATACGAATCTAAGCACTCCATCAGTTACCAGCTCAGGCTCTATGGGTCTCTTAGTAATTGGTGGTGTTGTTCTTCTAGCAGTAGTAGTCATATTGAAGAAGAGGCATTAATCTCTTTTTCTTTCTTTTTTCTTTATTAGTGGTATGATATTCATATCTTACATTAATGTTTTCTCAAAAAACTATGTGTTGTTTGATGTTTATGTTGTTTTGATATATAATTTACGATTAAAATTGTTAAACAATTCAAAAGAAGTTTGATGGGTGGAAATGTGGCGGACCTGTGGGAAAAGTAGTAATTTATTTTTTTTGTAGGGGACCTTCAAAGTTTTTGACGAACGCACGCACGTCCGCATATTGGGAGGGATGTCAACTTTTTTTCGTGTTGACTCTTGGGAGAGGGATAACATATACCACAGGTCTTTCGCCTTTCCATCCCGACTACACTTTCTATTCCACAAACAAATATTTAAGTTTTACTAAATATATTACGCGTAATTTGTAATATCTCTATTTTTTGATTATATTATTAAGAACTGTACAAGAGTAATTGAGAATCTATTGCTAATTATATGAATATATTGCGAAATTCTAAAGTTGATTTTATGTATTTTGGGAAGTTTTCAAAATTTATTGTAGATCATAATGTTTTAAATTATCAAAAGCCATCAGAAAATTTAATTAATAGTAATACAAATGAATCATTAAGAAAATTTGAATAGAAAATTGTATGGTTATCTCCCATAATATTTGATAAATTAGGCATAAAAAATATAAAGAAAATCTAAACATTAAAAAGGTAGGAATACATACAAAGAAAATATAAATATGTGAATACACGAAAATGGGGAAATTTATATGCCAGCAGCATTGTTATTCATTGCATGGGATAGTAAGATTGGTGCAATCTTACAGGCAAAGGTTCCGGTGGATTTTGCGGATGCCTATACTGAGGATCTAAATACTGAAATCATGAGAATTTTTACTGCTCATGCGTTAGGCGAAGCTGATGCAGGCTTTTCAAGTCTGACAGTCAAAATCGGTGGCGAAGAGTATAAAGTTGCTAGTTACTATACTGGAATTGTTCGCGAAGAAGAGCAATACTGTGTAAGCTTACTGTTGCAGGGGTCTGAAGATCCAAAGGCCTATGAAGGCGCACTAACTTCAATTGTTCCAGGTCTTGTGAATGCTGTTGCACATATGACTGCAGATGAGTTCCAGCATGAATTGGAATTATCATTCCGTAAAATTATAAGACTTGCTGGCATGACAGATGAATCGCGTCTTGCACGACTATTCACTGATGAGGTAGCACGTGCTGTCTGGCCTAAGCTATGGCGTGGAGGAATATCGAAAGAAGATATGACTGAATGGCTAAAGATGGTAACGGGGCTCGCGTCGATTTCTATAGATTCTGTAATTGCTCCTTTTGAAGTTCTTGGTTTAGTAAAAGAGGAATGGGTGGATGAAGTCGGGCGAACCTGTCTCTTTCTAGTTAGTGATATTGATGTGTTAAGAGCGCCCCCATTAACCTCAATTGAAAATGCAAATACTGTTCTTGATCCTGATGAAGTTGCAGATTATAAGAAGATGACTAA
Organism: uncultured archaeon; assembly: GCA_964589775.1. Classification (GTDB taxonomy): domain Archaea; phylum Asgardarchaeota; class Thorarchaeia; order Thorarchaeales; family CAZPUN01; genus CAZPUN01. The sequence continues at coordinate 11,664 of CAZPUN010000034.1, forward strand.
GGAATTCTTAGAAGAATGGCAAAAGACTCCTGAAGACACTATCGCGATCGCTGAAATTTTATCAGATCCCGATACTTATGATATTTTGACCATTTTACGTGAGAGACCACATAGTTTAAGTGAAATTGAGGCAAGAGTGGATATGCCTGCAAGAGACCTAAAAGCCGCCATTCAGAAAATGCTCAAATACAGAGTTATTACTGAGATTAGAAAGCGAAATATGGGCGGCGAATATGAAAAGTGGTATCTGCTTTTAACAGATATACGAATTCGAAGGTTCTGGCCAGAATATTTCATTTCATCATTAATTCAAGAACTTGAAAAGAATCCTGAAGATAAAAAAGCAATTCAAATGGCAAATCAGCATTTACGACTTTTGCGAGAATCATATCCCAGATAAATATGTAATATTGTAATATTTCCTGGGATATTATATTTTCTTTATCCAAAGCATCATTTATATATACTATTTGAAAACTTATATATATTAGAGATTATCTAAAATTAAACCGGTGGGACTTAATTGATTCATAATGTATACGTTCTAAACAAAAAAACAGGTGAAATACTATTTCACAAGTCATTTTGGTTTACCGAAATTACAGAACGTATGTTAAAAGACGTAATCGACACGATTGACAAGCTAGAGGAATCTGAAGATAGCATAGAGACTGAATTTGGAATTGATCGTTTAGTCATACATCTACTTAATCCTCGTGATATTGAGATTGCATTTGCATATGAGACATTTGGAGATTTAGTTTTTCTTGTTTGTGGCGACCCATCGGAAAACGAAAAAGAGCTTCTTAAGAAAGCGACAAAAATTAAGGATCACTGGATCAAAACATTTGGTTTAGATAGAACTACACCTTTAAATGAAGATGAGCAAAGGGAATTCTTGGTTAAGGTAAATGAGACTGTAGTTAGCCTACTAAAAATCGCTTTGATTGGTCCTGGTGGTGTAGGAAAAACATCTATTGTAAAACTTGTTACAACAGGCGAACCAACTTCAGAATATGTTCCCACTATGGCACCAGATATGCGTCCTATGGGATCATTGGTTGAACAAATTATGAAAGGCAAAGAAATCAGTGAAAAATATGAATGGATTGTATTAGGCAATAAAATAATTATAGCATGGGACCTTCCTGGTCAGGAAATGTTTAGGACGTTTTGGAAAGTGTATCTAAAAGATGCGGACGGCGTTCTATTAGTAATGAAATCAACATTACAAGGAGTAATAACTGCGAAAAAAATTTTGGATTTGATTAAGGAATATTCTCCAAACACTCCTGTATGGGCTATTGCGAACTTTCAGGACCTTCCCAATGCTTTGAAACCGGATATGATCGAGCGAATAATTGGAATTCCGACATTTCCAATGGTTGCAATTGATCCTAATAGGCGTACTGAAATGATACGAATTATACGTGCAATTGCATTGGAAAAAGAAGCTGCATACCTATGATGAATCATTTTCATCTATTAATTTCATCAATGCATTATCGTTCCACAATTCTTTTTTTAACAGGTCTCTTATTGCGACTCTAATCGCTTCACTTACGTTTGGAAACACTCCATTTTTCACAAGAATTTTCAGTCCTTTTAGGTATAAATCTTCAATTTTAAGTGAAATCGTTTTCATGGCAAATCACTTTATTAAGGAGTTACGCTCTAATAATAAATTGAAAGAAACATTAATATGTACCTCGACTACACTAAGAGATAATATTTTATAGGTGCTGCTCCAAATAATCATTATTATTAATGCATTAAATAATTAATGTGGTGGCAATGGCTGACTCACAAAATTACGATTTTATCAGGAAGATACTCCTCTTGGGAGAAGGCGGAGTTGGAAAAACTTCTATTATTAATAGATATATTCACATGACTTTCTCAGACCAGTACTTTATGACCATTGGGGCTCAGTTTGCAGTAAGCATAGTGCATGTCAAAAAGTACGATAAGCGAGTAAAACTAAGCATTTGGGATCTTGCAGGAGAGCAGAGGTTCAACTTTGTTCAAGCATCGTACTTTAAAGGTCTTAAAGGAAGCTTTGTTGTATTTGATGTCACTAATAAGCGCTCCTTTAAAATGGTACCAAATTGGCTTAATTCAATAAAAGAGAATAGTACTGAAGATCCAATTATTTTTCTCGTAGGTAATAAAATAGATCTTGAAGACCGAGTTATCTCAAGAGAGGAAGCCGAAGCCTTCGCGAAAGAGCATAATTTGGAATATTATGAAACAAGTGCGAAAGAAGGTATTGGAATAAACGAAATTTTTGAAAATATGGCTGCCAAATTAGTTGAAAAATGGATGAATGAATCCATGTAATCTTTTAATTTTCCCTTTTGCTTCAGCTACCCTAGGGTACGCACATCTTGTTCATTTCACGTGAGACAGGTTCATCATCAGCATAGGGGAAAATACTATTTCTGAATTTATATTGAAAATATAAATGCTTTTTGAATATAGAAAAAAGAGAAGAAAACGGAATTTTTGTTTTTGTCTTTTAGTGTATGAATAGGTCTATGAAATCAAATTTACTCACTTGAACTAATCCTTTGTCTGTCAATTTTAATTCTGGAATTACTGGTAGTGAAAGGAATGACATTGCTAAGAATGGATCTTCTAATTTTGTTCCCATATCATGTGCATGCTCTTTGAGGCTTAGAATTTTATCTCTAACGAATTCGTATTTCTGGTCGGACATCAAACCTGCTATTGGTAAAGGTAATGAATCGACAATCTCTCCACCTCGAGAAATCGCAATTCCACCTTGCATCTTTACGATTTTTACGGCGGCATTCATCATATCATCATCATTAGTTCCAACAACTACAATATTATGAGAGTCATGTGCAATTGATGATGCCATTGCACCATCCTGAATTCCGATTCCTTTGACAAATCCTCTTCCTATGTTTCCTGATGCATTATGGCGTTCAATAACAATTATTTTTAGGATGTCATTATCTATGTCCGCAATTGCATTACCATTTTCTGATGGAATTGGTTCCACTAAATGTTTAGTTACTATCTCATTCGGAATGACGCCTATTACATTTGCTTGTTTTCCTTTTGCTTTGATTTTGAAATCCTCTATTTCGATCCATTTCACGTTAATTGCCCTTCGGATCGGTGGAGAGGTAATTCCCTGTGAGATTTCCAATAGCTTTCCTGATTTTGCTACCAGTCGACCTGCTTTGAATACTTTTTCAACTCTTATGTTTTCCAGATCTGACAAAATAAGCAAGTCTGCAATATATCCTGGAGCTATAGCGCCTTTCTTCTTTAGCCCATAGTGTTCTGCAGCACTTCTACTTGCAGCTCTAATTGCTGTAACTGGATCTACACCTTGTTCAATCGCCCTTTTGACAAGATAGTTTATGTGCCCTTCTCGTGTTATATCAAGTAAGTTTCTATCATCAGTGGCAAACATGCATTGTGATACTGTATACTGATTTAGTATTGGTATTAGCGTATCTAGATTTTTTGCTGTTGAGCCTTCACGAATCTGTATCTTCATGCCTTTTCTTAGTTTCTCTTGGGCTTCATCAAGCTGGAAGCATTCGTGATCTGTGCTTATGCCTGCTGAAATATATGCATTTAGCTGATTTCCACGTAGTCCGGGAGCATGCCCATCGATTTTTTTACCTTGTGCATATTTAATTTTATCAAGGACTTCTTGTACGCCATTAATTACGCCGGGAAAGTTCATCATTTCTGCGAGACCCAGTATCCAATCCTCATTCAGAAACGGCTGTAGGTCTAGTGCATCAAGATTTGCTCCATTTGTTTCTAGATGAGTAGCTGGAACACACGATGGAAACATAAGATATATGTCAAGGGGTAATGTTCGAGAACTTTTCATAATATATGTGATACCTTCAAGACCAAGAACATTAGCAATTTCATGAGGATCTATTATAACTGATGTTGTACCAAGTGGCACTACAGCCCTACTAAATTCAAAAGGGGTTACCATTGAAGATTCAATGTGTACATGTGCATCGATGAATCCAGGTACAACATATTTATTTTTCAGATTGTATGTTTTTTCTCCTTTATATTTTCCAATCCCTACAATGAGTCCTGATTGTATGGCAACATCGCCATTTTCAATTTCACCACTGAAGACGTTTACAATGTTTGCGTTTTTCAACACTATTTCTGCAGGTTTATTACCTAGTGCAACGTCTATTATTTCTTTCAAGTCATAGATTTTCCATGCGTGCTTTTCTTCCATTACTTATTCCCCAAAAATTTTGATATTCTATTTTATATGGTTATTTTGCGATATAAGAGTTTTCAAATCATATATCTAAAATTAAAATAAGTAATTGATATTCGACTTTCCTTTACATTTTTTCATAGACCCATTAACTTATAAAATAATTAGCGTGCGGCATAAAATAACATTTGGGTTTATATATAGATGTTCCGATAACATCACTTTGGAAATTGTGATATCCCCTAAAAATTAATAAAAGTGTAGGCACATATCGTATGTTAAAACAATTTAAAGATTTGGTTGAAATAGTCCGCAAGGATCGTGAATTGAAAGAATAAAGTAAAAAATGATATAAAAGTGCCCCTTAAGAGGTGTAGTCCCTATATTGAATAAATCAGAGATGAAATTAGAATTGAATGATCCATTTGATGTAATGCTATTAGTCTCCCCCAATTGTAAATGGTGCAAGTTAACAGAGCACGTATTGTTAGATGCTGCAAGTAAGAATGGTATTTCACTGAATTTGCAAAAAGTTGATATTACAAAAAATCCGGAATTTGCCGAACGATACAATATATTGTCCACACCTTCTTTGATACTATATGATAAAACGACTATTGTTGGTGCTCTTCCTGAAGATGCTGCAAAAGAAGTTATTGAACGATTAAAAATCTACAAAAATTAATAATGTTTTTATGCTTTTTTTCCTATTTCAATTGGGGTATAGTATATGAGTGCCATAAAGTTAAAGCTAATGCCGTATGATATGGGCTTAAAAATTGGTAGTACGTTTAAAAATGAAATTACCTATTTAGCTTCATTATCTAAACCGTCAGTTGTCCATAGACTTATTAATAGATTCAAATCAATATCCAAGGAAGGCGAATATCTGAAATTCATATCCCGACTCGATGGTGATTTGTTTTCTTTTCTCAAGGGTATGGCGGTTGGTTCTAATGTTGCTGTGGAATCTATAATCCGATTAAATTTATCAGGCACTCAATTCTTAAATGCCACCGGACTGGGTATTATTATACCCAATGAATTCTCTAATTCAGATGGTCCATTAATTGGACAAAATCTTGATGTTTCTTCAGATCTTCCGAAGCCCATTGCTCCTGTCAGATATTATTTTATGAACAATCGTGAAGCTGCTGGGGCTCAAGTAAGTTTCTATCCCGGACTGTGTTCTGCAATCTTCATTGAAAAGTTTGCAATTGCTTTAATTCCATTTCCAACACGGATAAAGTTTCATGGTTTAGATCCTTTTCATCTAACTCTTAGAGTCGTATTACATGCTAAAAGCTTAGAGCAGGCAATAAAAATCATTCAAGAAACGCCAAAGGCAGGCGCTCAAATTCATATGCTTGTAGATATGGAAAATAATGCAAAAATTATTGAATCATCTCCTGATTCTATTAAAATAAAAGACGTTTCCAAGATGACTGTTGTTGGTGCATATCCCGAATCTCCTGAAATCAAGAAATGGTATGTAGGCGATATCGAACAGTTAGAACTTGAGAAGCAAAAAGTCTCAGCTGTTCAAGCGATAATCGATAGTAATGAACTGCTTGGACCCGGAGGCCTTTATGATATTTTAACCCTTACAAAATCGTTGGGAAATGAGGGAAAAGTAGATCTCGGTGCAATATGTAAAGCTGGAGGCGAAAAAACTACCGTATTCTCTTCTGTTTTTGAAGTTGCTGAAAAAATGTGGCTGTTTAACAAAGCTCCGTGTTCTTCAGATTATGAGCGTATATGGCTTGAATTATAACTTCAATTTTTTTACTATTTGCTTCTTTATTGAATTTTGTAAACGATTTACAAAATTGCTATGGCATAGTCACGTATTGCAAAACGTTATGTTTTATGTGTGAGGCATATTTTAACCACCACTTACAAAAGGCATCAATGATACAACGTCCCCATCAGACAATTTGATCTTGTTGAGCGCTTT
>CAZPUN010000035.1:0-39986 GCA_964589775.1 uncultured archaeon
AAAATAGTAAAACATTAGTGGAGGTATAAAACTGACTAATTCAGATATAAAGGGCCCAAAATATAAAGGACAATCCGAAATTACAATTGGAACACTTGGCCACGTTGACCATGGTAAAACAACATTAGTTGAAGCTTTAACAGGCGAATGGTCAGATAGACATTCAGAGGAAGTCAAACGTGGTATCTCAATTAAATTAGGCTATGCAAGCACAAGTATTTTGAAATGTCCAAAATGCCCACCTCCACAATGTTACACAACAAAAAACCTATCCCCAGATGGTATTTGTAAACATTGTGGTTCCAAATTAGAGGAACTACGAGAAATTTCTTTTGTCGATGCACCCGGCCATGAAATTTTAATGGCAACATGTTTAAGTGGTGCAAGTCTTCTTGATGCGGCAATTTTAGTAATTGCAGCTGATGAGCCATGTCCACAACCACAAACTAGCGAACATCTTGCAGCATTAGAAATCGTTGGTGTAGATAACATAATAATTGTACAAAACAAAATAGAATTAGTTTCTCGCGAAAAGGCTATTGAACATTATAATCAAATTAAGAATTTTATTAAAGGCACCATTGCAGAAAATGCACCAATTATCCCTGTATCAGCTATCTTTAAATCAAACATGGATATCCTATTGGAAACAATAGAAAAGCAAATTCCCACACCAGAACGGGATTTAGACAAACCCGCTCGAATGCTAATTGCAAGATCTTTTGACATCAATAAACCAGGTACACCACCCGAAAAACTATTTGGTGGTGTTGTAGGCGGTTCAATCATTCAAGGAAAACTAAAAGTAGGAGATACAATAGAAATCCGTCCGGGATACAAAATAGACAAATCATACAAGCCATTAATTACAAAAATTGTTAGTTTAGTTTCGGGAAGTGGAAATAAACTCGAAGAAGCATACCCTGGTGGATTAATTGGAGTAGGTACTGAATTAGATCCATCATTAACAAAAGCAGATAGATTGGTTGGAAATGTCTTAGGTGAAGTTGGAACATTACCACCGACGAAAGACATGCTTATTATAAAACCAACATTAATGAAAAGACTAGTCGGATCAAGAAAAGAACAAGAAATAGCAAATCTTAGACAATCAGAACCATTAATGATAGTTGTAGGAACTGCTGCAACCGTAGGAATAATTCGAAAATTAGCAGGCGATAAAGTACATTTGGCGCTCAAAAGGCCAGTAGTAGCAGAACCAGGACAGAGAGTTGCAATTGGGCGAGCCATTGAAAAGAAATGGCGACTAATTGGTCATGGTATCATTGTAGAATAAAATCAAGAGTGAAAATGAAAAAGATAATATTCGTTGATACAAATGCTCTTTTTATTCCAATACAATTTAAGATAGATCTCAAAGAAGCTATATTTGAAATCATAGATGAGCCATTTGAAATTTATGTTCCAGATATTTGTATTCAAGAACTTAAATATAAGTTAGAAAGAACAAATTCTGTAAAGGAAAAACGAGATATTAATTTTGCATTAAACTATAGCAAACAATTTAAACAATACAAAACAGCAGAATACCCAAAAGGAACAGATACTGATACAATATTATTGAACGAATCTATTAAAAAATCAGCAATAGTAATAACTAATGACAAAAAATTACGGTTACGATTAATTAAAAATAATATACCCGTGATTTCAATTAGGGGAAATAAACGTCTTGAATTTGCAAACCCAAAAAAATAAATTCGTAACAATAAAAATGCTTAAATGCACATAAATAAACCAGTCTAAATAATATAATATGCTTTTTGCACTTCATCATGCAGGAGAACAGCAAATGTACTCACTAGTTACCGTAAAGGATGTAGTAAGAATACCTCCGTCCCAATTTGGGAATCCAATTGAAAAAGTTGCCCTCGAACATCTCAGACAAAAATATGAAGGAGTATTAGATAGGGAAATTGGATTTATCTTAGCAGTTGTAGAAATAGATGATGTGGGTATAGGCCGTCTTCTTCCTGGAGATGGCGCAACATATCATGAGATTGTATATAAGGTAATTGCATTTAAACCACTTAAAATGGAAGTCATCGAGGGCGAAGTTGTCGAAATAGTTGATTTTGGAATATTCATAAAATTAGGCCCATTAGATGGATTATGCCATATGAGTCAGATTTGTGATGATTTCATATCTTATGATCATAAGAGATCTGTTATGGTCGGAAAGAAAACAGGACGAATTGTACAAGAGGGCGATCTAGTACGCGCACGCATTGCGACAATAAGTTTAGATACCGGAAGCAGAACCGGAAAGCTAGGATTGACAATGAGACAGCCATTCCTCGGAAAATTAGAATGGATCGAAGAAGAAATCAAAAAGTTAACTGAAGAACCTGAAGAGGTTGCAGATGATGAAGGAAAAAGCATGTAAACAATGTCATACTTTGACAACTGAAAGCATTTGCCCGAATTGCAAAAGTACAAATCTTTCGTCGTCATGGTCAGGACTAGTCATTATAATAGATCCTGAAGGCAGTCATATAGCACAAAGATTGAATATTACAAAGCCAGGGCGATATGCATTAAAAGTCAGATAAAAAATTGAGTATAAAGACAAACTTTATTAGAAAATTATAATAGCAGTCCAATTTAGCGGAACAATAAACGAAAAAGAACTATAAGTTCTAAGCGCCAGTAATATCGAACGGAGCGTGACTCAATGGATTTCAATTTAAAAATTGTAGAAGATAAGGAAAACAAACTAATAGAACGAAGAGAAATACAATTTATTGTAGAGCATCTTGGCAATCCAACTCCAAGTAGATTGGATATTAGAGCTAAACTAGCGGCAATATTAGATGTAAATCCAGAAACATTATTTGTGATTAAAACTGAAACTGAATATGGAATTGGAAGAACAAGAGGTTTAGCTCACATTTATGAGACTCTTGAAAGAGCAATGGCTATTGAATCAAAATATATAATTGAACGTCATCAACCCAAGAAGAAAGAAGAAGAGGAATAAATGGAGTGAGAAAAAATGTCATATAAATATTATAAGGTAGAAAAAGACGGCAAAATAACACGATTAAGAAGGACATGTCCAAGATGCGGTAAAGGCGTCTTTATGGCAGAACATAAAGATAGATATTCATGTGGTAAATGCGGCTATACAGAATTCAAAAAGAAAAAGAAATAATGCCGCATCTCTCATTTTAAAATTATTTTACGATATAACCAAGATTAGACCTTTTGTAATTATATGAATTGATACAATAATAGCGAGAAGAATATTAATTAGAGGAAGAACAGGTATAATTAAGATAACAAGATCTACTAATTTTATAGAGATTGGAAATGTTATTAGAAATAATGATGATGCGATCAAATAAGATATAGACTCAGTGGATAATGCTACGCCGATTGCGGAAACTAACCAACTCAAATATATTACAATAATTACAAAAATGATAATCATTTTAAATCGATACATAATATGATTAAAAGATATATAATCTTCACTAGGAGATAAATTACAAGTGACCATCGCACTGGGTATAGAAGGAACGGCACATACACTAGGAATAGGAATAATTGATGATACTGGAAAGGTCTTATCAAATGTATATGATATGTATTCACCTAAAACAGGAGGAATTCATCCAAGAGAAGCAGCAAATCATCATGTACTTAAAGCACGAGAAATTTTAGAACGTGCGTTAACAGCAGCAAATCTAACAATTGATGATATAGATGTCATTGCATTTTCGCAAGGCCCAGGATTAGGACCATGCCTTAGAGTGACTGCAACAATATCTCGCGCATTATCTCTTTTCAAAAATAAACCATTGGTAGGCGTAAATCACTCAATTGCGCATATAGAAATTGCACGAATGATCAGCAAAGAAGAAGACCCATTGACAGTATATGTCTCAGGAGGAAATACGATTATATCTGCATATACCGGAAAGCGATATCGCGCTTTTGGAGAGACATTAGATATAGCAATCGGAAATCTATTAGACACTTTTGCAAGAGCTGCAGGAATCGCATATCCGGGAGGTCCTGTAATAGAGAAACTTGCGCGAAAAGCAAAAGTATACCACCAATTACCATATTCAGTTAAAGGAATGGATATATCATTTTCAGGAATACTTACAGCCGCAATACGTCTCTTAAAGGAGGATAAGGTCCCCTTAGAAGAAATTTGTTATTCACTCCAAGAAACTGTATTCGGGATGATTGCAGAAGTAACTGAGCGAGCTTTAGTACATACAAATAAGAGGTCAATTATATTAACAGGAGGCGTAGCACGAAATAGAAGACTCCAAGAGATTCTACAAGGTGTTGCAGATGAACATAGCGCAAGTTATCATACAGTCCCCAAAGATCTTGCAGGAGATAATGGAGCCATGATTGCATGGACCGGAATCTTACAATACAAGTATGGAAGAACACTAAAAATTGAAGACAGCTATGTACGCCCAAAGTGGCGAATTGAAGACGTTGAGATTCCATGGAGAAATCAAAGATGATAAAGATACACCCGGAAAGCGTTATCACAAAAGGCGCCGAAGCAATTATTGGAACCACAAAATGGCTTAATAAAATTGCAATTATAAAAGAACGCATTGAAAAAAAATATTTAGATAAGAAATTAGACGCAATGATTAGGTCTGAGAGGACCAAAAAGGAAGCAAAGATAATTGTTACAGCTAAAACGAAAGGAATCCCAGTACCTACATTATATTATGTATCTCAAAAAGCAGGCCAAATAATAATGGAGTATATTGAAGGTATCAAGTTAAAAGATTACTTGGCAGATCGCGAACCGGAGTTAGGAAAACGCTTTTTCAATAAACTAGGAGAATACATTGGTCGATTACATAAAATAGGAATAATTCATGGAGATTTAACGACCTCAAATATTATTGTAAAAAACGACCAATTATTCATAATTGATTTTGGATTAGCTAACTTTTCTTTTTCAGAAGAGGATAGAGGAGTTGATATACATCTCCTAAAACGCGCACTGGAGTCCACACATTGGAATTTTGCAAAAGAATATTTTGCATCATTCTTAGAAACATATTCAACAACATTGGGAATTCCAGAAGAAGAAATAATTAGAAAAATCGAGGAAATAGAAAGTAGAGGCAGATATATTGAAAAGGATTAAGTAGAAATTTTTTACATGACCCAAAAGCTTTAAATCAATACGATTTTTGATTTTCATTAGTTTTTGATTAAAGAAAAAATGAACCCATGGATGGTTAAAGATGATAGATTATTCAGCTGTTAATTATCGAACTGTATCAAAAGTAACAGGACCAATTTTAGTTGTAGAAAATACACATGACGTGGGATATAACGAAGTCGTAAAAATAATGACTCCAGATGGCGAAATTCGTACTGGAACAGTTCTAGAAACAGGAAAAGGCATGGCAGTTATACAGGTTTTCGAAGGAACACAAGGTTTGGATGTTGATAGAACTGCTGTAAGGTTTATTGGTGAAACACTAAGATTACCTATGACAACTGAAGTTTTAGGTCGAATTTTAGACGGCTCAGGAAATCCAATTGACAATGGCCCTCCATTAACAGCAAAAGAATATGTAGACATTTATGGACTTCCAATCAATCCATATGCAAGAGAATATCCTAGAGATCCACTACAAACAGGAATTTCAGCAATTGATGGACTCAATACACTAGTACGAGGTCAAAAGCTACCTATCTTTTCTGGGTCTGGACTTCCACATAATACTATTGCTGCACAAATTGCACGCCAAGCAAGAATCCCAGGAGAATCCGGAGGATTTGCAATTGTTTTCGCTGCAATGGGAATTACTGATGTTGAAGCAAAATACTTCATGGATAGTTTTAGAGAGACTGGCGCCTTAGAACGAACGGTCCTTTTCATAAACCTTGCAAACGACCCGGCAATTGAACGTATTATCACACCAAGAGCAGCTCTAACAACTGCAGAATACTTAGCATATGAAGCAGACATGCATGTACTTGTAATACTTACAGACATGACAAACTATGCAGAAGCATTACGTGAAATAAGTGCAGCAAGAAACGAAGTCCCTGGTCGAAGAGGATATCCGGGTTACTTGTATACAGACTTGGCATTAATTTATGAACGCGCAGGGCGTATTAAAGGAAGAAAGGGTACGATCACACAAATGCCTATTTTAAGTATGCCCCAGGATGATATGACACATCCGATTCCAGACCTTTCAGGATACATTACCGAAGGACAGATCATTATTGATCGCGGAATGCATCGAAAAGGAATTTATCCACCAATTGATCCAGGTCCAAGTCTCTCTCGTCTTATGAAAGAAGGTATCGGTGAGGGACGAACAAGATTTGATCATAAAGAAGTACAAGCTCAACTCTATTATGCATATTCTGAAGGCCGCGATATTCGAGACTTAGTAGCTGTTGTAGGTTCAGAAGCATTATCAGAAGAAGACCAGAAATATCTGAAGTTCGCAGATGAATTCGAGAGGAAATTCATTGCGCAAGGCGAATACGAGAATCGTACATTTGAACAAACATTAAATATAGGATGGGAACTTCTTTCAGTCTTTTCAGAAAGAGAATTGAAGCGAATAAAACCCAAAACACTAGAATGGGCAAAGAAAGAAAAACTCTATGTGCCCAAGTATTAAATTCCAATTTTCTTTTTCTTTTTTAACGTGGTGCGCCCATAAAGTAAAATCCAGATTCTTTTTTCGAACCAAAACTACGAAGACCTTGTTCAGACAGCTGGCGTCTCAAATGATATGCATATTCTGAACTAATCTCGCCCCTACGTTCCATATAGTCAATAATTTCTAAAGCTTCAGACTCGGTATCACACCTACGAATAAAGTCAATGACCGTAGGCATAAATCCACGGAACGGATCTTTTTCAGCACTAGCAGTCTCTGGAACATTCTTACCCTGATCTTCAGGCGCAAGTGTTCTAACACCTTTTATGATTGTTCTTTTAGTTTTACCTAGTTTTATTTCATCATATAAGTGAGGATATTTTTCACGAAATTCATCGTCCAAGGGAACACACCACACATGAACGTATTATGTATATATTATTAATTAATGTATAAATAATCTATCGATATGAGAATTTTAAATTTTAATAAAGTCCCAAGGTACAGTATTATCATATTCTAGATTAAGTAGAGTATTCCAATCAAGATTAAGTTCTTTTATAGCGCGGCGCCAACTACCTAATGTATTCCCATACAAACTTACCAGTTCAATTAATGGGGCTAAGTTATTGCCGCCACGTGACAAAATAGCCTGTATGCGTGCCCAACGAACATCCATGCCTTCAAAATAAACTCTAGGTATATGCTTTAACGATTTTTCAGCCAATTTTCGCTTACGTCTTAATTCATCAAGTGGCTCCAATTTTTCATGCTCATAGGGTGTATGTGGTTTGGGAATAAAGGGGTTTAAACTTGCGGTAATTCTAAAAGGTTTCATATCAGAAATTTGGGAGAGCAATTTAGAAATTCCTTTAATGTCATCATCGGTTTCCCCAGGAAGACCCATAAGAAAATATAGCTTAATAAAATTGATTTTTGCATTTATAGCATTTTCAACTGCATTGATAATTTGTGCATTAGAAATTCCCTTTGCAATTCGGTTTCTCAATCGTTCAGAACCAGTTTCTGGGGCAATAGTTAAAGTATGTTCTCCTCCCAAATAAAGTAATTCGGCAATATCTTCATCAATAGTATCAGCTCGTAAGGAAGGAACCGAAAATCCCAACCCATAATCAAGGATCCATTCAAGCAGATCTTTTAAATCCGGAAAATCACCAATTGAAGAACCAATTAATGCGACCTTTGTGTATAATCCATTCGCAGTTCCCTTTTTGATGATTTCTTTAACCATAGATAAAGATCTATATCTAACAGGTCGGACAGTGTGACCAATTAAACAAAATTTACAAGCATGCTTACAGCCTCGAACTAGCTCCAATAAATATGCATGACCATAAACAGGAATTAACTTCGAATTTGATGATACATCCGGAAAAACTTGGTGAATTGCAAACGGTACATTATTTAAATCAGGAACATATAGACGCCGAACCGGATATTTTCCAAAAGCAGGAATCCAGATACCTTCAAGAGATGCAAGTTCATTTAAACATTCATTACGACTGCTACAACTTAAAACAACATCAACGATTTTTCTAAGTACATCTTCGGCTTCGCCAATAATAAATGCATCAAAAAATTCGGAAATAGGCATAGGATTTGACCAAGAAATCGGGCCCCCTGCAATAATTAAAGGATGCTGATCGGTACGATCTGAAGACTTAACGGGTATATTAGCCTCTCTAAAATATTTAACAACATATGGAAAATCTTGCTCAAATTGCAAAGATACACCAACAATATCATTATCAATAAGTTTTCTTTGTGATTCTACAGAAAAAGTTGGTTTAGGAACATCCACAAGATAGTATCGTTCACATGAAACATAGTCAATACTGTTTAATATTGAGTATAAAATTTGGATTCCTAAATTAGCCATTCCAACCCGATAAGTACTCGGGTAGACCAATCCAAATTTTAAATCCACATAACGATTGTCTTTGACTATAGCATTGAATTCATTAATTTGTGGATGTCCCATGATAAATACCCAACTTTATTTCCAATCGCGAATATCATATTCCTGTTTTAAGAGGATTAATTTATTTGCGGGTACATCACGATATACTACAACACCTGCACCAATAGCACTATTAGGATATAACATAACTCCAGGCATCATTAGAGTTCCGATTCCAGTACTTACATTGTCACCAATAATAGCGCCTAATTTTCTTCGTCCGGTATCAATAACCTTTCCTTTTACCACGGCTTTAATGTTTTTGCGGTCCAACCTAAGATTTCCAGTTATAGTACCTGCACCAAAATTTACATTTTCACCAATAACACTATCTCCAACATAGGATAAATGCCCGACATGTGTGCCATCCATAATAATACTATTCTTTATTTCAACTGCATTACCAATTCGCACATTATTTCCTAAACTCGTATATGGACGAATAAAACAATTAGGACCGATATCAGAATTAGAACCAATTATAACAGGACCTATTATGTATGCACCAGATCTGATAATGGTTCCGGGGCCTATAATCACAGGATCTTTTATAGTAGCGCCATCTTCAACCGTACCTTCAATCTTTGTTTCAATACTTGAAAGAATTGCTTTGTTCGCTTCAAGCAAATCCCAAGGTCGCCCAACATCAATCCAGAACCCGTCAATTTCAAAATATCCAACATTACCATTCTTTGCTTGAATATTGATCGCATCAGTGAGCTCAAGCTCGCCCCGTGGTGAATAGCCTATTTCATGAAGCGTTTCAAAAATGTCAGGACTAAATATATAGATCCCTGCATTGATTAAGACATTTTGAGCATTTTCAGGTTTCTCAATAATTCGGGCAAGCCTATCATCTTTAATATCTAAAACGCCATATGCTCGACCATCAGGAACGCGCTTGGCTGCAACAATAGTAGAAAACTTAGAATTGTGAAACATGTTATATAACCGTTGATAGAACCCATGAGGCACAAGAATATCACCATATATAGCAAAGAAAGGTTCATCAAGGTGTAAGTCTTCAGCAGTCATTACTGCATGACCCGTACCTTTTCTTTCATTTTGTGTGATAAATTTGAATGAAATATCGCGGTATCGTAAAGTAAGAGCTTCTTTTAGAATGTTATCCAAATATCCAGTTACAATGTATATATCAGAGATACCGGCATCGATTAAATTATCGATCGTATGAAAAATCAAGGGCTTATTAGCTACTGGTATTAAATGCTTAGGTCGTGTAGAGGATAATGGTCTCATTCGGGTAGATTCACCAGCTGCGAGAATTAGCGCCTTCATATATACACCTCAATTTTATATTTATATTCATAACAATGATATTCAAAGTATATAGCATTTTTAAACCAATTTATGATAAAATATTTTCCACATGAACGCCTATAAATTGCGTTTTTCACAGAGGATTAGTTGATATTGCGCCATATCGCGAAAAATTTTCATCGAGATATAAAAGTATGAGAAAATCTTATAAGTAAAAAAACATATATATACATCACACAAATAACCATTTGTGTGATAAAAAAATAGATGGATGTGGTAAAAATGGAAGATGAAATTAAACTTACCAAAAGCCAGAAAATTGTACTTGAAGTTCTTCGCAAAGAAGGCGCAATGACTCCCAAATTACTCTTGGACAAAGTAGATTTTGCACCCAGAACTGTAAGATATGCACTCAGAAAACTTTTGAAAAAGAAATTGATCAAGAGAATTCCAAACCTACAAGATATGAGACAGTGGGTATATGTTGCAGGATAAGAGATTTTTTCTTTTATCTTGCAACATTTAGTTTTTGATTATTTTAGATTTGAGGGATAATTATGCAAAAATTCAAAGTAATTACAGGGGACAGAGCAATTGAAGCGATGCGATTACTAAGCGATAAAACAAGAAGACAAATTTTACATCTTTTAAGAGATAAATCTATGACTACCACCGATATTGCAGAGGCATTAGGAATCACTGAACAAAATGTAAGATACCATTTATCAAAAATGGAAAGTATAGATTTAGTTGAAATTACTGGACAGCGCCCTTCTGAACGCCCTCATGTTCTTGAAAACTATTGGAGAGCAACGTCTGAGACTATATATATTAGTATTGGCGAAAATTCAGACATAATAGATCCTACAAAACAGGATCCAATACGTATAATTAAAAAAGTTTTATCAGAATTACCAAATCAAAAGAATAGTAGTATAGATATAGTAAAAATTTTTGAGAAATATGGTATTATTCAAAAGATCCTTGAGAAAGGCTCTAAAATTGCAGAACGAATAATAAACAATCATATTAAGGATATTGATCCCATAACTAAAAATACGATAATATCATTGATGAATAAAGTCTTTTTGGATGAAGAAGATTTCCAACTGATTAAAGATTTAGAAGAAGAAATAATCGAGGAACTCAGAAGTTTTTTTAAGCCAAAAATAATATTATCACAAACTCAGCAAATCAAAAAATAATAAATTTTGATTTATTTATTTTTACTTTCATAAGATCATATGCAACAATGGTATTTTCAAAAATTTCTTTTGCCTCGTTCAGTAAGATTTGAGGATCTTCATATCGTGGACTAATATGTGTAAGAATTAATAGATTCGCGTTCGATTTCTTAGCAAGTTGTGCAGCATCACTTGCAGTCATATGATAACGTTCAATAGCTAAAGATCTGTGTGCCTCTGAATACATAGATTCCGAAATAAGAATGTCTGAATTTTGCGCGTAAGATACAAGCTCATCAAAATATGCGGTATCTCCAGTATACGTAATTTTAAGTGGAGGTGGTGCAGGATCACATATTTGCTCAGGTCGTATTTCATTTCCATTTATAAAAACAGACTCACCTTTTTTGATTTTGCCCCAAAGATGTCCTTTAGGAATACCATATTCAATTGCCAATTCGGGATGAAATTTACCCATCGGCTTTTTATAGATTAGAGAATAACCAAATCCAGTAACACTATGCCTAATAGGAAATGCCGTGATAGTGATTTCATCATCTATAAATTTCCAATCTTGATTTATCTCATGAACATAAACATCAAAATTTGGCATTAATCCTATGTTTTCACTTTGCGAACGAACATAATTAATTATATTTGGAGGCCCATAAATAGAGATTTTCTGTTTTCGCCCCAATAAAGACATCATGAATAAAAGTCCGGGTAGTCCTATGATATGATCCCCATGCATAT
This sequence comes from uncultured archaeon, assembly GCA_964589775.1. Lineage (GTDB taxonomy): Archaea > Asgardarchaeota > Thorarchaeia > Thorarchaeales > CAZPUN01 > CAZPUN01. The sequence continues at coordinate 11,841 of CAZPUN010000035.1, forward strand.
GTGAAATAAAAATATTCAAATGACGATTTAGTCCAAGCCTTGCCAGTTTATATCTTCGTTGAACATCTTCGCCAGTATCAAAAAGATATACTTTATTTTTGTAGCGTATTGCAATCGATGGTAAATTACGTGTACGTGTTGGGATACCACCAGAAGTACCAAGAAATATAATTTCAAATATAATAAGATACCCCCTTAGACAGATCTACTAACATTCCATAGAGAATCAAAGTAATTAGCAGCAATTGCAGCAAACAAAATATGGTCACTATATATTGCGAGATAACTATCTGCAGATTCAGATAATATAATCATAGTATATTTGTTATCAATAACAAGACCCCCACCAAAAATTTTACCCCACAATCGAACTTCCGTATTGGGGGGTAGAACTTTTCGTATTTTATCAGATAGCTCGGTAGTAAGAATCTGCATTTTTATATTCTTTTTACGTGATATTTTCGAAATTACATCTGAAATTAATTCTTCAGAAATATCAATATTTGGAATCGAAAATTTTATGCTTTCTTCAGCATTTGAAATCATCTCAAATAACTTTACAGCTATTGCAGCTTTACCATGCAATATCCAAACATTACGAGTTATTGCTTCACCACTATTTTCGTACAGAGGCTGTAATTCATCAATTATAATTTTACTACAGCGATTTAATGTTTCTTCCCAATTATATTTTACAATTTTTACAACTTCAATTGGTGATTTTGCAAGATATCCTGTTGGACGCCCACGATTTATTTGTATCCAACCCTTATTTTCTAATCTTCCAAGAACATCATAAATTCTAGAATAGGGAATACCACTTTTAGAGCTAATTTGTGAAGCATTCATTTCACCATATGTAATTAAGGTAACATATGCAGCAACTTCATAATCTGTAAGACCAAGTGTTTTTAGTGCTTCCAGTGCATCTTTTGAAATAGACATAATTCAAGTCACATCCACATCTTTTAACCATTTTATTAATTTAGTAAATGCTTTTGTCCTATGTGAAATTTCGACTTTCTGTAATAAATCTAATTCAGCCAAAGTGTATTTCATACCCTGTGGAATAAAAATGCTATCATAACCAAAGCCATAAGAACCTCGTTCATCTTCAGCAATTGTACCCTCTAAAACACCCAAAAAGGTTTTACAAATAGACTCAGAAATACAAATAGATGCAGATGTAATGAATTTTGCGGACCTATTGGAAATTCCGTTCATCAATTTAAGAATTCCATGACGCCCAATCGTATCTAAAACGAAATGCGCATAGGGACCTGGAAATCCGTTTAATTCATCAATATATAATCCAGTATCATCAACAATTATTGGTTTTCTTATTTTATCATATGCCTTTCTTACTGCAAATTCAGAAATTAGTTGTAGTTCAGAATTTTGAATTTCTAATTTTTCGACCTTAGCTTGTTTTAAAACAATCCCAAATCTACTAAATAGAGGCGATAATTCTTCGATCTTATGTTCATTTGAAGTTGCTAAATATATTTCAGCAATCATAATAAATCCCAGAAAAATAATTAATTTTTAACATATAAGAAAATCTAAACATACAAAAAAATCAAAAATATAGGGAAGGGGAATACCCCTTTTATTACTAATCTTTAGATACATCTGTGAATGACTTCTGGGCCTTGTTCTTCGAATTCCTTCTTTGAGACCCACATCTTCTGGAATGTCTTCAGAGAAGCGATAATTGAACCACCAATCCATACAGAGTACTGTCGTTCAGGTGGAGCAATAATTCGAACTTCGACATTTTCAGGTACTAATTCGGAAATTTCCTTGTGAAGTCGCTCCTTAAGACCTGGGAACATTGTTGAACCGCCAGACAAGACAATGTTTGCATAGAGATCTCTTCGTAAGTCGACATCAGTTGCCTTAATCGCATCGACGATTTGTTCATCTAATGGAGCTGTATCAAGACCGATTGCACTTGGGTTGAAGAACAATTCGGGTGCAAGGAATCGCTCAGCACCAATTGTAATAACTTCACCGTCTGGTAACATGTATGGCTTGTCTACACCAGCTTTGTCTGCAACTGTCTTTTCACGGTCTGGATCTAATGCGACATAACACAGTTTTTCCTTAATATCACGTACAATTTCTTTCTCAGCACCACTGACGAAGTTGTAACCTCTCTGACGGAGTAATCTTCGGAGATATTCGGTAATGTCACGACCTGCAAGATCAATTCTTCGGATTGCGTGTGAAATTGCGAATCCTTCGAAGATAGGGACAATGTGAGTTACACCATCACCACTGTCTACAACAAGACCAGTAGTTCGTCCAGATGCGTATAGAGATAGAATTGCCTGAGTTGAGATATATACTGCGGGTACATTGAATTTCTCAAACATCATTGAAGCCATTCTTTCACGATTCTCACGTGGGTTAAATGAAGCTTCAGTTAATAGAACTGGACTTTCACTTGGATCCACTTTCAAGTCATTGTAGAATGTATATGACCAGATTTTTTCAATGGCTTCCCAATCTTCAATAACACCATGTTCAATTGGATAGATTAGTCTCAACACACCTCGAAGATTGCTTGCCTCTTCACCAATGTAGTAATCACGAGTATAGTGATCTACATCGGACATAATATGTTCATATCTTGGATATCCAATCAAAGTGGGCCAAACAGATCTGGGTTGGTCTTCACCAGCAAATCCGTTCTTAGATAAACCAGTTCCATTGTCTAGTACTATTGGCTTTGCGCCTAGATATTCATCCGGGATGTCTGCCATCTTTTTATTCCTCCATAATTAACAAGTTTACTGGATCTCAATCATAAGATTGAGCAGAATTCCAATCTCAATATAATGAGAAGTTCTATTTAAGCGTTACCTACATTTTAGGTATTTTTTCTCATAAACTATATAAACAATATAGATTATATAGTTTATGATTATGATGACAATTATTAATGGAACCAAAATAATAACTGAGGAAATTGGTGAAACACCTGCAAGAATGTATATACTAGAGGCGCTTGTTGAAGGTAACAAGAATGGTTCGGAATTAAGGAGGATATTACAGGAAAAATTGAATAAGACAAAGATAACAGATCCACAATTATATTATAATTTGAATAAATTAGAAAAACATGGAATAATAAAGAGTACGAAAATTTGGAGAGAGAAAAAATATTCATTAAATCCGATATATATACAACCTGTAAGAGACGTATTGAACATCACAAAACCAAAAATAATTTTCTTTAGCGTTTCAGACCCATCAGAAGTGCGAAATCGATTAAACAACATACTTAGAAAATACAGCATAAAACCACAGAAGATCTTTTTGATAGCAAAAAAGAGTACATTTAGAGGGGCAAGACCAATAAGCAATGTATCACTTATTTTTTTCGATGAATCAACATATGATAAATCATTAAATTTTGCAAGACATGAGATTGAGGACTTAATACTTGCATATATAAGCAATTACGAAATAATTTTTGACATCACATATTTTGGAATAGCGACCATAATAGCAATTACAGAATTATGCCTAAAGTATTCAATAAAGTGTTTGAGATTCGAAACTGAATTAATCTGGATACAAAATATTAAATAAAAAAGTATCGAAAACTAAATTAATGTGTAAACAGAAAGAATATGGTGCACGTCCAAACCTCATATATGGGGGAATAATTAATTGAAAGTAGAATTAATAAATACACAAAAATTCGACAGTAAAATTACATCAATAGATATCATAAAATCAAAGGAAAATAAAAGTCATTGTATCATAATTGGGTTTGAAAATGGAACAATTGAGATATTTAAGTGGAATATAAAACAATTTGAACCAATTTATAAAAAGCAAACCCATGACTTGGTTTTTTCAGTTAATGCTACGGACATTGATATGGACGATAACGAAGAAGCGATAATCACATACATTTCAGGTGATATTAAAGTATTCATGAAAGATAAAGCAAATTTAATGGAAATCAGTTCAATTTCTCTTGGATGTACGCCAACCGCCATATGCTTAGCAAATGTTTCAAATGATAAAACAAATGAATTAATAGTTTCTACACAAGACGGCGCTCTTAGAGCCTATGGCTGGTTTTCAGGATATTTAGATAAATTAGCTCATAAAGTATTAGATAAGCCTATTGATATAATGAAACCAATTAAATCTTACACACAGAGATATTCGCGCATTTTAACTAGCCAAGAAAATATAATTAAAGCATATGTTTATGCAGATGATAGACTACATGAGATATATTCAATTAGTTTAGATGATGCTATAAAAGAAATGGAGATCGGCGATTTAGATCATGACCGAACAACAGAAGTAATTATATTAGATACAAAAAATAATTTGAAAATATATAAGCAAATTCAGAAAGGCTTGGATTTAGTGTCTACTCTAAAATTGGATAAAAATTTTGAACGCATGAATATAATTAATTATAAAGGCCAGGACTATCTTTTATTATCAAAAGAAGATAACGCATCGATTTGTAAAATAAATAATAACAAAATTGAGCCTATATTAAAATTTAAAATAAAAAACCATTATGAGCGAACGTTATTTACAACAATGGATGTGGATGATAATACAAAAATTCTAATACATACGATAGACAACATTATGGAGATATTTAAAATAAAGGATTAAGAGGGAAATTCAGAATCCTCTTCTGAAATAGATCTAAATACACTATTTTCATTATGATTTATTACAGATTTAACCTCAGATAATACGAGTGGAGTATTATTTAAGAACAGCTCAAATTCCACATAAGGTTTAAGACCTGAAGTCTCCAATTTTTTACCCAAAACTTGCTCAACTTGGAATACACCAGCAGGGTTTTCCATTTCGATATGAATACAGACAGGACTGTTCTTACCTTCAACAATTTCGACTGTTTTTATAGCTAATGCGCTTATACTATGAATATCGATCTTACCCTTTGATGCGGGCAACCTACTACGTCCTTCAGTTAAGTCGCAGCCGTCCCCGACTTTGACTGCCCCGGCTTCAATTGTTAGACAGGGAATCTCGTCATCATGCGACATAATTCCATGTAATATTAGACTGAAAATATCAGTGCGCTTTTGAAGATCATCAGGATACAAGTCATTGACAACTTTCTCTATGAAATCTTTTCCGAAAATTGCAGAATATGAGGGATGCCAAATTCTATGAACAATATGGCCAATATCATGCAAAAATGCAGAAGTGACAACAACAACGAGGGAATCATCTAAAGACCCAATTCCTTCAGATACTACATTTGGCGAAATATGTTTAGATAGCGTTTTAAGAACCTTTATCGCATTTAAGGTTGCAATATGGGCATGTACAATACCATGATCATTATAAGATAGACGATCTACTGCCATACGATTTCCAGATATGTAATAAGCATTTAATTTTTCATCAGATGATAACAGATTAAATGCGCGAATAGCCTTTGGAAAATCCTTAAGTTCATCTAGTATTTTTTTTCTATATTTTAATACGAATTTTGATGACACAATCAATAGCCTCCCTATAAGGACAAAAATCTATGTAAAAAAATATTATAAATTTTCCTAATTAATAAATAAAAAATAAAAAGAAGTAAAGAAGGACTAATCACTAATTTCTTCCTTAAGTAGTAGTAGCAATGAATCAATCGCTGCGGAAGACTTGCGAATCTTCTTTTCATAATCTGCTTTCATCTTGTCATACACAGCACGAGTGATTGTACCGCGTTTCTTGTTTTTAATGAGTGTTTCAAGTCCAGCTTTAGCACCACTGATTTGTTGTTCATGAGTTTCAATATCTCTTGCAATATCCTTGTACTTCTGACCATATGATTCAAGTTCCTTACGAACAACTGGTAGTTCCTTAGATATTTCTTTCAATCGAGTATTTATGTCAGATTTTCTTGCACGATATTCAGCACGAGTTATCTTTCTTCGTCTCAAGTTCTCATTCATCTTATCAAGCTCAAGGTTAAGCGCCATTTTATCGGCATATAATTCAATGAACTTCTGAATGAGTTCTGGAGGAGCACTAGTAGTTCGTGCAGTTGTTTCATGTGATTCTTCTGAAGTCGTTGGAATGATCTCGGTATGTCGCATTACAACATAGATTAATGCTACAAATCCGACAAGTAAGCTGAATAATAGTGGTCGAGCCCACACACCAGGGATAGTGACAACATATGTAATATATGGTGCATAATCGCCATAGCCTGTAGTATTAAAGTAATCGAAATAATATCCTTTTTCAAAAGGATAATAGTATATTCCTGAAACTTTTGGTGAATCAATGACAGATACATAATCAGGAAAGATATAGTTAATTCTGTGGAATCGGATAAGTGTATTCATTAATTGTGGCACTTTGACATTAAGAGTGTAGCCGGTACCATTTGGCTTGGCGTAAACACTAAGAGGTGTTTTGAAGAATAGATGGAAAGTATAATTCCAACCAGGTTTTAGACCATCTAATAGAAGGTCTCTATTGAAGTCTAAATCAAATGTTGCAGAAGCATTCTTGGGGAGACTGTCTTCGGGCTTTGAATTAGGTAGAATTCCGAGCTCATCATACACCTTAAAATCATACCAATATGCAGGGACAAGAATTGTATATCTGTTTAATGTTGCAGTGCCTACATTTCTTAGGGTTATGACATTATCATATACAACCCATCCCCATGGATCAACACGAATATTTGTGGTAATCTCAGCAATAACTTTTGTATGCGATGATGTGGTGTAAAATGCTGAAAATTCTACGAAACTAAGTGGATATATATTAAGACCTGCCATATTTCTAACGGCAATAGGTACATAATCGCCTTCAGGTGCAGTAACTTTACATGTTGCATTCTTAATGACGTATGGAATTGTGGGCCACTTATAGAAACTAAACTCATAGCGTGGATTTTGTGGATCCTCGACATAATATTGTACATCACTGTACACGGCAATAAATTTGAATTGGTATTTCTTTAGTGGATACAATGGTTCAGGAAACATAACTAAGTATCGCGAATAATTAGATGTGGGAGTTAATTTCTTTACAACTATGTTTTCCATTGAGATTGTTGTAGCCCATACAGTTCTTAGGTATTTAGAATAATTCAAAGGAATAAAGACATAAAATGAATAAACTGGCTCTGAGCCATTATTTTCAATAACAAATAGATCGGATACTTGGAATAATTGATAAACTTCAATATGAATTTCACGAAATGCATCGATTGATAAGCCAGGTTCTGCTTCAAATGGATGTTCAATTGTAATGTTGAGCAATAATGGAGTTGTTGTTTCATTTGATGCATCTGTAGCTCGAATATAAATATGATGAACACCCAACTCATATTCACGCGGATCAAAATCAAAATGGAAGACATCATGTTCTGGGCCATAGAACATAGTAGTCCAATTTCCATCATCAATTTTGATTTCAGCTATCGAAACATAGTCATTATCTGTTGCATTTATTTTAATGGTTGTAAGTGTATTTATCATGGTGTTATTTGCCGGACTGATAATAGAGACTTCGGGTAATGTATTTACTAAGAATGACACATGATAGGGATTATCGAACGAACTATGAGCACTTGGGGCATCATTAAGATCATCCGATGGGGAATATGCAAATACAAATGTATAATTTAACGTGTTATTTAGCAGATCGATTCCATTTGAATTATGACTCTTTAAGTCGATAACATATTCTAATACAGTGTATGCACCATTATCAGTACCATTAGCAGAGATAATTCGTGTCTGATTTTCGAATGGAACACGAGTATAATAGCCAACACCATATTGTTCAGAATAAACAATTTGACTTAATCGAGCTGGATTAATGCTAAATACAATATCTTGAATTTTAATTGATAAGCAATAGATAGTGAATATTAAAGGAAGCCCATAAAATTTAGACTCTGTAGATACATAACCTTTCTCAGGTGGAATAAATACATTACGTACTTCACCGACGCGCATGCCCAATAATCCTTCATAAAATCCTTCGATAACATTCGGATTCGAAAGATTAACAGTTAGTGGAGAATAAGAATATTTGTCCAATCCGGCGGCCATTCCAATAGATTGAATTGAAGTATCAAATATAGTACCATTTGGAAATCGGCCTACATAATCAACGGTTATTTCATAAGGGGCTTTTGCGCGCAATACTGTACTATAAGTGTCATTTGGAGAATATCCAGTTATGAGGTCTAAACCCTCAAAGCCAGTATTACTTAGAGATGTAGTTCCGTTTGTCCAACCAAAGGTAATAGACCCTGAAGTCGGAGCACGCAATGCAAGATAAAGATATGTGCCATTTTGCTCAGCCCAGACTTTAATACCGGATACATTATCTGTAAATGACGCCTTATATTCATATGGATCTACAATTCCATCAGCATAACCATAATGTTTGTATACATATGGAATGCTCATGTTTATTGTCCCAAAAGAATCAGATGGTATGGGAGTTTTATTATTTATTGCACTATTGGGTAATGAGGCATTCATTTGTGCCCCAGAGTAACCCAAGGTATTTAGGAAGAGCGCTACGAATATAATTGTTATAATTAAACGCTGCTTTGAGTGGTTCAATTTCCTCGGCATCCCGTGTATTTTTTTGTGATATATATGATAAATATGAATTTTAATAATCATACAAATTTGATTTTTAATAATCGAATCAAACTTAGAAGTTTTGAGGTGTTACGAAATTAAAAGGTTTTCGTTGCTAAATCTGATTCACACACATTTAAATTAATCTATGACAAACATCATGGAAAATATTTTTAGATGTTTCTTCACTTGCAGTAATGAGGAGTGCATGAAAGATGATAATGATATTACTTGCAGGCATATTTTCAGTGATAATTGCATTGGGACTTATTCCATTTACATTTGGAAAACTGAAAGAACGTAAAATGTATACCAAAGACATGCATAAACCGGGACAACCAGAAGTTCTAAAAGAAGGCGGCGTAGTGATCTTATTTGGCATAATTGTAGCGCTATTGCTAATAATAGGTATTAAGACATTTTCAGGAGAAATAATTAACAGTGCATTATTAGCATCTGTAATTTCTATTCTGATTGCGGGACAAATGGGGATTTTAGATGACATACTTGATTTTAGCCGATTAGTAAAGGTGTTCATACCATTTACAGCTGCCATACCATTAATGGCACTAAAAGCAGGAAATACAACAATGCAGCTCCCAATCATTGGGGTAATAGATCTTGGAATAATATATCCATTGTTAGTTGTACCCTTAATTATAACATTTGTAATAGATTCAACAAACATGCTTGCAGGCATGAATGGTCTAGAATCAGGACTTGCAATAATTAATGGCGTTGGAATCTTAATATTGTCAATAATAAAAGGGTTTAATGACGCTGCAATCGTATCGGCCACCTTAATTGGTGCTACACTTGTATTTTTCAAATATAACAAATATCCCGCAAAAATTTTACCGGGAGATGTTGGAAGACTGCCCCTTGGCGCAACTATGGCAACTGCAATTATTTTAGGAAATATGGAAAGATTTGCGATTTTTATGTTTTTATTATATTTCATTAACTTTATTCTCTTCATAGTACTTACAATTAAGGTAAAACGAACTGGAATGGAATGGCCAAAATTCGCAAAAGTAAACGATGATGGAACTTTGACTGCACCGGGTCCATATACAGTATACTGGATATTACCATACTTTAAGAAGGGGATCACCGAAAAACAAAACGTATACGCAATCATGACATTACAAGCTATCATTGTATCTATTGGATTAATAATATCATGCATTTAAAATTCATTTTCTATTTTTTCTTTAAGATATTTAGATACAAAAGATAACCCCCAACGGCTCAATGCTTGTTGCTCTGCTCTTTTTCTGATTTTTTTAAATTCAAGCAATTGTGATTTCCAAGGTTCTTCTTTATAACGCGGGTCCAATAAAAGTTCATCAATCTTTTTCAAATCAGCATCTGTTAAATTCATAGCTGGAAGTTGGTAATCCTCAATATCAGATGCATATACACCGATCCATTTTGCATCAGGAGTTACTAAATCAGGAATATGTGCAGAATTGCGACTGCCATAAACAATTACGTTTGCGATATGCATCCCCCAAGGATCTGCATCGGTAAATATGAAACATTTTAGTCCTAGTTCCTCATTTAATCGCTTGATAATCCGCCGAGCTGAACGAGGAGCTTGACCGCCAAGATGAATTAGTATTGCGTTCATACTCTTCCAAATACTCTCTTCAATTAATCTAGAGAACATACCACCGGATTCGATAGCTATGACAATTTGCGCATTTGTTTTAATAAATTTAGAATTTGTAATAGAGGGCCCAATAGAAAACCCATCTGGATTAGATGAAAGATTTACAGATTTTCCTTCAAACCCATGAACTGTGTATTCAATAGTTAAATCACCAAAAATAGCAGAACGCTCTTCAGGGAAAATACCAAAAGATTCACGAGGTACACCTAAATACGCCTCAAGATCAGTAACAATACGGTCTGATTCATCTTGATCTTTAAAATTTACACCATACCCTTTACTCGAATAATATAAATCACGCAGAGAACTCGTTCTATTATTTTTTAATAATCGGTATACATAATATGCGGTCCACATAAATTGATGGAAATTCTTTGCATGCCGAATGTTTCTTGAATCTTTAGTTGATTTAAGATCCCCAACTTTGAATTTTCCTTCATCAGGTAAAAATAATACATTCTTAGAGCTTCTATCAGGTAAAACTATTTTTGGGTATTGCCCATTGTTTATATCATTAAGTATTGAATTTGCAAGTTCCTTCAATTTTAATAAAATATTAATGATTATCCGCCTCCAAACGAGTTAATAATTTATTGAGCTCATGTTCTGTGGGTTCGTGGTCATAAAGAATATAGTAAGCATATTTCAAGGATTTTCTCAAGTGCTGCCGTAATATCTTCTGTTGTTTCAAAGAATGCTGTACAGTTGATTCACCAACTATCATTTTTTCCAATTTTGAAAGACATTTAGAAGATATTTTGATTCCAGAATCATAGATCTCAGGAATAGTAGCTATTGCAGTTTTCTCAATATCTCTAAAAGGTACATGTGTAGAACATATATGAAATAAAAATATTGGATATTTTTCTTTAAAAATGCGTTTATTAAATTTTAATCCTTTTATAATATTATAAAATACATCATCAGATTGAGAATAGATAAGTGGAACTCTATTTGCAAATCTAATTAATTTAGGTTCATTATTAGAAGAAAATTTTTCACTGATAAATGCTATACATTCAATAATAAATGGATGCCCATGATGCGAACTAGGTTGAGAAATTTCATAAACAAACTGTTGTGATGAATACCTATTTTTAATAGATTCGGCAAGAAGTTTTTTTCCTAAAGGACTAAGACATTTTGCATCTGGCTTTGGAAAGTCGAATTTGGAAAGCTCTTTAAAGATAGAGTAAAGAGTGTTTTGTGAAAGATCATGAACCTTTATATTAGGGGATATATTTACAAATTTGAGAAATTTTTTTGCAGTAGAAACACCCACGCGCTGGAAAGTAGATGTGAAAAATTTGAGAATTGTCGCATCATTATCTTCTTGTGCATATCGCATAAATGATTCAAAATCAATTCCATGAGGATGCGGCTTGCATTCTGGCGGACAATAAGGCATAAGTTTAGTAACACGTTCATATTTTAGAATTAATTTGTCATTCTCAATAAATTTTAGAGAAAGGTAGGGGGCAATTAGTGCTGTTAAATTGAGATATTCGAGAATTTTTTGCCTAGCACGAACATAATCGCCTTTCGCATAAACTCTTACAGATGTACCAATCCAATTCTCTGTATTTTTGACCTTTTTCATTTCTTCAATAATCGGCTCATTATTTTTAATATCGATCTTAATTTTGTAATAGTATCGAAATATGCCATCAACAGACGTTTCTATTTCAGCAGGCATATTTGTAGAAATTTGTGAGTATAAGATAGCCATTGTGACACCCATACCTAAAGCGCCACGAGACTGACGATAACCGAATTTACTACCATAAAAAACTTTTCCAAACACATAAGGTACATTTTCAACAGGAATTCCACTACCATTATCAATAACAGAAATTACAATAAAATCAGTATTTTTAGAATCAATCGTTAACAAAATATTGGGTAATCGCCCAATAGATTCGCAAGAGTCTAAAGAATTATCAATAAGTTCTTTTACAATAGTGAATAAAGACCTAGACGGATTACTATAACCAGCCATTTGTCTATTTTTGTAAAAAAACTCTGAAGGACTCATTGATTTATAGTTGGATTCCATAAAATCCACCACATAAAAATTAAAAAGATTTAAAATAAAAAAATGGGTATTATTTAGGTTCGGGAGGTCGTTCCCAAATTTCTAAATCTTCAATTTTCATCTGACGCCGTTGATCTTCCAGATAACGATATACTGTTTTATGTGGAGCACCTTGAATAAGCATCTCGATTGCATGTTTTGCAATACGGAGCTCACGATAGGTTCCAATAATTGCGGTTGTATATCCATAAACTGATACAAAAGTTCCGGTAGTTTCTTCGATTATTCGTTTTGTCTTTCCGCGCTCGCCAATTATACGTCCTCTAATTCTGTGGATTCGAGCTTTTGAATTTCCGAGAATATCACGAAGAGAAATTATTTCAAGATAATAATCATCATCCAGTAGTTTAAATGCGCGCTCAGGACTGAAACCGCGACCTATCGCCTTTATAATGTCTCGAGCTTTCCAAACTTTTATTGGATCTTCATTGTTTGGTTTTGGATGGATAATAACTAGACCAGTTCTACTATCAACTCTAATGATTGTTTCACTATATGATTCAATTTGTTTTTTTACGGTGCCATCTTTACCTAAAATAACACCAATTCTGTCTTCAGGTATCCTTACCTGCATTTCAGCTTGCATAATAAATCCCATCTTAATCGCTTTTTCCAATCACATAATCGTATACTTCTTCATATGAAGGAATTCCAATACCTAATTTATCGAAAAATCGCAATATATTTTTTATATCGCGTGCAAGGTAGCGCTCGGAATATGGATGACGGATAGAGACAGCTTGTGAAACATCAATGATTACTGGCTCATTATTTCTCATCAAGATATTATATTCACTAAGGTCTCCATGAACAAGTCTTGCTTTTGTATATGCTAGTCTAATTTGATCAATGATTTCAGACATCAGTGATTCTGGATCATTAATCTCAGAGTCCTTTAATTGACGTGCAGGCGACCCATCAACATGAATATATTCCATTACAAGAACATTTTTCTCCACAGCAATAGGTTTTGGAACTCTTACACCAGCAGAATAAAACTCTTTGAGGTTACGATACTCTTTACTAGCCCACAATGGAATTAATACTCGAGGTGTTCGCTTTGACGCTTTAAATCTAGGATCACCCGCAATATAATCCCACATCCAATCAGGTTCCGCAGTAGTCATTCTATAAATTTTAACAACAACCGGTGAGCCATCAGCCTGTCTTGCTAAGTAAACACCAGATTCTTTACCAGAGCTAATAACACCAACCATTTCATCAAACACATTATGATTGAGTAATTTATACAAAACTTTTAAGGTATAAGAATCTAAGACTGCTTCAATTACCTTAAATTGAGATTTGTCTTTACGACGCTTGAGATTGTCTTCAAATTTTAAATCAGCAAACTCGTCAAAAATATCGTCAGACAATTAAACATCACCAAATTATAGGTCAGATAAATATCCTTTTCTCTTCAACCAATTAATATCGGTTTTTAAATATCGCCAGACAACATCGCCCTTATCAGTGCTTTGAAAGTCCCAAGGCACTATGATGACAATGTCACCAACTCTAAGCCATACACGCTTTTTCATTCTACCAGGTATACGTCCAACTCTTATATGACCATCAGCACATTTTACTTTTACACGGTCATGACCCAACATTTGTATAACAACACCTAATATTTCACCTTCTTCAGGGTTCGGAACCCTAACACGACCAGTCGTTTGTGATGCCGCGTCATTTTGTTTTTTCTTAGTCAAATTGAGATATAGCCTCCAAAATATTTTAGGAAATAATATGAAAAGGATTGTGAATTATATAAATTATAATTCCCGTTCTTCATCTTTTATAAAGAAAAGCCTGCCTTTTAAGTTTACGCTATGTACAGATTCACCTGGAGAAAGAATTAATGGAACTTGTTTGCGATCAATATCAATGATTTCATAATTTCCGTTATCCATTAATTGGATACTGGTAGGGGTCACCGAAAGAACCATTAATGTTCGCGTTTCAGAGCCATCCTTGAGAAAAACAATTTTTTGAAACTTGTTACTATCAATTGATACAGAAAACGTATTATGCTCGACAAGATTTAGACAAACTAATCTTTTTCGTTCATTGCGTAAAACCATGGATGGAATTCGGTCAACTTCGATAAAATCACCCTTTCTGAAGCGAGGAAGCCGTACAACAACAGTTCGTAAATATCTTCTTTCACCACTTTTAGGGTCGACTCCAACTAACTTGAAGGATTCTTTTATCGTCCCTAAGAACTGATCTCTTATTTCAACAGCAATTGCTTTACAAAGATGCTCAGAGCCAACATCAAGAGTTAACCCGCCAAATCGCTCGTGAGTGATTTCAGAAATATATGCTTTTGAATCATGACCATAAGCATTATTTAACATACTATATATTATAGAAGTGATCTCTCGTTCTTCACTCTCATCTAATTTACGTTCATCTGCACGAATTTGTAAAATAGATTCATGATGCCCGCCATGTCTAAGAGAACAACTACGACATAAAGAGAATTCGATTTTTATAGGCACCACATGTTTTTCAGGATAAGGGGGTATTAATCGATGTGTGGTCCCATAAATAACAACTTCTGCCGTAGCATGAGTGTTATCGTGCTCCAAAATTTTTACGGTAATTGTATAATCCTTATTTTTGATATACTTGTCTCTTATTATTTTTGAAACTGCCATTTCTAAGTGTTCAACATAATTAGTTGTCGTAGGAACAATCCACTTACCTCTATGCCAATAAGAATAACAATCCCTACAGATTTTTAATGTGATATTAGGAATTGGATTAGACAAGGGGTGATCGTGTTTGTAACATTCAATACATTGCCCATCAATTAATGGGCCTTCACCCCCACAAACATAGCATACATTAGGCATATCAAAACACCCCATAATGGATCCTTTATAGTCTCATCCATTGAGCATGGGGAACATCACCAATCCAGAGAACCGCTTCTTCATGAATGTATCCAGCTTTTATCGCACCTTGTACGGATTCCTTTCCGATAAGATTTGCAATTGTTGCTACACTTAATGCTTCAATTGCATTATCTAATGGAATTACTTTTCCACCGTAAAATGATTCGCTAATATTAAATTCGATATCGCCATGTTTCAATGTTTTTCCAAGTAATTCGTAATCACATAGGGTGACAATGACGTGACTTTCACGTCGTTTTATACTGAAATGAACATTCACCATCTAACGATCACCAATTATATCAATTTTACAGATGTTCTAGCACCACATGCATGACAAACAAGAAACAATGTTTTCCCTTCACGCCTAAGTTCAGTATCAGGCTTATGGCAAACTGGGCATATTACGTACATATTTGTATATTCACGTATTGATTCATTAATTGAATCTGTTGAAAATTTACCTTGAAGAACCACACGATGGCCTTCAATAGTACCCGCAGTACCCAGTTGCCCAGATATGTACTTTAAAACTTCATGCACATCACGATTTAATATGTCTACAATATCAAAGAAATTTCGAACAATCGTACGATTTCCTTCAATAAATGACACGGCTTCTGGAATTTTAAATCGTTCTCCTTTATCAAATGCGCCTTCTGGAATTTGAGAACGGGCACGATCTAGTAATTCTTCATAATCTTTGAGTTCCATTTTATAATCACCTATTCTAGAGATTTGAATTTTCCTTGAGTTGGCTCGTAGATTTCACCTTCAGATATTAAATTACGTAATGCATCTTTAATTTTATCTTCTGATACACCGGGGAGATTTTTGACGATTTCCGCATACGCTACTCCTGCAGATTTTCCTTGCCTTATAATATTAAGGATGCGTATGTCTAAGGGCGAATCATCATCTACAACCATTTCTTGTACGACATGCGCCTCAGGTGTAGTAGATTCAGTAGAAATATCAGAGATATTGCTTTTCTCACCCATTGTTAAGATAGCATATAATCGTTCCAGTCTGTGCAATGTTTCCCAATTCAAATCATCGAGTTTTGATACTATTTCAGGAGAGATAAATCGTTCATTTCCCGACTCTCGAACCTTCCCAATAACGCGTACTAAATCTCCAACCTCAATATCTGCAAGAAGTGCCATTTCAGCTCTCCATGCTTTAATAGCGATCGTATCGGAACCATCATCCAATATTAGTGATCGAAATGAACGTTCAGGATTCCCAAACTCTGCAACAATCATCCCAACAATAGAAACTCTAAGTACACTTAATCCGGATGGTGTTTTAATTCGCTTACCTTCTTGTAAATCTAAAAATTCACCTTGTTTTATATCACTGATGAGTACACGTATTGTGGGAATCCGCTTAAATCTACCAAACATATTCAAAATCTCCAATTTTGAGATTATTAAAATTCTCATATTTTTTACTCATAAATTTATTTGTTTGCTATTATATAATAACTACTATTATTATAAAAAATAAAAGAATAAAATTATTTCAAAAGAAATCCTCAAGGCTCGTTTGAATCCCAGATCCCTTTAACTTTTTGTAAGCATTGTTTAGACGAGAAATACCCTTTTCAACTCGTTCACGATTGAAATCATGCTCTTCACAAAGGAATTCAACAAGCTTATCAGGATCTGGAACAGAAAGATCTGGAATTGGCAAATCAATAACTTCGGGATTTAGAAAAATATTCCGTACTGTCTCATAATCAAAATCAATAGAGTAGTTCTTAGCTTTAACTATTTCATTAAATGAGCCATATTTCTTAATTAATTTCAAAGCTGTTTTGGGACCCACTCCAGGAATTTTATCATTAAAATCGGTTCCTATAAGAATACCAATATCAATTAACTGTTCATGTGAAATATCTAATTCAGAGAGAACCCGGTCTAATTCGATCAATGTAGGATAAACTTGAACATAGATGTTTTTTCCAGGTAATTTTCGGCGCTCAGAAAGTGTAAGATTTCGTATCAAACGAGGAGATCCAAACAATAGAGAATCAAAATCTTGACTTGCAGATGACCAAGCTTTGTTTTTCTTGACTAGAAAGGCAGCTTGGGCTTCACCTTCGGATGGAGCCTGTATAATAGGAATCCCCATATATGATAATAATTGCTTACTTGATTCTATGATATCTTCAGATAAGCGTGAAGAAGACCTAGCAGCCTTATATGCATCTTCAATTCGTCCTTCTTTTAGAGCAGTTTTCCACTTTACGTAAGATTCCTCACGTATCTTTCTACGATTTTCTATTTCTTTTGCTTTTAATAATGGTGGCTTCCCATCAAATACAAATGCAACAATAACTTCAGATTCAATAAGACTAATTGTTCTATAAAACAGACCAGTCAGATGGCTTGTGATGCGACCTTTAGAATCAACTAATGGCATTCCATCCGGCTGCCTAATTGTAGATAAAAATTGATATAAAACATTAAATGCATCAATTACGATTTTTTTCCCAGATAACTCATTTAAGCGAATTTCTTTTGAAGGCACAAGTTTGCCCAAGTCAGTACCCATAAGAGTCAGCTCCATCAAGTATAAAACAAAATACTTTTATCTCATTTACAGAATTTGTTTTCTAATTATCAATTTATCTCTTATTGATTTAAAAATTTAAAGAAATGCAACTCTCGAAAGGTTTAAAACAAATTTAAAGTTTGAACACAATGCCGTGGGCGAAATTAAAAATTTCGGCGGGATGATAAATGTCAATAAAAATGCCAAAATGCAACTCATGTCATAATATAATTGCACCTGATGAATTATCAGTCAAATTCAAATGCCCAAATTGCGGTCAAGTTGAAATATGGCGATGCGAAAAGTGTAGAGTGTTCTCTAATAAGTATCGCTGTCCAAAATGTGGATTCGAAGGCCCGTAAAAGGAGGATAAAAAATGGGTAGTGTTTTAATAACATATAAAGTAATGCCAGATGGTGTAGACACCGATTTGGAAGCAATAACAAAACAAATTAAAGACAAAGCACCAGAAGGTGTAGAAGTAGCTGGAGTAGATAAACAGCCAATCGCTTTTGGACTTAATGCGCTAATAATTAATGTTGTTATGGATGAAAACCGGGATTCCGAAGATTTTGAGAAATTTATTAAACAGATACCCGGAGTAAGCCAAGTTGATGTAGCGGGTATGACTCGCCTATAGATTTTTACAAACAATTTTCCGGGGTAAATTTCCCCGGAAGTTGTTGTCATTAAGGAAATTGTTTTTAAATATAATAAAAGAAACTATTGATATGAGGTGGCGGCTTCTATGAGTATCATTCTGAAAGTAGCTGAAGCAGAACATAGAGATATTGGACGATTCATAGTTAGAATGTCTAGCGAAAATATGAGAAAATTAGGAATACGATCTGGTGAAGTAGTCTTAATAAAAGGAACAAGCACAACTGCTGCAATCGCATGGCCTGTATTTCAGAGCACTAGAGAAGAAAATATAATAAAAATGGATGGGCGCATTAGGAAAAACGCAGGTGTAAGTATAGGAGATAAGGTCGAAGTATCAAAAGCAGAAACAAAGACCGCAAAGCAAGTATTTTTAGCGCCAACATATGTACCATTTCAACCAGATTCAAAATATGAGGAATTTATTAAACGCCGCCTCCTCAATAATCCGATTACTGAAAACGATATTGTGGCGATACCGATATTAGGGCGTGCAATTCCATTTAAAGTTTTAAAAGTTAAACCTGAAGGCGTAGTAATTATTCGCGGAAATACAATTTTGAAAATATCAGACAGAGGCGTAGCTGATGCAATTAGTTCATCAGCGGTTTCGTATGAAGATATTGGAGGGTTAAGTGAAGCAAAAGAAAAGATCAGAGAAATGGTAGAACTTCCGTTACGACATCCAGAAATATTTAAGCGATTAGGAATTGATCCCCCCCGAGGAGTTCTACTATATGGGCCACCAGGCTGTGGAAAAACTCTATTAGCACGAGCAGTAGCTTCCGAATCAGAAGCACATTTTATTCATATTAATGGCCCAGAAATTATGTCAAAGTTCTATGGCGAATCTGAGCAACGTTTAAGAAAGATCTTTGATGAAGCCGAGAAAAATGCACCAAGTATAATTTTTGTGGATGAAATCGATGCAATAGCGCCTAAGAGAGAAGATGTGCAAGGCGAAGTAGAAAGAAGAGTTGTAGCACAATTATTAGCAAATATGGATGGATTAAAAGAACGCGGACAAGTTATTGTAATTGGAGCTACAAATAGAGTAAATGCATTAGATCCTGCATTAAGAAGACCAGGACGATTCGATAGAGAAATTGAAATTGGTGTCCCAGATAACAAAGAGCGATTAGAAATCTTAGAAATTCATTCTCATGCAAAGGGTATGCCATTAGCTAAAGAAGGTCCCGATAAAGTAGATTTGGAAGCATTAGCAAATATGACACATGGATTTGTTGGTGCAGACCTTCAAGCATTATGTAAAGAAGCCGCAATGAAAGCATTAAGACGTTATCTACCAGAAATTGACTTAGATACAGAAATAATTCCAGAGGACCTATTACTTCGAATGAAAGTAAGACAATCAGACTTCCTAGCAGCACTTAAAGAGGTTCATCCATCCGCAATTAGAGAAGTTTTTGTAGAGATACCCAATGTTCATTGGTCAGATATTGGAGGCCTTAAAGAAACAAAACAAGAATTAATTGAAGTTGTAGAATGGCCAATAAAATACCCAGAAGCATTCCAAAGAATAGGAATACACCCACCTAGAGGCGTATTACTCTATGGGCCGCCCGGATGCGGAAAAACCATGCTCGCAAAAGCAATAGCTACCGAAAGTAAAGCGAATTTCATTAGTGTTAAAGGACCAGAATTACTTAGCAAATGGGTTGGTGAATCCGAGCGTGCAATTAGAGATGTCTTTAGGAAAGCACGTACTGCGGCCCCAGCGATTATTTTCTTTGATGAAATTGATGCTTTAGCACCAGCTCGAGGGAGCTCACAAGGCGATAATAGAGTTTCTGAAAGAGTATTAAGTCAATTACTTACTGAGATGGACGGTTTAGAATCATTAAAAGATGTCGTTGTGATTGCAGCAACAAATCGCCCCACTTTGGTTGATCCTGCACTTATGAGACCCGGCCGATTTGATAGATTTGTGTATGTACCACCACCGACTATTGAAGAAAGAAAAGAAATATTTGAACTGTATTTGAAGAAAATGCCATTAGATGATGATGTCGATATTAATGAACTCGTACGATTAACAAATGGATATGTGGGTTCAGATATAGAAGCAGTATGTAGAGAAGCAGGAATGCTCGCATTAAGAGAAGACATCAATGCAGAAAAAGTTTCCATGAAACATTTCAGAAATGCAGTAAATAGAGTACATCCAACAATAACCAAAGAAATGCTTAACTATTATAAGAATGCAGAAAACCTTTTCAAACGTCATCCTGGAAAATATGGAAAGAACGAAACACCATATATACAATAAAAAATTGAGGTGAAAAAATGACAAACAACATTTGGATTTCAATACCACTAAAGAATTTAATAATAAACATCTTAGAAAAAAGACAAGGTGTTATAATAGATGATGATCTAGAACGTATTTTAAGCAGAGAATATGGAGAATTAAGCCCTGCAGAATTGAATAGAGCATTAATGAGCTTGGAAATCAATGGAATAATTCATGTAAGTCAAATAACAAAAACAAAACGACGAATTGAAAAAATTCGTAGCGGACAGGAATTTCTATCCATTGATGAGGATTAATCGATGTGACTCGAAATGGGGCTATTCAGAAAAACAAGAATTATAGCAGCAGGAAAATTTGATGTACTCCATGCAGGACATATCAAGTATCTAGAAGATGCAAAACGACTTGGCGGGAGACGCTCGGAATTAATCGTAATTATTGCAAGGGATTCAACAATCGAGAAAAGCAGAGGAAGCCCCCCGGTATTTCCTGAAGACCAACGGTTAATAATTGTCCAAAGCTTAAAACCAGTGGATAAAGCGATCTTAGGTTATGAAAATACGGATAAATATCAAATAATTTTTGATTTAAAACCAGACATAATTGCACTAGGCTATGATCAACCAACAAACGAAAACGAATTAGATAAGGCTCTAAAAGCACGCAAAATTAATGCTAAAATAATTAGATTAAAAAAGTGGGGCAATGATAATTATGCAAAATCATCACGCATAAGAGAACGCGTAATAAATATAGAGAAAAAAAATCACAAATAAGTTATTTAGTAAAAGTTTTATGATTGTTTTTTCTTTAAATGAAAAAACAAGAGACATTCCCCAACAAAAATATTTTGCGAGATGAATCTGATGAAAACCATTGCAAAGCGATATTGGAAATTGCTCACAGTTATATTTATCATTGGACTGATTGTCATTCCAATTGCAGACATGCACATCATCGAGAGGGATCGAAACAGAAATGAAATATACGGGGAGCTGTTTTGGCAAATTGGATTTAATGTTTACAAAATTAATGATAACATATTAAAAACACAATATAATGTATCAGAAGACCACTTACTAGCAAGCTATTTGAATGTAACTTATGAATATCCCGTTATTACATTATTATTTTTTGCATTCATTACAGGGATTTTCCCTGGAATACATGGGCTTCAACATATATTCATTAATATAGTATTATTGATAATATATATCGCAAATCTTCTATTAATATTATATATCGGAAGAAAATATCTAGAAAAATCATGGTTTAAATTAGTGTTTTCAGCGTATGCAATATATGGATTTATTATGGCAGTTTTTGGAGGAAAAGTTGAACCATTAACAGATTTCTTTTTCTTACTATCGATCTATTTTATGCAACGAAATAACACCAAAATGGGTCATTTTCTTTTGGGAATTTCAGTACAAACAAAAGTATATACAGCAATAGCTTTTCCAATCTATTTCATAATAGCGCCAATTGATTCGATTTTCTTCTTCCTATCATTACTGATTACTGTTATTCCATTCATAAGTACAGGATTATCATATGATACATTAGTTAGACACTTCCTAAATGATACGGGATATAGCCCATACGCTACAAACTCACTCTGGTTAGGCAGAGTATTCTTAAATCCATGGTCGATAACTACATTCATTATATTCATAATATTGGAGATCTTTACAATATTTAAATTCGATAAAGAGCCCAATTCAAAGTTTGGAATAAAAGTAAGCTTCAGAATAAGAAGCCTACAGGATATTTATATGGTATTATTCCCGGGAACACTATTCCTTTACAGATGGGTAATGCCATGGTACTTCGGATGGTTCATTCCACTAACATTGATACTCAAAAAAGAACAAAGCGTATACTACTATCTACGAGTAATTACAATAATTGGATTCCTTTATGTTTTAGGGATCTTGATTAACATCAACTATTATCTCACAAATGGACTATTACAAGAATTCGTGGGGCACTTCCAACCATAAGTGACCCCTATTATACTCTTTTTACGTTATATTAGAAAAATTTATACGTATATCTTTGAGTATATTGTACGGGTCCGTAGCTCAGTAAGGTAGAGCGACAGGCTCTTATCAATTCGGGAGAAACTTGTTGGTCGCGGGTTCAAATCCCGCCGGGCCCGCCAAATTTTAAATAGACAAATATAGCAAAAGTTTTATGCGAATTAATAAGATTAGAGTCTTAGTTCTAAATTTTAGAGGAAGCAGAAAATGTCAGAAATGTCAATATTTGGTGCAACGGTTGTTGGTGTTACATGTAAAGATGGTGTGATTTTAGCATCAGAAAAGAGAATTGCATGGAATAATATGATCATTACAAAGAATGCGAAAAAAATTTTTCTAATAAATGATAGAATAGCAATTGGATCCGCGGGACTAACAAGCGATTTCCAAGTTTTAATACGAAGCATCCAAGCTCAAATAAACATATATGAGTTACAAAATCGGCGAAAAATGTCTGTAAAAGCAGTTGCAAAATTAATTTCGAATATATTATATCAACGAAAATTCATGCCACTATTTGTACAAACTATAATTGTAGGAATGGACGAAGATGGACCTAAATTATATACATTAGATCCTGCAGGATCTTTAATAGATGATAAATACGCAACCGCAGGAACAGGTTCTCCAGTATCAATTGGAGTTTTAGAACGAGAATACAAAGATACATTGACAGTAGCACAAGCAGAAAAAATGGTTGTTGCAGCAATTAAAGCGGGAATTTCTAGAGATGCAATGTCTGGAGATGGCATAGACTTAATTAAAATCACAAATAAAGGCGCAAAGGAAAAAACTGTAAAATTATAAAAAAGGTGGGGTACCATCTGCCATCTCTTCTGCTTTTTCGCTTTACAAAATTAAATCGATACTCCATAGCAGTTTTAGCAGGAGCATTAGAAAATAACAAAGCACTAGAAAAAGTACTAGAAATTAAGTTATTAGATAAATTTGACTTAAATACAATTGAAAATTACTTGAAAAAATATAAGCCAATAATTTTGGCATATTCAATGATGACTGCACAACGAAAAAAATTCTTCCGAGAATGGAAAATACTAAAAACAAAATTTAAACAGAATATAATCATAATAACAGGAGGACCACATCCTACAGCACGACCTGAGGAATGCTATAAAAATGGCGCAGATTGGGTTGTAATAGGAGAGGGCGAGAATACAATAAACACACTATTAGAGAATATAATATTACACAACGAAAGAGAAGAAACGATCTCCGGAACTTTTTCAAAATACGGCTACATTCCACGCTCAAAACATAGAGTTAATTTAGATGATTTCCCACCCTTCTCAATAAAATACCGGTTATTATCACCTATTGAAATTTCACGAGGATGTCCTTTTAATTGCTATTATTGTGCTACACCATTCATAATGGGTTTGAGAATGAGACATCGCTCAGTTGATAAAGTAGTATATTGGTTAAAACAAGCCATTAAAATAAAAAACATTGATAAAACATGGTTTATTACGCCAAATAGTTTTGCATATGGGGGCAATGGTGTAAGACCAAATTATGAAAAAGTACATGAATTACTCGATATGGTCTCAACAATAAATGAAATAAAAGGAATATACTTTGGATCATTTCCGTCAGAAGTAAGACCCGAATTTGTAACTGAAGAAATGTTGAGAATCATAAAGCCATACGTTGCAAATAAAACATTACAAATTGGTGCTCAATCAGGAAGCGAACATATTTTAAAAATAGCACATAGACGGCATACTATCGAGGATGTATATAATGCAATTGAAATTTCGATAAAATATGGATTTACACCACATGTAGATATGATTTTTGGGTTACCAGGGGAAACAGATGAAGACCGAGAAATGAATATTAGAATGCTTTTAAAAATAATAGATATGGGAGGAATAGTACATGCACATACGTTTATGCCCCTACCCGGTTCAGTTTTTGAAAATGAACCCCCAGGAACGCTCGATAAAAGAACTAAGAAAATCTTAGGACAACTTTCAAATGAGGGAAAGGTTACAGGGTCATGGGCATACCAAGAAAAATTAGCAAGAGACATGGTTAAGACGTATTAAAAAAGTCACATAAATCATTAAGTTTACATTTGTCGCACAAGGGGGACCTAGCATGACAAATTTTACGACCATGCGAAATTAAATTAAGATGAATGGTGTAATAATCCTTAGTATCAAATAGGCTTTCTAAAATAATATGAGCTTTTTCGCGAGTTGTTTTTGGAGGTATTAAACCTAATCGCGAGGAAACGCGAAATACGTGAGTGTCCACAGGAATTGCAGGAATTCCTAAAGAAAATTGCAAAACTATAGACGCTGTTTTAAACCCGATCCCTTTAATAGAAACAAGCCATTCACGAGCTTTTTCAGGAGGTAAATCCTTTAGAAAGTTAAGATCTAATTTTCCGACTCGAGAGATTATTTCTGAGAGGACATATTTTATTCGTTTTGACTTAATTTTACCTAGACCACCAAATTTTATGATATTATATAATTCATCATCAGATAGATTAAGAACCTCATACCAAGTAGAACATTTTGCTTTTAAATTTCTAAACGCGCGAAATGCATTAACATCAGATGTATTTTGACTAAGTATTGTCAAAACAAGTTCATCAATAGGAGGAAACCGGGGTTTCCATTCACGATACGAATAGATTTCAACCAACCGATTAAAGATTAACATTGCCTTTTCGCGAGGATTCAATTTAAATTACCACAATAAATAAGTAAAAAACAAATTATTAAAAATTTATATTATCCACAAATTTGGTGATATTCATGGACTCAATGCCTCCAGAATTAGTAGAAAGATTGAAAAAGGAGCATTATTATTTAGTGGGACGCCATTCCGCAGTAAAATTATGTAGATGGCTAATAAACAGCCTAATAAAGGGGCAAACATGTTATAAACAGAAGTTCTACGGAATAAAATCTCACAGATGCCTCCAAATGACACCTGCAGTCCATAAATGTACTCATGCATGTGTATTTTGTTGGAGAGTCCAACCAGCAGATTTAGGAGTCTATTGGGATCAACTTTCATTTAAAGAAAATGAATTTGATTCTCCGGAGTTTATTGCTGAAAAAACAATAGATGCGCAGAGAAAATTACTTGCAGGATACAATCCAAAGGCACATCCATATACTGATCCTATTAAATTTAAGGAGGCATTAGAGCCAAAACATGTAGCAATTAGCTTAGCAGGAGAACCAACAATATATCCAAAGTTAGGAGAACTAATCGAAAATTATCATCAAAGGGGTATGACAACCTTTTTAGTAACGAATGGAACACTCCCAGAAGTTATAGAAAGTATTACACCGCCTTCACAATTATATGTAACAATTCCTGCACCGGATAAAGAAACATATGTACAGGCTGCAAGACCGCTTATAAAGGATGGATGGGAACGGTTATTAAAAACGATATCATTAATTCCAGATTATAAAGCATACACAGTATTTAGATTAACACTAGTAAGAAATTTGAATTTTCATAATCCGCGAGGTTATGCAGAATTAATAAATAAGGGGCAACCAAGATACGTGGAATTAAAAAGTTATATGGCATTAGGATTTTCAAAAGACCGATTGGGAATTGGAAATATGCTATGGCATGAAGAAATTTATGAATTTGCCAAAAAGATCGAAATGCTCACAGATTATAAGATAATTGATGAATCACCACCCAGTAGAGTTGTCTTACTGAGCAAACAAAAACATGCTCATAAATTTACATAAAAGGCGAAAAAAATGAACATTACGAAGATTTTAGAGAACGCACGAGAAGTTATTGAGAAAGATTATCAAATTCGAGAACAAATACTACCTATTGCGCGAGAAACTATTAGAAGATCGAGCTTAGCAATTAGAGCAATTCATGCAAAAAATTATGAAAAAGCAGAGTCTGAAATAAAAACAGCACTGCAATTAATAAGAAATGCAGAAGAAATAATATCACAAAGTGAGTTTTTATTGGCATCAAGTATTTTAGATACACCATATCAAGAATTAACAGAAGCCATTAACTTAAGGAGTATTCTCCAAAAGCGAGAACTTGTAACAAATAAAGAACTAAAATTTCCACTAAGACCATATCTTTTGGGATTAGCAGATGTTGTAGGAGAATTAAGACGCTATATTTTAGATTCAATGCGAAATGGAGATTTTTCGGATTGCGATGAAATATTGAATATAATGGATACAATCTACGAGGAACTAAACTCATTAGATTATCCAAATGCATTGATTCCAAATTTAAGACGAAAATGTGACATGTGTAGAGGTGTAATTGAGAAAACTAGAGGTGAATTGGCAAATGCAATTCATCGTGAAAAACTTGCATATCAAATGAAAGAACTAATGAGTCATCTTGATAAAATAAATACTGACAAATAATGAAAAATAGGATTGATTGGCTAAAAAAAATACAAACAAAACTATCACCAAATTATGAAAAAGTAATAGAAATAAATACTATTGCAGGAGTAGATGTTGCATACTCAAAAAAATTTGCAATATGTGTTTGTACAGTATTCAAATTTGAAAATATGGAATATATTGGCAAAACAGTAGGATATACAAGAATAAAATCCCCTTACATATCATCCTATTTCTATTTACGAGAGGGAAAAGTACTCGAAAAATGTATTCGCCGATGCAAAAGACGATTTAATCCAGATGTTTATTTAATCGATGGCGCAGGAATTTTACATCCAAGAAAATTAGGAATCGCATCACAAATAGGGATCAATTTAGACATATCCACAATAGGAATTACAAAAAATAGACTTGTAGGAATTATCAAAAAACAAGAGAATAATATAGCACCGGTTATATATGATAGCAAAATAATGGGTTATGCAATTTGGAAAAATTCTAAAAAACCGATTTTTGTATCAATAGGAAATAAAATAAGTAAAAAAGATATGATTAAAATTGTAATAAAAAGCCAAAAATATAAAGTCCCAGAGCCAATACGTAAAGCACATCAAATTGCAACAATGCTAAGAAATGAAATAAAAGATGATGCATGTTGATAGATCCAGATTTATTCTATACATTATTTACATTAGCAAAACTAGGTGCAATAAAAAGAACAATAAAATTATCAACTACTGCATTGGGAGAACTAATGGGAGTAAGTCAACAAACTGCATCAAGAAGACTTGCTGCTTGCGAAAAATCAAAACTATTAACACGCGTACACACACCAAAAGGCCAGGACATAAGAATAACGGATATTGGAGCAAAAGAGCTTATGAGATATTATACAGGTCTAAAATATGTTTTC
>CAZPUN010000036.1:0-25052 GCA_964589775.1 uncultured archaeon
CTGTAACAAGTGTTGTTGATTACGAATTACCCACACGAATTGGACCAAGTGATTATGTACCATTTCTTGGAGACAATAAAGTCTGTTATATTCAGATCAATGGTCGTGCATTCGGCGATTTACCCCTAACGTTATCTGCCAAGCTATCCGTTCAAGATTCACCTAATAGCGCCGGAGTCATAATTGATGTATCTCGTGCAGTAAAGCTTGCATTAGACCGCGGAATTGGTGGAAGATTGTATAGTATTTCTGCATATTCATTCAAGCATCCACCTAAGCAATATCCAGATAGTCTAGCCAAACAAATGGTTGAAGAATTTATTCAAGGCAAACGAGAACGATAAAAATTTTTCATTTTCTTATTTTTTATTTTTCAATTTTTAGATAGATTTATTAGTAACATTACTCAGATTTTATATTACTACCTATATGGAGGACTATTTTAGTGGCATTAATAGATACAGTAGCTGATTTATTGGATGAAGCGGATATCAAATATGAAAACAAAACTGAACGCTCACTTGATATGGTATGGTCCACTGACCATTTTGAATCTCTTAAAGTACGCATAATTACTTCAGAAAATGAAACATGGGTATACATTGTCGCATGGTTCACACCAATTAGTGATATTTCTCCTGAAGACCGCGAAACATTCTACTATCAAATGCTAAAAGAAAATTGGGAGCGAAATGGTGTAAAGTTTGCAATTGATGGCGATGATAACTTAGTTATTTCTGCAGAAATTGCTGACATGGATCTTGAACCTGATGAGATAAAAAGATACATTCTTACAGTATTAAATGCCAGCGATCGCCTTTATGAGATCTATCCGCGTAGTGGTTGAGGATTTTTCCTCATATTTTTATTTTCCTCCATTCATTTTCGAATTCTTCGACTATTTTATTCGCTTCTCTGACGAATGGAATTTCTTTTATATTGATTTTATCTGGAACTGGATAATGCTTCAATTTGTATATTGCTAAGATTATTTTAGTTATGTCATCAAAATTGTCAAACGCCTTTCTTATGTTTGAATGCTTTATAATATAATTGAGAGCTTTATGACTGCCTGAACCATATTGTGTAGCTAATTTACTGCGGATTGCAATTTCTATGGGGAAATCTATATTAATTGCAGTGTGTCGTAATATTATTTTCCGTTCGATCTCATTAATTTTAAAATCTATAGGAACATTTACTGCAAAGTTTACTATTTTCTTATCCAAATATGGAAGAATCAAATTCAATCCATGAGCGTGCATTACATTATCATCACGACTTAAGTCTGTGTCTTGAAGTTTTCGTAGATCTTCAAGCATAAGTTTATTGGCTTTTTCCAAATTATTTTGGAGTACCGCATCTTGATACTTTTTATAACCCCCAAAAAGTTCATCGGCTCCCTGTCCCATAAGAATATGTCTACTTTTATCTTTTAGATATCGTGCTGTTGCGAAAAATGGTATTGCAATTTCTATTGACATTTTTGATATTTGACCACAAATTCCTATTATGCGTGGAACAATTTCATATAGTTCTTCTTTTTCTAAATTTACGAAATTGACCTCTAATCCAATTTTTTCGGCTGCTGTTATAGCATTAGTACGGTCCTTCATATCTCCAAATGTTGTATTTACGAGAGTTACATCATCCGCATATTGTTTTGCAAGATATGCTATTAATGTGGAATCTAATCCGCCAGAAAATGATACTGCAATTTTTTTATTTAAGACACGTTGCTTTACTGCCTCTGTAAGAAGATTTGTAAGAGCATTAACTAATGATTTCTCATCGTACGTTTCTATTTCTGTAATATCTGGTACATAATATTTCATAGTTGAAATACCGCTCTTAGTTAATATGCCAAACGTTGCAGGGGGTAAATATTCAATATTTCGTAAATAATATGGAACATGTGTGCTGTTTCCGAAATGCCAATTATTACCATCGTAGGCTGTCCAAATTTTTTTAATTCCTATGTGATCACGTCCAATAATTACTTTATCATTATCTATAATTGCAATTGAAAAAGGTGAAATGATTTTATTAAAGATCGGAGCAATGTTTTTGTGTGCTGTATTTAGTGCATTATCAATTTCATCAATAATTTGTTTTGTACAATCAATATAGGATTTTGCTACACAATCCGAAGAAAATAAAAATCCATCTATCAGATAAATTCTGTCTGATTTTTCAAAAATTACTTTATCTGACGTATATGGCACTGCAACTCCCGTGAGGATTTTTCCTACATCAATTTGTTCTCGTACTATTTCGTGATTATTAAATGAGTACCATGTGTCAATTTTACCCCTCGCAAGATATCTTGGAAAAATAAGATTTCTCAAACTAAGTGTAAGATTTGTTTTAATTGCTTTATTGAATTTTCCAATAAACCGACCAATGAATTTTACCATAATTATGCCTCTTATCTAAATGTTGATATATTTTTGCTTATCTTATACTAATTAGTGAATCAAGTTGAGCGAAATTAATGATTTATTGCACAATAAGATAAATAAACTTAAGGGAATTCTTCATGATAAAAAAGTAATTGTTGCTTTCAGTGGTGGTTCTGATAGCCTTATTTTATCTCAACTTGCTAAAAAGTATGCAAAGGATCTTGTTCTTGCAATTGTTACTGGACCTAATATTCCAATTGATGAAATTGATCGTGCGAAAGATTTTGCAAAAGTAATAGATTCGCCGCTCTACATATTAGAATATGATCCTCTCTCATCGTCTTCATTTTACAATAATACCCCATTACGATGTTATGCATGTAAGCGTTTGATGTTCAAAAAGCTCAATGAACTAAAAATGGACCTAAAATACGATATGATTGTTGACGGCACCAATAAGTCCGATATGAATGAAGATCGTCCTGGACTAAAGGCATTAGAAGAATTTGGCATTATATCGCCCTTTGCACTAAGTGGCATAAGCAAAAAAGAAGTACTTCTCATAGGCGAAGAACTTGGGTTATCATCTTGGCTTGTGCCATCAAATACATGCTATGCGACCCGAATTATGGATGGTTTGAAAATTACTGAAGAGTTACTTAATATTATAAGGCAAGCAGAACTAAAAATACGAGAAATTTGTGGGGTTAAATTGGTACGGGCTCGAATCCATACTAATTTACATTGTCGGATTGAAGTATATCCTGAAGAGATTCATAAACTTATTCAGCAAGATGTACGAGAACTTCTCATCAAGGAATTATCGCGTATTGGTTTGAAATATATCTCCGTTGATCTTAAAGGATATAGGAAGTAGTTATTTTCTAAAGCTTCTTGATAACTACTTCTTTTACACCTTCTATTTCCGATAGTAATTTCTTTAATAATTCTGTATCAAATTCTTCGTTTGGTTTATTAAAATAGCTTTCATAATAGCATTTATCAGATTCAACACAAATACCGGTTGTAAATAATACCTCCTTCAAACCTGATTGCTTAAATGCATTTGTGAGGTATTGTAAAAAGTTTCGGGTCAGGTTTGATATTTCTAATTTCAAATGATAAACTTCGCCATTTTCAATTGGAAATATTTTCAGATTCTTATCCCTATATACCAATATTACTAGTGCGCGTTGTGCTCCAATTTCATTTGCGATTTCTTCAGGAAGTACCAATTTATCCCCAATTTCAATCTCTAATAGTTTAGCAGTTGTGACACCTTTATCCATTTTCGGCTATTCTCCTTTCCTCACTACCTCATTTATGAATTCAATAATTTATGTTTTTTGTATTTTATTTGTTCAAACAAATATATAATAATTATTCCCATTATAAATACTACTGTTGTCAGGATGCTCCATTCGAATTGAAAGTATTCAGCTGCTGGTACGGATACTCTTGGATAATGTGGAAATAATGCATATCCAAAGGTATTCCATCCGATATGTAATCCTATTGGATAGTATAGGTTCTTATTTGTCTTGAAATATAATAGCGATAAGAGTACTCCCCCCAAAAACATATTGAATATGAAAAGAACTGTTGGTATGATCGGTACGGAGCCCAATGGAAGCCACCAGCTGAAATGAATTAATCCAAAAACTATTGATGAGCCTAATATTCCGATTTTCATGTTGTATATTTCTGCAAGATATCCTGCGATGATTCCACGAAAAATCATTTCTTCTATAAATGCCGTGAAAAATGAAATGAAGATTAATGAGAAAAATACTTCAAATAAATTGGTGAAATCCGATACTGTTCCCCCTAATATAGCAGATAAAATGTAATGTATGAGAACTAGTCCCGAACCAAATAAGCTTCCTAATAATAAATCGAGTATGAATGTATTACTCTTAAATCCTAGATCTTCTAATCTTTTACCAAAGTGATTTTGAAAACTTATTATCAGAATGAATTCAATAAATATACTCATTAGCCAAAAAATGCTAACGATTTCCATACTTGTTGTATTCAATAAAATCCAGTATATAAACGTGATAGTGAATATCGCGCTTGTAAATAGTAAAATATGTATTAATTTTACATTATTCATCTTGTGAGCACCAATACTATAAAATCAGCGGATAATTTAAAAGTAACTCCTCCATAATTAAATGTTGTATAATGATTTAATAGAGGGACCAAAATATGGTTGATATTCGTCAGTTATTACTTGATTGGGAAACCGAGGAAGTCGTAAAACTCTGTCTTGAAAATGATTCTAATTTTAAGATTCTTGTGCGTCTTTTAAAGGATTCAAGTGATATGATTCGACAAAGAGCTGTTGAAGCATTGACAGAAATCGGAACGCCTTATGTTGTAGAATATCTTATCGAAGCTATGGATGATCCTTCAGAAGACGTACGAATTCAAGCCGCAATTGGATTGGAATTAATCAAAAATGAAATCGCAATTCCTAGATTATTTCGTGCATTAAAAGATGAATCCAAATGGGTTGTATCTCATGCTGCGGCTGCCTTATCTAATTATATTCCTGGTCCAATTTGGGCTAGAGTTGACCCAAAGGATATTGATATAATAATTACAGACTTTCCTGATATGAGTGAAGAAGACATAAAAGAATTTTTCAAGCGACTAAAAGCAGATCCCTCTGCAGTTGAAAGATTTTTAGAATTGCGTCGTAAAGGCTTTAGATATGTTCCTGAGAAAATTGAGCCTCCTAGCAAGGAAGATATTATCGCATCACTTCCTAAAGAATTACTTGATGAGGTTTCGCTAGATGTGTTGAAAGGAATGTCTGTTGATGAGCTAAAAGCGTATGTTAAAGAATGGGAAGATCGCAGAGAAATATCTCGTAGGGCTCCTAAGGTTGAGGAAAAGCCGCCTGAACCTGAGAAAGAAAAAGCTGAAGAAAAAGAGACTGTTGAAGAAATCTTAAGCAGGATACCTCCCGAATTCTTAGCCTCGTTTACTGAGGAGCAGCTAAAATCATTAACTGTTGAAGATGCAAAACTTATAGAAGAGACATATAAAAGTGGATTATCTCCTGAGAAAGAAGAAAAAGAGACACCTAAGCCGACTAAAAAGGCTAAGAAAACCAAAAAGAAGCGCAAGAAAACCTTGTCTGAAAAGGAACGATTACTCGAAGAACTTCCTGAGAGTGTTCGCGAGGCATTAACTCCGGAAATCATAGAAAGTCTGACTGTTGAAGATATAAAAGAAATGTTACGTAGTGCAAAGGTTACATCTGAAGAATCTGAAGAATCCAAAGAATCCGTTGCTGATACAGAAGACGAACGAAAGCGTCTAATTGCATTAATACCTCCTGACATGCTTCCAGATCTACCTGCTGAAGAACTAGAGCGAATGGATGTCGAACAATTACGTTCCCTTCTTGAAGCATTAGGTGTTGAAATTCCATAAAAAAGAGAAATTATGAGCCAGATTTGGCCCCTCTTATTATTGTTGAAAAGTCACTTGCTAACGTGGCGTACCAAACCAAGAGGTCGCCCATATCCTCGATTCTTTTATAGGTTCCACGTCCAAATGCTGCTATTTCTGATAATAGTTCTTCATCAATTTCTTCTGGATTACCTAATCCAATAGTATATATGACATAGTTCTTCTCTTTTGAGAAATGCTCTTTTATAACTTCCATAGGTGGCGGGCCTGCAGTTGGCATACCATCTGATAGCATAATTAACATGACGGGCTTTTCGTGGTTTTCGAATGATTCCATGACTTCTGCCGCCTTGATAAATGCATCTCCCATATTTGTTAGCTGTCCTGCATCATTGCATTTGTCAACAACAAGTAAACTTGTCATAAGTAGTCCTGTTGCTTTTGCTTCTCCAGTACATACGACATATGGATTGTTCTTGCCTGTTTCCGGATCGTAGAATGTTAATGATTCTGCCTTATTTTCAAATGTAATTATTGATACCTTCTCTCCGAATCCACGTCCTATTTTCTCCGCCAAGTACAACAATACTGCCAGAGCTGCTGCTTGGACTCGTTGGACATTTTTTCCTTCTTTGAATTGTTCTAAAAATTCTTGCAAATCATGCTCTTCTTGTGTCAGGTCTTTTAAGCCCTCAATTGCTTGTGCAATATTTTTGACGGGTACATCTCGCGTAGTCATCGAGCCTGAAATGTCTAACATTAATATCGCGTTGAATGGTATTGCAATACCCATCACTCTAAATTGATATCCTGTACCTTTTTCCAATGCTTCAAAACTTAAGCGTGCAAAACTCATGCCTGTCAGGGAGGGTCGCGTATCTTTAATTACAATTCGTGAATTTAAATCGGGCCAATCAAATTCCATACCTTTGAAAATAAGGCGCCCATCAAGTATCTTCTTTAATGACTTTATTTTCTTCTCAGCTTGCAAAAGTATCTTTTCGGCTTTTACAGATTCGTCATTTGGTTTTATACCAAATTCTACATAATTTACTGTTGGTAATACTTCAGTATGGTGTACTACTTCAACTGGATCTTCACTTGCGATCCCTGCAGCACTTAATAGAAGACTATCAACAACTAGTTTTCCTTTCTTTACATCTTCATCCTTACGGACTTCTGCCGCACCCCAAAATCCAGAATCAGGTTCGGTAAATACAATTATAGAACCCGTTTCAATATCTAGTTTTTTCGCATCGTCCGGATTCATTTTTGCGTATCCTTTCAGGTTTCCGCCATCTATTATTGTCAGGGTTAACTTATCTACGATTGTAATACCCTCCCGCAAACTATTTAACAAATATTAATATTGCTTAAATCGAATTTAACTCTATCGTCGTATGAATTATGCGCTCATGTATTGGTATTACTAATAAAATCATTTAGAAAATCTATGATCTCTTTGTTTTCTTTAACCAATGTTCCTTGTTTCCATATGTTTTTAACAAACGCGTTATTGTATTTTTGTTGTGCAAGTTCTAAATTGCCCCATAATTTCCAATTTTCTCTATCAAGTATGGATACCGATATAAATTCATTTGCCCATGTTCTGAATAATATATAGAATGTTTCTTCGGCAGTTTTTGCTGCAATAATAAAGTCTGATGAGTATATTTGTGTATCTTGTGAAGTATCAAAAACCTTAATCTTGGGCCACGTTCTCTTTGGAGGCACAAGATAATCAAATGAAAGAATTTGTATCTTATCGTCTTTATATTTACTGATCAGTTCGTTGATTACAATCTCTGAGATGTCTTTTTCAATTCCCATTTCTGTTTTCATATCGAAATAGATTGTTTTTGGTTTTATTTTACTTGTTTTGATACGTGCGGGGCTATTTATCAAATGAAGTACATTTCCTGCTAAAATTCTCTGAACATCTTCAAGTGTTCCTTCAAAGTCTTCTGATAACATGTATGTTAATACATCTACTGCTTGAACTGTTAGAAACGTATAATCCGTTCCCCACAGGAATTTTTCGCTCCATTTCTGTGTGGGCGATGAAATCAAGTCAATTGCATTTCTAAATAATAGCGGAACATCTCTATCATGCATTCCTGCAACATCCGCAAAAATATTTGGATGGCTTAAAGCTTCATATAGAAATTCAGCTGCAGGATCAAAAGCGCAATGTGCTAAAATCACTCGTAATTTATTTGATAGGTCGGGGCGTTTCTCAAGTACGATATTCACAAGTTCATATATTCGGCGAACTATTTCTATACCACGTGTATCGAATATTATCGGAATGTTTAACTCAGATGCGCGTTCAACAACACGTACTGTAAAATCTGCAGTTATCTCTGAAACGAATTTTTGTGATAATGGATGTAATTTTAATCCCCTAAGCCCAAGCTCGACAATTGCGCGTTCAAGTTCTTTTACTGCCATATTCGGGTCATCTGATTTTACAGCATCTGTGGGATCGACTCGGGCAAAACCGATTAATCTTAGGGAATGAGGTATTCGCGTTGTCCAGCTAAATATTTTATTATTTGAGACTCTGAATGATGGTTGTTCTGGAAAATCTTTTTTAGCATATAGATCATTATATGGAAATACTACAGTTCGATCCACAAACCAACTGCTTTTGGATTTTATCCATGTTTTATTCAAATTAAAGAACATTTCAGGATGCTTAGGTGCTTGTATATCTACAGGGACGAATTTTAATTTGTGCTTTTGTTCTTCTACTTTCTTAAGAAATTCTGAATATAACATTTGATAAAATTCATAGACTTTGTTCGGTGTATTTGTGTGATCTTTTTCTCTTCCAAGATGGTGATGTGAATCAACAATATATAGCATAAATTTTTGGCCTTTCAAGATACGTTGAGCGGGATCATCCCTAGTGGCTTCAATAATCAGCACTAGTTATCTCTCCTTGGATAACTTTTCAAGATTTGATTTTATCTCTCGAACAATCTTAGCAAGCTCATCGACATTCTTTTGGATTTTCGAAATCTCAGAAGAAACTTGCGAAATTCCTTTTTCATATTCTTCGAGAATTTCTTTTTTAATTTGATATATGAGTTTTTCAAGTTCATCTTGTCGTCTAGAAAGTGTTTGATTTCGTTCCTTTAGGTCATCAATTTTTCCATCAAAAGTATCCATACTACGTTCGTGCATATCTACTAATCTTTTGGATACTGCCGTTATTTCATTTTCAAGAGATTCGTATTTCTTTTTGATTTCATCTTGTAACTTCTTCTTATCATTCTCTTGTTGTTCTTTTATTTTAGATATTTTATCGTTAATTGACTTTAGGAATTTATCAAGTTCTGAAATCTTTTTACTATTTTCTTTTACCTGTTTTGAAAATTCAGAATTATCTGAGTTCATATTAACGCCCCACTTTCCACAATCAAATTAAATTTATGTATATCTTCCTTATAAACTTAGATAGCCCTCGTATTTAGATTTTTTCTGAAATTTAATTAAAGGTCATTCTTATGTATGTTAATATCTGTCATCTATACAATTTACAATTTCATTTTTAAAAATAATATTTCATATACATTTTTAGGGTTTATTTCCTTATATTGAATAACGGCATCAAAGCAAAATTTATCTTCGGTTTAGCATTATTATTACTGGGGATGAATGCATAAAATGCTTGTTATAAAGAATAATACAGATGGTACATTGGAACGAATATATATTTTTGATCTATTAGCGCATTTAGGTAGAGCTGGAACTGTCATACGTCCCCAATTCTATTATCCGCTGAATTTATTTGACTTCTATAATGAAATTGAAACACATTTATTTGAAATAGGTGATAAATTTTCTGATGTATTCAAGTATGTTCCTCAAAAATTTAGAGCATTGTCAATCCCTCCAATTATAAGCGATTTCTTCAGATGGAGTCTTTCCTTTAGTGAGCGTGGCTGGTTGGTTGACCAATCTTTGATAATTGGCTTAACTAAAGGTTTAGAAATTGATTCCCGATATATTCCTGCCAATATTCAAAATGTAAAAGAATGGGCTACAAAGCTCCCCCATGGTCCTCGTTTCTATCTATTACAGGATTTGGAATTAGATAAATCAAAAGGGGCTTCATGGGGTTTAAAAATTTCAGGAGATAAGTTTCTCGATATTTTAGGAAGCGAACTCGGAAAAATTGTATTGAAATATATAGATTCTGATCTTCCTATTTTCATTGAAATCAATTCATTAAAGGCAATTAAGGACTTTTCACGATTTATTTCTCATTTTACTCCCAAAGATGATTTCAAATCTCGTATAATTCTCTATTTTTCAAATGACGATTTTGCTCAGAAACTCTTACCAAATATAATTGATCACAAATGGATTGGTGTTTCGACTGCAGGTTTATCAGTTGAAACAATTCTGCAAATTGTAGAATTCTTTAAAGAAAATAATCGAGATTGGTCTTCTCGCATTTTGTTTGGCACTGGATATCCATTCAATACATCAAAGCAGATATCAGAGGCAATTAGCTACTTTTTGAGTAAAGATTTTCCTGGAACTCTAAGTGATGTACGAAAAATTCTTGGTGCTAATGCGTTATCTATGCTTCCTGCAATATATCCATTTCAAAACTCCGTCGGTAAAGAAGTGATTTTTGAGATAACACCGATTGTTTATCCAGTTATGCGTTCTGAGCTCTTAAAAGTTGCACAAAATATTGATTCGAACAATTTAGGAAAAATTGTCTCGATTGATTTTATTCTGTCTCCCAATAATAATCGCGTTATGCACGATTCATGGATTATTACTTTGCGATTGTCGCGTCATTCGCATATTTCATTTGTTTCGGTTCCATATCGTTCTAAGCAATATATCTTCACGACATATTACAATGATATAAAATCAATTGGAAGGAACTTGAAAAAAATTCGTGAATATTTGTCAGAAAAACTAAAAGAGCAATCCGTAATTTCTATTGAACTTCCTTCTAATATATTTCAATTTTCTAAAGCATTAATCGAATCTATTGGCGTTTCAAAGCACAAAGAGGTTATACGCTCCAATTTCGTATTAATGCGTGATGATATTAATGAAAAAGTATTACAAATTTCACAAGAAATCGGAACAAAAATTGGTATTGAAAATAATGATATTGGAATTATTGTAAATCCTCAAAAGGAGGTTTGGCATGCTCTAAAAACACAATATCATACGATAAAAACCGAAAGTGTTGTAAAAGTAGCCTCTGATGCGCTTGATATTTTTAGAATGAACGAATATGATAGAGTTGATTTATTCAAATATGAGGGTACTATTCGAACTGCTCACGGATTATTAATTGCGTATCTGCCCCATGATACTCTATTGCCGACTGATCTTGAAGATCATATCTTATTACATGAAGAAGAAATTATCTCGCAATTCAAAGATCTCTACATTGGAAACAACATGGGATTTAATTTGAATATATCCGGTGTTCGATTAAATCTTGAAATTATGCGGGTGACGCCTCCATTAGAAAATGGTGAAATCGCGGTTTTTGAATTTGAAGATTTCAAAAAGGTCATGTTTAAACCCATTCAATATTTCCGAGATATAAACCTGATATTTGTTGTAGAAGATTCACAGGAAGCATGGACACATAAGATTCAATGTTCAAATCTATTATTCATAAAGTCGTTAGTTCGAGATAAATCCATTCTAACTGAACTGGAAAAATTAAAGAAATTTGACGATGAACTTCCTGTATTTCATGCATCTACACTTGCATCTATAATGACAATGATGGATCTTTCCCAGATGGATACACAAATCAAATTAGCGTATACAAATGCTACAGATACATTTGATACGTTCACTGTCAGCTATGGCGATACAAGTGTTCAATATATCGATTTATCTGATACAGCTGCTACTGGTATTATAAAATCCTTAATATCTGATATCTTTTATAGTATGCAACATGAATCTGATGTGCATGTTGATCACATGCATCTTGTAGACAATCTTTCATCTGTCATTAAAACTATGCCCCGTAATAATGAAACAATTGTGGTTTTATTTATGGCATCCATTCCTGAGGACATTTCCTCTTTTATGGAACAAATTAACAGTCTTTTATCAGAGAAAATGAAATTACTAATTGTTGATTTGACTGAAGGTAAGCTGCCTGAGATAATTCCCGAGCATAAAGGGATCCAATGGAGACCACATATTTTCAATTTCAGAACATTTAGAAATAAATTGATTGAGATATTAACGGCAAAAGGACATAACTCATTATGAATTTGTATTGATTAAACTTTTTGATAATTTTCTTAGCCTTTTTTTTCTAATTAATTCATTTAATGTATCTTGCAATTCAATGACTTTCTTTTCTAGTACACGCATATATGTTTCGATTTTTCGTAATTCGGTTGTATTTGGCTTGTGTTCGTACATTTGTCTAAGCTCTTCAAAACTTGTTTCTACATGTCTAAGAAAAGCATCTGTTTTTTCTATACTTCTTTTTAGTTTCATCAAATCTTGCCATTGTTCCTGAATTATCAATGCACGGCGTTTTAAATCCATTACTTCATTTTGGAGTTCCGATGCCATAATTATTCATCTCGTAATAGCTCTTCAATTCTGCTAGCGATTATTTCAAGGTGTTCAGATAACTTTTCATTCTTTTCGATAATATCTTGAATGATTTTCTCGGTGTTTGCATCTTTTGAATCTGGTGATTTTTTAGAAATCTCTTTCTTTAATTCATAAAATTCATTTTCCAGCTTTGTAATTCTCATTGTAATTGATTTTAAATCCGTTAGGCTTTTCTTAATCTCTTTGCTGAAATCTATTGGCATGATCTTGTCGAGTATTGTTTTAATTTGTGTTATTTCATTCTGAAGGTATTTTATATCCGGACCATATTCTATATGTTCTATTTTCTCCGAATGTTCTGAATGTAATTTATCTGCTGGAGTAAATGATGAGGGTAATTCATGAGCTTTTTTCTCATAGGGTGCTTCTATTGGTTTTGTAGATTTTATTGGGTGTTTTTGAATTTCTGCTTTATCTATTGTCGTTTTTTGCGTTTCAATATTTTTTTCATGTTTTTCTGGTTTTAGTAATATATCTTCCGAAATATCAATGTCAAACGTATCAGTACTATCTTTTGGTTTTTTGGATATATATTCTGATTTTTCA
Organism: uncultured archaeon; assembly: GCA_964589775.1. Classification (GTDB taxonomy): domain Archaea; phylum Asgardarchaeota; class Thorarchaeia; order Thorarchaeales; family CAZPUN01; genus CAZPUN01. The sequence goes on from CAZPUN010000036.1 coordinate 13,011, forward strand.
ATTTCTATTGGTTTTTTAGGGAGATGCCACACATCTTCCATGGCATGGGCAAAATATCGAGTCGAAATATCTTTCAGCGATAGAGTGGTTTTAATGCATAATGTGGTATTATTTTTGAAGTTTGTAATTGAGTTGTACGACGAACTAAGAAATTTGATATGTGAAATCAAAAATTCAAGACTACCTGCAACTTGTGAAATAGTCCGCATCAATGGATAAATTACTCTGAATATATTATTTAAAAATGTCATACAGAATATGTTTTTTGGAACTACAATTGAGCGGATTATATTCTTATTATCTGGCCATCTACTAAAGTTTCGTTCTGATGGATTTGTATATGTAATTGCATTAATAATATATCCTGATTGAGCATCTTCTTCTAAGTTGCTATAAATCTCTCCTATAGCATCAGAAAATATTTGCATCTGTTGAGCTCTATCAAGTTTAATTGTTATACCCATTTTCAAAACGTATTGGTCATCATTTCTCTTTAGTTCTGATATAACAAATCGATTTTTATAACCAAAGATCAAAACGCCTGTTTCAAAATTTAAAATTTCATCAGAATTGAAAAGTGCATCTATAATTTTTCGGGGCAATACGTATAATACATAATTTTGAATATTATCTATGGGGGGAATTTGCTTGAGAGTTCCGAGATTTATGTAATACTTTTTATTGGGCCAGTCGTCTATTATATGCGCATCGAGCGGAGCTGAAATTATAGTCCACTCTTTTAATAATTCATGTTCTATCATTTGTTGGAAGTTACCTAACATCATTATGGTTTCCACTCTCAATATAAAAGTGGAATAAAAGGATTAATATATCCCACTACTATATACTAATATGCGCGAATTGTTTTTGAATATGTTTCAAGCACTTTGCCTTTGTATGAAACCATGAATTTGATTTCACTCTTAATCTTTCTGAATGCACTTGGAATTGAAACTTTCATATTTATTTCTTCGTTACCGCGTGCAAGTACCTTGACATGTTCTTCAAAGAGTTGGTGCGAACCTATTTCTGCTGAAATTTCAACTTTTACATCAAGTTCAATCGAGACCGGACTTGGGTTTGCTATAACCATACGCATTTGTATTGGTTTTTCACATGGCATTATTGTTGGGATCTCTGGATATGAATAACTCAAGTGCATTTTTTCTGGAGTAATCATACTATGTTTTGGCCATGAGGGAATCATGCCTAGTTCTAAAAGGCGTGATAATGAAATTTTTAATTGCTTTACCTCTAGTCCTAATTCTCCTGCTGCTTTTTCTATGTCCATTACGCCATCATGAGATTCATAATATTTCAGAACTTTCTTGTCTTGATCTATAAGCCCTCCTATATGTTCCAAAATTTCAAGTATTCTATCCGGAAGATGCGATGCTTCATCTAATGAATAATATGTTCCATTTTTTATTGCACTAGCGATTTTAATGAACGCGTCTTGTGCATAATCGTTGCATCCCACTGTAAATAGAAAGAATGTTTCGCCAAATCGTTCTGATAGCTTTTGTACTTCATCAATTGGGTCCAATCCCTTTGGGCATCCATCTGGCCAGTGATCATTTTTTGTATTGGAATACTTTCTTCCATGAGGTGGTGCATCTCCTATAAGTGTAAGAACTTTATATGCATCTGGTGCCCATTTTAATTTCTCATTTGCTGCATGTAATCCGTCTGCTACTGCTTCTGGGCCATCGCCTCCCCCTTTTGCATGAAGATTCGAAATAAATTTGTGTATTGTTTTTACATTTGGTGTAAAGTCGTGTAATTTTGTAACATATGAATTTTCTTCGGGTGGATGATCTCGATAACTTACCAATGCAAAACGTATTTGAAGCTCTGGACGTGCTTCTATTATTTTATCTACTATTCTAAATAAATTATCACGTACTGCTGCTATATCATCTGACATTGAACCTGTTGTATCTACAACGAATGCAATATCGATTTTTTCAGAGTATGACATTCCCAATAACTCCCATTGTATTCTAATTAAATTATTATGTTGACCTAAATAAAAAAGCTTTATGAAGGGTCATTTTATGCTATATTGTGATTAAAATGAAGGAAATAGCAAGATATTTATTCGAAATTGGTAGTTTAAAGAGAATACCACGAAGTGGTTGGCAAACGGCTGGAATAAAAAGTCCTGAAACTGTTGCTGAGCATTCTTTTAGGACTGCAATCATTGGTTATATTCTGGCAAAAATTGAAGGTGCCGACGCAAGATTTGTTTCTCTAATTTGCCTGTTTCATGACACGATTGAATCTCGTATTTTAGATCTTCATAGGCTTGCTAAGAAATATCTTGAGGTTTCAGATACTGTCGAACAGAATGTGATAAGAGATCAAATTCGTAACCTTCCTGAACCCATAAAATCTGAAATCTCTAACATTTTTATGGAGTATCAAACTCAAGATACGATTGAAGGCAAAATTGCTCATGATGCCGATAAGCTTGATATGCTACTACAGGCAATTGAGTATAAAAATGCCGGATATCATGTTGATGAATGGATTACGAGTGCTATTGAAAGTTTATATCTTAATACATCAAAAGAATTGGCAAAAGCAATATTGTCTATATCTCCAGATAGTTGGTATTCACAAATATAAATTTCCATTATATTTATTTGTGATAAATTCATATATTTTATAATGAGGAGTTAATTATGTCTTCTGAAAGTGATATATTGGTGAAAATGGATTTTCAAGGGCTTGTCTCCATTAACGCAACATTGTCTCGTATAAAAGGTCCAATTATTGTAGACCGAATTGTAGATCTCTTACCTGCATCATGGCGAGCTATCCGACGAAAAGATGAAATCCAGATGATTGTGCCCATTAAAGCTGGTGCTATGAAACCCACAAATACTGTAAAACGTGGTGATATTGGTTTTATTCCTGTTGGAAACTTGGTTGTTATTTATCTTGCCGACAAAACAACTGCAGCAAAAGTAAATCTCATTGGAAATGTTAATGATGTTGAAAAACTTGATTCTCTAGCAAATATACATGTGGGTCAGATTGTAAACGTTACTAAGCTCATTTAAGCATCATATATATAATTCAAAATTAAGAGGCGGAAGAACCGCCAGTTCCGACTTTCTGTACTTAAATTGCTGTTCTAATTTTCTTTGTTAATTTTTGTGTGGCATCCCTATGGATTGTCACAGGAATCACGTATATTCCTTCTTTTGATGCCTCTACAATGACTTCTACACCCTTATTTGTTACGCGTAATGTTCCTTGTTTTCCACGAATTCGCACGGCTCTAGTTGAAAATTCAACTTGCTTGTCAGTTACCTCCACTTTCTTTTGAGTTGTTCCAGTTCTCATTTCTTCCTTCAATGTTGCAATTTCTCGCTGTAATGCCTTCTTCTCTTCTTTTAGTGTTTCATTTTCTTTCTTCAAATGCTCGACTTCTTCAGTATTTGTTTCTCCTACATTTCCCACCCAAACTATTGTGGAGCCATGCTTACTTCGTGTTACTTTAATAACACCCAGCGCACGTAATGGTGCTATGATGTCGTATACTCTGCGTCTATGCGATTTTAGTATCTTTGCGAGTTCTGAACTTAAAATTCCTTCTGATCCTGATTCTTTGATCAGTCGAATAGCTATTTCCGAGAGATTAGATAACTTTGCCATTTGCAATCACCGAATGTTTTATGCCATTATTATTTTACGACTAGCGCCAAATATATACATTTCTATTTTCTTTACTTAAATGCATTTAATATTATCGGAATCGACCTATTTTAGGGCGTTCTTCTAGTATTATATAACATAAATCTTAATTAATTCTTCCATGGAAGGAACGGATTTTAATCAATCAAACGCCTAAAATTAAGAAATTAATTGCGACCTTTTTTGATTATATTGTTTATTTATATATTTTCACGATAAAATATAAAAATAAGAATATACTATAATTTACTAAGAATAGGGGGAGTTGGCTAGTGTGGTTCCAAAAGCATTTACTCCCTAAACAAATATTCGAGGGCTATACATGGAAATAACTGTAAATTGTAAAATAATAACTCCAATGTTCCTTGGCGATGCGGATGGTAAAACCGCAGTATTAAGACCTCCTTCAATTAAGGCTGCATTACGTTTTTGGTGGCGTGCTCTACACGGAGATCTTTCATTGGCAGAATTAAAAAGTCGCGAAGGTGAAATATTTGGGTCTTCAAGTGGGAATGCTACGAAAAGCAGAGTTTCTATAAATGTAACCCCCAAGTTATTATCCACATCCCAGAAAGAATTAATTGGTTCTAAAAAATTAGTCATAACATCGCGTCATACTTTTCAAATAAATCTTATTGAATACTTGAGCTATGGAACCTACAATTTTAAGAATCATGGTATCTATCGATATAATCGTCAATATATTCTTCCAGATCAAAAATTCACGATAAATCTTGTATTTCAAGATACGCAATATTCTAAAGACGTTATTAAAGCACTTTCAGTTCTTTCTAAATTTGGAGGATTAGGCTCAAAATCCAGAAATGGATTTGGCTCATTCAAAATTTTGGAAACAAGTTCTAATTTTTCAGACATTAAAATAGACCGTCAGATGTTTTCACCAAATATTCCAAAATATTCTGCTTTTTCCTCTGAAATGAAACTTTGGAGAACAGATAAAACTAAGAGTTGGATTGGAGCTTTGAGTAAGCTTGCTGCCGCTTATCATTATGCTCGCAATAATATAGAATCTAAGCATAATTACTCATTAAGACAATATATTGGAGCTCCTATAATTATTCGAAAGATGGGGCAGGTCTCAAAATTATCACGGCATGCAAAACCGTACTTTATGTCAGTGCATTATGAAGATGGATATTATTATGGGCAAATATTATACTTGCCTTCTAAATATGCAATTGGTCTAGATGATGTTAATAATAATGATGATCGAATGTTTCTTAACGCATGTGATAAACTTAATAAACTTTTATCAGAAGAATTAGATGAGATTTGGTGAGGGCAAAATGGTTGAAGAAAAATCAAATGTATTGATCTCTTTCTTAGGAACTACAAATTATATTCCCGTAAATTATTATTTATATAATAAGAAAAATAAAGTTGATAATACACGTTTTGTTCAAGAAGCGATTTCTAAGATTCTTTGTAAGGACTGGACAGATTCCGATAGAATTGTTGTATTTTTGACAGATGATGCTAAGAAAAAAAATTGGGAAAATCGTGAAGATCATGAAAAACAAAAAATTATTGGTCTTTATGAAAAATTGCAGAATCTGAAATTAAAGCCTCAAATTGTACCTATTTCGATTCCATCGGGAAAAAACAAAGATGAGATTTGGAAAATTTTTGATATTGTTTTCAAAACATTAAATGAGAATGATCATGTACATTTTGACATTACTCATGCATTTCGTATGATTCCAATGCTTGTTTTCATTATTCTAAATTATGCAAAAACTATCAAGAATATTTCAATAGACGGTATCTATTATGGTGCTATGGAATCCTTAGGAACAATCTCAGATATTAGAGCAATGGATATCTCTCAGCGAGATGTACCGATTTTTGATGTAACCGAATTTGTTAGAGTTTTCGAATGGACTATTGCAGTAAACAACTTTCAGATCTATGGTGATGCAAAAGAGATTTATAGTCTTACCATGGATATTGCAAAAAATTCCCGAAATAATCCCAACGTGAATATAGATGTAATTCGTAATTTTGCAAACAAGTTGAAATACTTTACAGATGCAATCAGAAGAAGTCTAGGTCCAGTAATCATAGAATTTGAGTATGAAACTCTTAAACACCTAATTAAAAAGATAAAGAATAACAATATTTATGCGTTAAATCCACTATTAGATCGAATTTCAAATAAGATTAATGATTTCAAAAGTAATGATGTAGAAAATGGTTATCGCGCAGTAAAATGGTGTATTGAGCACAATCTGATTCAACAAGGATATACAATTCTCAGAGAAACAATCATCAGTGAAATTCTTTTAAAAGCTTTGGCCAAATCATATTTTAAAAATGAAAAAATATTTAAAAATGAAAAAATACGAGAAGGAATTGCAGAACGACTTTCAGTTATAGCCTTAAAAAATAGGCATGACAAGAAAGAGAATATGGATGGAATATTACCCGACGATATACGGCAAAAAGTAGATGCAGAAATTAATGAATGTATAGCCCAAATTTTCTACAATTTAGGGAATTATCGGAATTATATAAATCATGCCGGTTTTAAACATAACCACATTAAAGCTAATGAATTATCTAAACAATTATCAAATTTTATCAAACAATTGGAGGAGTGTCGAAAAAATGAATGAAAGAAATAGGCTCTTATTTTATGTTGTTGAAAGCTCTTTGCATGCAGGATTAGGAAACAGCTTAGGTCGAGTAGACATGATTATTCAACGGGAACGATATACGCGATTTCCAATTATTGAGGCATCTAGTCTTAAAGGTGTTTTCCGTAGTGCGTTCGACAAGCGTATGTCCAAAGACGATCCAGAGAACAACGTAGTTTCCATACTGTTTGGTCCAGAAAAAGGAGATGAATATTCGGGCTCTCTAATAATGTCAAATGCAAATATCTTATTGTTTCCTATTAAATCTATGAAAAATGTGTATGCATTAGCAACATGTCCTTCGGCTTTGCTACGATTTAATGAGTATTTGCAAAAAGTCGGTAAAAAACCCCTTAAAATTCCAAAGCCGAATACAGTACCTGAAAATACTAATTTGATTATTTTAGAAAACAAGATTGTTCTAGAAGAATTTACTTTCGAGATTTCGGAATCCGATGCGTGCTCAACACTTGCCGAGTTTCTTGCAGAATATATAATTGGAGACGATGAGGATTACGCATATTTGAAAGAAAAAATAGAAAATGACCTTGTCATACTTTCAGATGACGATTTTTCATATTTTGTTCAATATTCTACAGAACTTCATACACGCACAAAAATAGACCCTGCAACGGGAACTGTACAGCATACCGGATTATTTACGGAAGAATATCTCCCTGCAGATACTGTTTTGTATTCGCTCGTGTCGATATCCAAGATTTACGCAGATGGTAAACACATATTTAGTGATACTGATAAAGATGCAGAATCTAAAAAGGCATTGAACTACTTTATCGAGCATCTGCCTAAAGCAATACAAATTGGGAAAAATGGAAGTATTGGAAAGGGCATTGTAAAAATTTTTGGAGGGAATTAATTGGTATCTAAGAATATGGAACTTACTATTGCAAAAATTGCATATGATTTTGCAGAGGAAGGTGCTGCAATATCAAAAAAGAAAGAGTACAAGTCCTATGTCAAAAAAATTCCAAGTTTAATTTACAAAAATGGCTTGTCTGCTACACTTAAGTTTATTGATATAAAACGTAATAATCAATCTAATAATGATGCATATAATATTTTGTTCAACCAAATTAAAAAATTCTTAGTAGATATGGGTCATTCTCTTAATGATCCTTTTACTTATGTTTCTTCGTGTGATTCTAATAAATATCGTAAAGTGACAATTGAAATTTTATCGTTATTCGATTGGCTAAAGCGTTTTGCAGACGGTTTAATTAAGGAGGATTAATAAATATGGCGCGGTATATTCGTCCAATTAATAGACAAAAACGTGACTATAATAGGTCATATTCTCATAGAGAGTCCAGAGAGAATTGTGTCTATCTAGTACCCACGGATACAAGTAAACTAATACCAGAAACTATTGACAATTTTAACTTGAAGTTAAACAAAGCCATAAAACTGTGTAACGATAGTTTTAGGTTAGAAATAAACGATCATACTATTAATACTAAAATAATTAAAAGCGTTGCAGAGCGGCACCGTAATACTATAGAAAATCTCGGCATCTTGGTTGAGAGTAAAACTTTTGCTCCGGAATGGCGTATGATAATCGGGTTAGGTGACGCATCAGTTTACGAGACTTCTATGCATTTACATCATGTATATGGTTTTCCATATATTCCTGGCAGTGGAATAAAAGGTGCATTACGAAATTATTTTATACTACGATATTTTGCCAGTGAGAACGGAACTGTTAATTTAGAAAATGCTGAAAGTAGAGCTATTAAAGATCGTGGATTCTGTGACATATTTGGGTCTCCTGAAGATGGCTATTACAAAAAAGCAGTTAAAGGTCGTATTATCTTTTTTGATGCATATCCGCAGGGTAACGTTATTATTAAACGAGACATTATGAATCCGCATTACGCACCATATTATTCTGATGATGAAAATAAAACACCTCCCGGTGATTATTTCAATCCGGTTCCAATATTTTTCCTAGTTGTTGAAGAAACAAAATTTGAATTTATTTTTGGGATTAACCCCGAAGATAATCAAACAATCCCTGAAGGAAAATTCAAAGGTAAAAAACCACTTGATGTTGTAATGGAAAATCTTGAAGATGCGTTCGAGAATTTCGGTATTGGTGCAAAAACTGCAGTTGGATATGGTCACATGGTGGTTAGTAAATAATCTTTTTTCTTTTTTCATATTTTTGTATTATTTCGCTGTTGAGTATCTTGTGCAATTAGGGATTTTTCAATATTACAAACACTCTGCGAGAAAGCATTGCTTTAGAAAGCGGTGATGAATCGCATAAGAGTTCATAACAGTGTATACATATAATAAATCAATTAGTTTGAGGATTTAGAATAGGGTGCGACTTGAATACATGTGTTGCATCCAAAGATATCCTCAAAAAAGATGGGGGTGCGTTGCTCTCTTATCGAGACACGGCGAGTATATGCTTGAAATAGCTACTGCAGGGTAGTTTATACGTAAAACCCTTGCATCTCAATGCGGGAAGTATACCTGATGATTATTAAAAAGATAAATCAATCTATTTCGTATTTATTCATAATGTCTTAATTATTTATTTTTATGATTTTATTTAAAACAGAAAAGATCAATTTGGGCTATGGTATAAATCTCTTATAAATTAAATTGTGAACTTAAATGTACAATATTGAAAGCACTAACCGATAATTTTAGAAGCGGATGATTCTTTCATCATCACAAAGGTGATTACAATGGAACGAACGAAAGTAATTATTATGGGTGCAGCAGGACGAGACTTTCACAACTTTAACGTGTATTTCCGTAATAATGAGAAATATGAAGTAGTTGCTTTTACAGCTGCACAGATTCCCGGAATTGAAGAGAGAGTATATCCGCCCGAACTTTCAGGACCATTATATCCCAATGGAATAAAAATCTATCCTGAAGAAAAATTACCTGAATTAATTAAGAAATTTAAAGTAGAACAAGTTATTCTCGCGTATTCTGATCTTGCACATGAAGATGTAATGCACAAGGCATCAATTGTTAATGCCGCAGGTGCTGATTTTAGATTAATGGGCACTGAGACTACAATGCTCAAATCCAAGAAGCCCGTTGTTGCTGTTTGTGCTGTAAGAACTGGTTGTGGTAAGAGCCAGACTTCTCGAAGAGTTAACAAGATTTTGAAGGATATGGGTCTAAAGGTTGTAGATGTACGACACCCAATGCCATATAATCCTGACTTAACAAAGCAGATCATGCAAAGATTTGAGACTGTTGAAGATATGGACAAGCAGGAATGTACAATTGAAGAGCGTGAAGAATATGAACCAATGATTAACATGGGTGTCATTGTATATGCTGGTGTTGATTATCAGAAGATTCTTGAAAATGCTGAAAAAGAGGCAGACATTATCACATGGGATGGTGGAAACAACGACTTTCCATTCTTCAAGCCCGACCTGTTGATTGTAGTTGTTGATCCTCACAGACCCGGTCATGAAGTCGCATACTATCCTGGTGAAACAAACCTGCGTATGGCTGATATTGTTATTATCAACAAGGAAGCCACTGCTGATTTCGAGAACATTGAAGAAGTTCGTGAAAATGTCATGGCTGTAAATCCAAATGCAATTATTATTGATGCAGCATCACCTCTATTTGTAGATGATCCGGATGTAATTCGTGGTAAGCGTGTCTTAGTAATTGAAGATGGCCCAACAGTCACACACGGTGGTATGCCATACGGTGCAGGATACATGGCAGCTATCAAATTTGGTGCTGCAGAAGTAATCGATCCTCGTCCGTATGCAGTTGGTTCAATTATTGACACATTTGAAAAATATGACCACCTTTCTGAAGTTTTACCAGCTATGGGATACAGTCCAACTCAAATTAAGGAACTTGAAGAAACCATCAATAACTCTGATGCTGAAGCCGTTATTATCGGTACCCCCATCGACCTCAGTCGTCTCATTAAATTCAAAGTTCCATACACTCGTGTCCGCTACGAACTCGAGGAAATTGGTCAGCCCAAGCTTGATGAAATTCTTAAGAAATTTGTTGAAGAAAAAGTCAAGAAATAAGGGAATATTTCCCTTCTGTTTTTATTTTTATATTGGTGGTTATAGAAAAAAGAAATGATTTATTGGACTAAATTACTACAAGTCCAAATAGTGCCCATATCCATACGACGACTAGTGTTAATATTAGTAATGCAATGACATCTAGTCCTATTCCGGTTTTGATCATTTCTTTCAGCGAAATCTTACCTGTGGAATATGCGATTGTACTTGGTGGTGTTCCTGTCGGTAATGCAAAATCGAGTGATGCACCAATTGCAATTGTCATCGTAATCAACATGGGATCCATATCCAAGCTGATTGCCATTGGAATTCCGATTGGAATTAGTATAGCTGCTGCAGCTGTATTTGAAGCAAACATAGTAATTATTACCGCAAGGAATCCTATGACTACATTAACAATTATTGGCGAAATGCCTTGCATTCCGGACATTTGTACTCCTAACCAGTATGAAATTCCTGTATTTACAAGTGCGCTGCCAAGCAGGATACCACTTCCTAGTATTAATAGTGCGCTCCATGAGATTTGTCGTGAAATATCTTTTTCATCTAAGAATCCTAATGCTAGCAACAGAAAGCCTGCCAAAATTGATATGGTACTACTTGAAATACCATGTCCTGGCCATCCGATAATTGCTACGATAAAATCCGGTAACTTTTGGGTGAGCCATAATACAATAGTTGTTGCAAAAATTATGATAACAGCCTTTTGTGTTCCTGTAAGTTCTCCAAGTTTTTCTAATTCCTCTTGTGCGGTTTTTCTAAGTTCTGAAACTTCTTTTGCTTCACTTGGCGGTTTAAACATAAAAATCAAAAATCGCCATATAATCGGTAGTGTAATTAGCACAACTGGGAGTCCAAATGAAAGCCAACTTGTGAAAGATAGATCCGCTCCTAAAAATGAATTGAGATATGCTACGGCAAGGGCATTTGGCGGCGAGCCAATTACTGTTCCTATACCTCCGAGAGTGGCAGAATATGCAATTGCAAGTACGGTGACCTTTTCATATCTTTTTCTAATATCTAATGATCTTATTCTTCCAATCATTGCGAGCCCTATGGGAATCATAATCGCGGCAGTTGCGGTGTTACTTATCCAGAAAGATAAGAATGCCGTAACAAGCATGAGTACTAAAATCAGGGAATTTCCACTACCTTTACTCTTAACGATTAGTTCTAAAGCAATTCTCTTATCTAATTCATATTTTGTGAGTGCGCGCCCTATCAAAAATCCACCCAGAATCAAAGCTACAACTGGATCAAAGAATGGTGCGAGTGCTTGTGTGGGTGTATATACATTCATAAGGATTAAGAAGGTTGGAATCATCAAGGCTGTTGCAACAAGAGGAATTCCTTCTGTGAACCATAGTAGTGCAACAAGTCCAAGAAGTGCCATGGCCTCTCTGGACATTATTAATGGTTGGAACTCAATATATATTATATCTCCCGAGATTTTCGTTGGTCTTAATGTTCCGTTATAATTAGTACCTACAAAATCGATGTGAATATCTTGATGCGATACTGCAACACCATTTGTAATAATTTTAAATGACACTTCATTTCCAATTTTTAAAAGAACTTTATCTTTATACTGAATTGTAAAATTATACACTCCGGACGTGAATGTTTCT
>CAZPUN010000037.1:0-46056 GCA_964589775.1 uncultured archaeon
TCTTTCAATTACAAATATAACAGAAAAACCAATTCAAGAGGTATCGGGAAAAATATATTGGTATCCCAAGGAAAATATTACAATCAACCCAATTGCAATTAAAATACCAAAATTAGACCCAAATGAAAGAGTAGATTTTAAGATTACAATAAAGAGTAATGTTGTTGGAACATCAATTATTCGACCGTTAGTTATTAAATTCATAGATCAAAATGGTGTAGAACATAGAGCTAGTATCAATGAAATTCCGGTCTATGTAACAGAAGAAGAAGTAGTATCCCCAGAAATTGAAGCTGCACTACAGCAAGCTGAGGCAATTAGTACTCAACCGATGTCTGCTGCAGAATCACAAAAAATAATAAAAGACGAAATCGAAGCGGCAAAAGCATTTTTAGAAACACTAGATTCATTAATGAAATCACCACAAAAAGCTTCCACAGAAGCAAGTACAACAACTACTGAACCAGTGGCAACAAGCACAACACCGGAAGTGTCGCCATTCTCAACGCCATCTGTAACAGAATCTGCATCTACAATAAAACCATCAGAACCACTCGAGATTCCGGAACACGCATTATTCGCACCACAAAAGACAGAAGAACCACTATTTGAAAGTACTACTGAAGAAAAAGTTGAAGAGAAACACGAACCATGTACTTCACCATTCAAAGATGTACCACCTAAACCAAGAAAACCAGGACGCCCTGAAGATAGCTATGATTACTTGTTCAAAGCTGTAGTTCTTGGAGAAGGAGCAGTTGGAAAAACATCGTTAGTAAATAGATTTGCAACAGGCAAATTCACGACAGATTACAAAGTTACAGTTGGTTCTCAATTTGCAGTAAAATTAACTGACATATATCCACCAGATTCAGAATATGCAATACGCGTAAAACTACAAGTATGGGACCTTGCAGGCCAGGAGCGATTCCAAGGAGTTAGAAACTTATACTATGCAGGAGCAAGCGGAGGATTACTAGTATATGACGTGACTCGACGTAGATCATTCCTCGCATTAGAAAAATGGCTACAAGAGGCAGATAAATCAATCGGAAGACGAGTGCCATTCATAGTTGTAGGAAATAAGATAGACTTACCAGACCGAGTTGTATCATTCGAAGAAGGAAAAGAATGGGCAGACAAACATGGATTCCTATATTGCGAATCAAGTGCGAAGACCGGAGAAAATGTCGGAGATATATTCAAAATAGTCGCAGAGATAATGTGGCTTGATATAAAAAAGAGACAAACAAAAAAATAAAAATATAGGAAGATAACGCCAAATTTATAAGAGTATTCGGAAGGGTTCCATATTAGTATTTAATATAACAAAGGAAGGTGCGTAACACTGGGAACTGTAAGACCAAAGTACATAAAAAATGCCGCACGAAAACTAGTTGAGTTGTACCCAGACCGCTTTAATACAGACTTTGAAAATAACAAGAGAGTTGTGGATGAAGTCACAGACGCATATTCAAAGAAGCTTAGAAATAGAATTGCAGGGTACGTCACTAGATATATTAGAACCAAGATCCAAGAAGAAGAAATTGAAGCTAGTTCTAGCTAATTCTTTTTAAAAATAAAAGTGCCAATTAGGCACTCTTTATCCATACTTTTGTTGTACTAAGTTCATGTAAGATATCATCACAAGCAGATTCAAAATTACTATAACCTACATATTCTGCTCCAGCGGCGTATTCATGACCACCGCCACCAAACATTTTTGCAATTTCATTACATAAAACATCGTCAGTCGTTCGACGAATACCCATTAATCCGGAATTACCGACCGTAATAAGTACATCTGCAACTTCATAACTTTTCCCAGATTTATCAACTAGATTCTTAGGGTCGCTCAAATAATTTGCAACATCAGTAGTTGTAATCCCTTCAGGAATAAAAACAATACGGACAAGCTTTCCATGAATCTTTTGAGAACATGATTTTTCCAATAGGCCTTTCATTTTTTTCGCTCTAAGCTTTCGATAAGCTTTCACTTGAAGCCTATAATTATCATCAGGTATTATCTTTCGTTTTTCATCCCAAAGAGCTGAGATTCCTTTGTTAGCCAATAATAATGAGATGTGGTGTAACTCTTTTTGTAGCTCTGCATTACTATCACTAAAGCTATATCTAATATGGGTTATAAGATCTGAAAGCACTTGTGATGATTCCAGTTCTTGCAAATTAAAGTCAGAATCATGTGCTACCCTTGCAAGCTCGATACTAATATCATCGTTTGGCATTAATACTTTTTGAGCAATTTCTGCAGCACATAATGATTTGACAATTTTAAGAACGGGTGAATTTGGTAGGGATAATATGAATTTAATTGCCGATGCATGCCATTCGTGATGATCCAACCATACAATCCGACAACCTTGTTTCGCTAATGAGGATAACGTGCTCAATACTACTTTTTCTGAACTCTTATCAATACCAAGATCTGTAATTAAAACCAATGTATCATGATAAGACTTTAAATTAGGAAAATATTCTTCGAGATCACCATAATCCAAAAATAAAGTCTTATATTCCATATTCTTTTTCATGGCGTATCGAATAGATATAGCTGCAGAACATATACCATCAGGATCTTTTGCATGCGATATAATTAGTACTTTCGAATATTTTTTAGACTTATCACTTGTAGCCATTGTAAACTCCTCGAAGTACAACTAAGTAGGGAAAGATTAAAATATTCTTTAATTTTGCTATTTGAGATATTCTTTTTCTTTTGCAATACACAATTTACGGATAATTGCAATCATTTCATCACGCCTAGATGGGTCTATGGCAACCATTCCAAATGTAGGTACACCCAAGAGTTTTTCCACAACCTTAGGCGGCAGTGCATTCGGTAAATCTTGAAAATTTGCAATTGCCCAAACTATGGCATCAGGAACAATACTCTTCGCAAATTCTAGAACTTTCTTAGATTGAAGAACCTCACTTAGCAAAGATTTAACGACAAGCAACATGCCGTCGGTTCCACGTAAATATACATTCCAAGTGCCTCTAAGGAGCCTTTGTCCAGGCATATCATGCACAACAATAACCTTATTTCCAATAAATAGCCATTCATCATCTTCTTTAATATTGACATGTTTTAACAAATCTGAAATAGATGCCCCGGCATGAGCAATATGGGGTTGTATTGTTGGTGAATATTCCAGCGATGGGTCGCCTGTTGCTACTAGTCGAGCAATTGTAGTCTTTCCAACACCAGGAAGACCAATGATAGATATTTTTGCAATTGATACAAGTTGCTCATTCAATATTTTATCTAATTCATTTATTTGTTCGGGATCAGTAATAGGATACAGCTTCAAACCATATCGTTGTATGAATAACTTGCGAATATTCTTAATTTTTGCATAAAGCTCATCTACATTCTCAGTGGGGTCTGAATAAATTACAAAACAATTCTTAGCGAATGTTTCAAAAACAAATTTTAGTTTCATATGGTCCTCATTAATAATATCAAACTCCCCCGGAAAATCGATGCTTTCGCCTATGAAAGTCAAATGAGATATTTTTCGCCTATATTCATTTATTTTTATTCTTAGTTCATCCATAATACGTTTTGAAATTTTTACAGGCCAGAATTCCTTCTTGAATACAATCTCAAATGCTGAATTTAATACAAACATCCCATATATCAACCACGACACCTATCAAACAATATAATTTATCTAATATATATTAATTATGTATAAAAAAAGGAAAAAAGCTCTATATAACGAGAGCTTTCTTTTCTTCTGTAATTTCTTTTGCTTCCTGCATTGCAACATCATAAATATCAATTACGCATCGATTAAATAAAGGACTCTTTGAACCTATCTGAGCAAGCTTGTATAATGGATATGAAAGAACACGCATCTTTCCAGTCATATCAACAGAACGCTTGAATTCACTTAGAGTATTATTATCCCAACTACCAGTAAGTCCAGTAAAGAAGCTATACCAGTAAACGGATATAAACGTGCCAATGAAGAATAATAACACTGAGCTAAGTATCCCAGCATCCCAAATCAAACGGGATATAAATTCCAGTAATGCAAAGTTCATTATTGCAGCAAGCCCGGGTCCAATATAGGTCTGCCACACATAGAACTTAGGTGCAGTAATTTTACGACGAATGATTGCCCATGTTGAGACGTCCTTTATTGCAAGAGCGATAACATAAGCATATATGATACCCACCATACCTGCAGACCAATACACTACAAAGTATACCATAAGAATTGCACGAATTGCCTGTTCTTCGATCCAGACTAATGCAGCAAGCCCAGTACGTCCTACACCTGCATAAACATTATCAGAACACCAGCTAAAATATCCAATAAGCTGGAATAGTAGAAGCCCCGGCAAAAGAACATTTGCGGGTTCCCATTCTGGACCAGCAGCACCTGATATAAATCGCCAACCAACAGCATATAATGAAGACACGATCCAGAATACAATAAATGAACCCCATTTGAGACCTTCTGCAGCATATAGTTCCACTAATTTATGCTTCTTGTGAGAATATGCTTCAGATATTCCCCCCATCAGACTGTCCATAAATAGTCCTGCAACACTAACGATCAATACAAGATTCCATGCCAGACTGAAATACCCTTGTTGTGCAGACCAACTAAGCAATTGGGTACTTACAATAATCATTTGCAACATCCAGACAGCGGGAACCCAAACTTGACCTGCAGTCCATTTTGCTCCAAACTTAAGTGCTTGCTTTACCTGTGCAACACCAAAGTCAACCCTAAAGAAAGTCGTAGCGTGAAATCCTAATTTTTTAAATAGATATAACGTAAATAGAAACATCATCCATTCTTGGAAATATCCACCTAGTGCATAACCAATCGCACCACCTAATGCCTCGCCAAAAATCGGATTTTGAGAACCCCACCAGCGAAATATAAGGATTCCAGTATAAGGTCCAATTATGCTGAAAACAGCGTAATACATAAGATTCGATAATTGCTGGAGATCAATACGCTGAAGTGCTCTAAATACAAACAAAAAGACTAACGTAAATCCTGGATATTGAACTAAACTATGTGCAATAAAAATCCACGTTAAGTGTGCAAGAAATGTATGTGGGAAGAAGATAGAACCTAAGAATGAGATTAGAAATACTTGTACCACACCTGTAAGCATCTGAAACCAGATAAAAATCTGAACATATTTTATAGCTTCTAAAGGCTTATCAACACGATATTGTGCGAAATATTTTACAAGAGCAACACTTGTACCAAGATCGAATACAACCCAAATTGCTTGGAAAAGATTTATTGAAAAGCTATACCATCCAGCAGCCTGAGGATATGGCAGAATAAATCGGGGTAAGATCATAGATTGCATGATCGCATTAGGAATAACAATAAGCATAACAACAAAGAACATGTAAAGAAATCCACCAATTTGCCTGTGAAGCCCAACCTGTTCCCATTCGTCTTGCTTTTGCTTTTTCTCAACCTCTTCAAGAATTTCTTCAGAGAGCGTTTCAATACGCGGTTTATGCGATTTAGAATACGAACGAATTTTTATGAAAACACCAACAGCAAACAATGCAAGAATGAAAACAAAAACCCCAATTAGCACTTGCTGTTCGAAATGTGGTACTGGAGAATATGGCCAATCGGGATAAGAAAGAAATGAATGACCAGCAGAATACATTGCAGATGAATAGATAAAGTAATTAAAATAAGGCCATAAGGTGATCTCAACATTAAATGGTTCGCCAGTTTGAGAATTTATTGTAGTCCACGGAGTATACACAACAATCCTGCCAGCACCAACTTGCTTTTCAAAAAGTAAAGGAATTCCAGTACCAGATATTGTGTTATTTCTAAGGATTATATCAACATCGGAGGAGATATTAGAGAAAATTGTTGTAGCATGCGTTTCAGGCACAGATGCCCAGTCAATTTGCGCAAGTGGATTGCTAGGATTGGAGATATATGTAAACAATGTCGCATTTATGGTATAACTTAATGTTTTTGCGTTAGTAAGAGTGAAATTTGAAAAACCATAGGGATTTGAAGTCATCTTGGGGCCCATGAAAATATTGATGCCCCCACCAGCATTCAAATAATCTAATAATAGCTGCACCGCACTATTATTTAATGGTTTATCAACAATAAATATCGAATCATAACCGGAAATAGAACTTGGCAATACATCTGTTTTAGTAACATTAATCGATTTATCAAGCTCAATACTTTCTTCAATTTTACTGGAATCTTCATCTGTAAACAAAAGAACATCCAAAGTAATAGAACCTGAAGATTGAGCTTGAGCTGTTAAAACCGTATATCCAATAACAAACATAGGACTTCCAGTTAAAAATAACATTAATGAAATCAAGCCAATTTTACGAATATCCATCATTTAAGCACCTATTTCTTTCATTTCTATAAATAAAAAGTATTGTAAATCAAAAATAAAAAGTTAGTGTAAACATTGTTTTTTTATACTAAAGAAATAAATAAATATTAGATAAATTGAGGTGTGCATAATGTTTGTACGACTTACGAAAGAAGGAAATGTTGGGATTGGAAGAGGCGATCCTGAAGAAGAAATCTTGATTAGTTTTGGTGAAATTTACGATATGATTGAAGTCTTAAAAAAAGCAATAGCAACACCAAAATATGAGGGATACATAAAAAGGACTTCGCCAAACCTGCCAAGACAAAAAGTTGGGGCAAAATCAAAATCCGCATCACAGATTTATTTAATTGACGGAAAAACATCAATTGTTTTCCATAATAATGAAGTGAATAAAATTATAGATATATTACAAAACCTACCCGCACCAGCTACAAAATCATCAGGTGGTAAATACGTATTTATTCCAGAAAAGAACAGCAAACAGATAAATATAGGAAAAGACCCATCAAAACCGATTGTTGAACTATCTGTTGTTGATGCAAGTAGATTATATTTGTTATTTAAAGCAAGTTTAAAGGCGGATTATTTCATATCGGAAATCAATCTTATTAACGAAGGAACCCTAATTTTGGAGAAACCTGAAGGCCCCAAATGGATATTAAAATCCGATAAAAGCTCGATATCAATAAACGCATTTGATGTTGAAAGTCTTCTATTTGATTTAGGAACAAATATATCAAAAATATTAGGTGAATCAATTGGTTCCATAGAGCGCGATAAATTAGGATCCATTAGACGTAAAAGCCTAATCAATGGTTTTGATGAAAGAATGACAAATACTATTGAAAAAACATATGGAAAGAAACCACCCTTCAAACAAAAAATCAAAAAATTACTAGAAAAGGCTATGGACCCCACATTAGACGCAGATAGTCGTTTTGATACGTTCTTAAAAATAATTGACAACATAGAGAAAAACATCGACATTCATACAGCAGAGATTATCCTAAAGGATTTGAACCAACTGATCAATATTTAGAAGCTCGTATCATACGAGCTAATATTTTTCACTTTCTTGATTACAGATTTTATTAATTCATTCTTTTTCAGATTTTCAATTGCTTGTTTTACAACGCTATTAGGCAATCTGAGCTTTTCAGCAATATCATCAACACTTAGAGGTTTCTCGGATGCTAATATTAAAAAGAATATTTTCTTGGTTGTTTCATCAAATCCGGCTTCAAATAAAGCTTCATCTAACGATCCTAAAATTCTCTGTCGTTCTCTTAAAATTAAAATCCGCTCTTTTTCGATTTTCTTAAGACGTTCATCTAAATCTTTAATACGACCAATTTGGGATCTTATGAATTCATTAAGTTCTTTACTAATCGATCTAGATTCATCATCATATTCTTCATCTAAATCAGGGAAATCAACCATACGAATTCGAAATTCATGAGGACCAAACCACATAGAAATCGCAATACTACGATTGATTTCAAAATATGTACGCTGGGGTCCTAATGGGCTTGGAACTGTGCGTTCTGTAATAAATCCTTTTTGATGTAAAATTTCGAGATGTTTAACTACTGCGCGCTGACTGATGCCAAGTTCTTTTGCTAACTCGAATGCATAATATGGCTTATGTGACAACAGCTCGAGAATTGCCCGTCGTGTAGGATTCCCGAGGATAAATAAGATATCGTCAATGAACATACCATTAGGACTCATGTTAATCACCCCAAAAAAATGTTTTGGATGGAGAATATTCTCCATCAGGGTTTATTTACCTAACGCTTCGCGAGATTTCTTGATGTTTTCAAATGCCTGCTCGAAGTGCTTCTTCTTGACCGTGTATTTTTCAAGTTCTTCTTCAGATTCTGGAATCTTACCGGATGTAATGTATTCGCGAATTGCTAGCATTACAGCATCATTGACCAATGCCTCAATTTCAGCACCTGTGAATCCATCAGTCTTCTCAACCCATTCTTCAATATTTACATCTTTATCAATGGGCTTTCCACGAGTGTGTATCTTGAAGATCTCTTCACGTGCTTTCTTATCGGGCAAGCCAATCTCGATGATTCTATCAAATCGACCGGGTCTCAGTAGTGCTTTATCGACCATATCAAGACGGTTTGTAGCTGCAATTACTGTGACACCTTTCAATTCTTCAAGCCCATCTAGCTCGGTTAGTAGCTGACTAATTACACGTTCAGTTACTCTGGCATCACCAAATCCTGAACCGCGTGTTGGAGCAATTGCATCGATCTCATCAAGGAATACTACACATGGTGCTGCACTTCTTGCTTTTCTGAAGGTCTCACGAACAGCTTTCTCACTTTCGCCAACCCATTTGCTGAGAAATTCAGGTCCTTTGACACTAATGAAGTTAGCTTGACTCTCATGTGCTACTGCTTTTGCAAGTAGAGTCTTTCCGGTTCCAGGAGGACCATATAGCATTATTCCCTTGGGTGGCTTTGCCTTCATGTGCTTGAAGAGCTTTCCATATTTCAATGGCCATTCAATTGTTTCACGAAGTTGTTGCTTGGCTTCTTCTAATCCACCAATGTCATCCCATGTGACTTCAGGCGTCTCAATCATTACTTCGCGCATTGCAGATGGCTCAACTTCCAAGAGCGCATTCATGAAATCATCCTGTGTGACTACAATCTTGTTAAGTATCTCAGCAGGAATGACCTCTTGTTCAAGATCGATTTCTGGCAATACACGTCTTAGTGCATGAATTGCAGCTTCTTTACATAGCATTTGCAAATCTGCACCTACAAAGCCATGAGTTAGATCCGCAATCTTCATGAGATCTACATCTTTGTCTAATGGCATACCACGAGTGTGTATCTGCAAGATCTCATATCGACCCTTCTTATCGGGAATTCCGATTTCGATTTCTCTATCGAATCGACCACCACGCCTTAGAGCAGGATCTAATGCATTAGGTCTGTTTGTTGCTCCAATTACTACAACTTGACCACGATCTTTGAGACCGTCCATCAATGCCAATAGTTGTGCAACCACTCTACGTTCAACTTCACCTGTAACTTCCTCACGCTTTGGTGCAATTGAATCAAGTTCATCAATGAAGATTATACTTGGCGCATTTTTCTGTGCTTCTTCAAAGATCTCTCTTAATCTGCCTTCACTTTCACCATAGAACTTGGACATGATTTCAGGACCACTGATCGAATAGAAGTTCGAATCAGTTTCATTAGCAACTGCTTTTGCCAATAAGGTCTTTCCAGTTCCGGGAGGACCGTAAAGCAATACACCCTTTGGTGCTTCGATTCCAAGTCTCTTGAATAGTTCAGGATGTCGTAGAGGTAGTTCAATCATTTCACGAATCTTTTGGATTGCTTTGTCCAAGCCACCAATGTCTTCATAAGTGACACGTGGTACTTTCTGAGGTAATTCAGTTACAGGCTTGTCAGCTAATTCAACTGTAGTATCAATACCAATTAACGCTGCATCGCCCTTTGGTGTAAATCCAGTGATCATGAAAGGAATCTTGCGACCCATAATATTGACATCAATAATATCACCAATCATAACGACACGATTCTCAAGTAAGCGTGCTAAGTATTCTTCACCACCAGATATTGTGTATTGTGTTGTCGGTGCAATTTTTACAGTTTTTGCTACCTTAGGTACAATCTTTCGAATAGTTACTTTGTCATCAATACCAACACCTGCATTCTTTCGAATCGCACCATCAATTCTAATTATTCCTTTTCCTGTATCTTCAGGATAACCTCTCCAAGATATTGCAGCTGTTGCTTTTCGACCAGTGATCTCAATAACATCTCCGGTTCCAATACCCAATTCTTCTGCAACTTTTGGATCTAATCGTGCAATACCACGACCGACATCGCGAGTCTTGGCTTCTGCAACTCTGACTACTGCTGTCTTTTCACTCATAGTCATCAACCTCCATTTCCATTTTATTTTTTTATATATAATTTCAATAAACGAAAAAAAGGACTGAAAAGTCCAATTAATCTTACTCAATCTTGATATCGTATTCTTCAGGCTTCAAAGGCTTCTTGGTTTTAATGGTGACTTCAAGGATTCCATTCTTGAATGTCGCCTTGATCGATTTGGGATCAATTTCAACATCGAATGGAATTGTATTCTTGAACTTTCTCTTTTCACCTTCAGCACTTATGGATAGTGAATTCTCAGTCGCCTTTAGCTTGATATTTTCTTTTTCAACACCGGGTAGTTCTGCAGTGACTCTAATGACACCAGCTTCACTGTCATATACTACATCAGTGTATGGCTTTCTAATACCTTCTTCAATAAGTTGCCCTCGCATAGGATCAACATTTCCAAAGGTTCTCACATGTGGCACACCATCAGGACCAATCGTAGCTGTGAATCCATACACGATGGGTTCGTCGCCTTTTGGTTCGATGGTTCTTAGATTCTTGAATATTCTTTCAAACATTTCTTCGGTTTCTCTGAATGTCTTATCGAATTCATCGAATATGTCTCTGAATCTCCATGACATATTCCATCACCTCCATACTTGAGGTATTGTACTTCAGGTATAATACCGAAGTTAAATAATATAAAAATAACTAAATAGGCAAAATTTGCAAAGATTATAAAAATAGAGGAAAAATTAGCCGCTTTCGGCTTTCTTCCGTCTTGCCATCAGTGCCGCTTTAAGATCACCCATCAAAGCTGCACGAGGATTCATAGGACGACGGGGTGCAGGTGATGGGGCTGCCGCCATTGATGGGGTAGGTTTGGGTGCAGAAGCCATTGATGCAGCAGGGGAGGGGGCGCCTATTGAGGAACCACCAGAGGGGGCAGAAGCTGCAACAGGGCGAGATGCTAACTCAGAAACTTTTCTATTTAAATCAGATATTTTAGATTCCAAATCGGCTACCGTTTCCTCTAGCTTAACAATGTGGTCAGATAATATAGTCACCACTCGCGTTACAATTTGTCCAAGTTCTTTAATTCTTTCAGCTGTAGGATCTTCGAGTACCCATTCAAATTCTTTCTCTAATTCATCGGTAATTGTGATAGCCCCCTGAACGGAGTTCTTCTTAATAATAATTTATATTTTGATTAATATAACAGTTTCTATACGATACTATGAAATTATGGACTTCATTAAGTCTAATATGACATTAATATATTGATTCATCTTTTGATTATTCGTAGATTCACATGTAACCCTTATTTTTGGTTCGGTTCCGGATGGACGTACTAGAACCCACCCATCATCAAGCACCATACCAAAACCATCAACATCAACTATTTCGACAATGTTATTAAATTTTTCAGGTAGAATTTTACTTACTTGTTTCATAACATCCGCTTTCTTATCATCATCACATTTTATACTGACACGCCTATGAGGAAATTCTGGAATTTCAGACATAAGTTCGCTAAACTTTTTATTTTCTTTTGCCATGATTTCTAAAAGTACTCCTATTGCCATTAGCGTATCAGGGCCATAATGGTGTTCTGGAAAGATATATACACCACAGGATTCGCCACCAAAAATACCTTTTTTATTATACAAGGCATAAGCGACATTTATATCGCCGACAGGTGTGCGTATGACATTCCCACCAGCTTTTTTTACTAAATCGTCCAATACAAAAGAGCTATCAACAGTAGTAACAATTGTACCCTTTTTGTTTTTCAAATATCGCAATGCGATCATAGTAATTACTCGGTCTGCGCTATGCAGTTTTCCGGTCTCATCAATAAATACTACACGGTCTGCATCACCATCGTGCGCAATCCCAAGATCATAATGCCTTTGCCGTATTAGAGAGAACAACTCTTCAAGAGATTCTTCATTAGGTTCAGATTTTCGCCCCGGAAAATATCCATCAGGATGTGAATTTAATGTTGATACACGTGCATTTAATTTTCGAAGAAGATAAGGTGAAACTAACGATGCCGCACCATTCCCGGGATCTATTAGAATTTCAAATTTTTTAGATCGGATAAGTTCACTTGAAATGCTTCGGATAACGTAATCAATATGATCATCGACTAAGGAATCATCAACAGAATATTTACCTATATTATCCCAATTTGCATAATTAAATGCTTTATCAAAATAAATTTTTTCAATTTTCAATTCTTCTTCAGGGGGAATACCTAACCCATCTTTTCCCCAAAATTTAATTCCAACATATTCAGGAGGATTATGAGAAGCAGTTATTATTACACCCGCACGATATTTATTTTTTTTAAGACTAAAAGCAAGAGTTGGTGTTGGAATTACACCTGCATCAACTACATTAATAGACGTTGCCATAAGACCGCTCTGAAATGCCATCTGTATAATTGGAGACGTCGTACGAACATCACGGCCTACTAAAACAGTTCCTTGCTTCAAATATGTTCCAAACGCAAGACCAAGTTCCAAAGCCATTTCTGGAGTAATGCCACTTCCAAATATCTTTCGAATACCAGTCGTACCAAATAGTTTTCTGCGACTCATAAAAAGCACCTAAGGATATAAAAAATATTTAGCGTTTAAATATTATGGACGCCATATTTTCAAATAATCGAAAAGACTTAATAATAGAGTTGATATGATATATGTTCAGAGAAATATCTATTAAAGATGAAAAATAATAATTAGTCATAACCACATTATGGTGAAAATACATCGCATTTCAAAGCGATGATGAATCGCCTAAAAGTTAATAAAAGTGTAAGCATATAATATAAATCGAGCAAATTGAGGATTTAGATGATGGATCGCGACTTGAACATATCGCATCCAAGAATATCCTCAATAAATGGAGCAAATAACATAGCTCCCTCGCTGGGCACAGCGAGTATATGTGCGAAATGGCTATCCCACAGCAGCCTATTCGCAGAGCCTCCGCAGTTCATCGCGGAGAGTGTGCCATGTCAAATTAATATAAATGTAATATAATTTAGAAAGGAAAATCTTTATACATGCAAGGATGTGACCCCATGAGCTCTACAAGTTACGATTATCTCTTTAAAGTTGTAGTTCTTGGAGAAGGAGCAGTTGGAAAAACCGCACTTACCACGAGATTCGCACATGGTTTCTTTAAGTCTGATTATAAGACAACAATTGGCTCTCAGTTTGCAGTTAAAGCTGTAGCAATTAAAAATCCAAGACCTGCAAATGTAAAATTACAAATATGGGATGTCGCTGGACAACAGCGATTCCAAATTCTAAGGCCAACATACTATAAAGGCGCTGCAGGTGGAATATTAGTCTATGATGTAACTCGACGAAGAACATTTTTACTATTGGACGAATGGCTTCAAGAAATTAAGAAAGCCATTGGTAAAATGATTCCGCTAGTTCTCGTAGCAAATAAAATAGATTTACCAGATAGAGCGGTCACAACTGAGGAAGGAAAAGCTTTTGCTGAAGCACACGGCATGCCATATATAGAATCCAGCGCTGCAACCGGAGAAAATGTAGTTGACTTATTCGCAACCCTTGCGGAGTTGCTTGTGAAACAAAGGGAGGGAATAATTTAATCTTAATTTTATTCTTTATTCTTCATCCCTAATCAGTTTTTTAACGAGCGAACTACCGATATCTGATGTTTTATCAAGTATTTCAATTGCGTCGTACAGATTTGGAGATACGTTTTCTTTGCTTGATATCATTACTTTTTCGATATAGTGATTACTTAGTTCAAAAAGACCAAGAGCTTGCCCAAGTTCTAGTAATTTGTCTTCCTTTACAAGTAGGAAAGATTTTGCAAAGTGCTTGAAAGCCAGCGAATGTATAATTTCCAAGATCAATAAAATAGTTTCTTGAGAGTCTTTATTGGACCATAGTTCCATAAGATTTTCAATTGGTAATTTAGACGCATTTTCAAAAATCTCACTAGCCGCATCAAAATTTCCGGCATCCATCTTTTTTAGACCATCATCAATTAATTTACCGAATTCTGAGTGTAACATAGAACATCACAAATAAGGATATAATGAAAACATATTTAAAATAATAGCAGTTTGAAGACTTGAATTGAAACATGGAAGTGGGAAAATATGACGATTATGAAATATAATCCCGACGAAATTCAAGATTTACTAAAATCAGGCAAAATAACAATTGCAGTTATAGGTCTTGGGAGAATTGGATTACCAACTGCGGTTTTATTTGCAAATGCCGGAGCTAAAGTAATTGGTGTAGATGTTGATGAAAAGAAAGTCGAAATGGTAAATAATGTGCAAAACTATATTGATGAACCGGGACTTGACGAATTATTTGAAAAAGTTGTAAAGAGCAAAAATCTTGTAGCAACTACAGATGGAGTAGATGCTGTAAAGAAAGCACACGTATCAATTATATGCGTTCCTACACCAGTAATTGAGACAAAAGCACCAGATTATAGATGGGTAATTAGTGCAACTGAGACTATTGCGAAAGGAATTCAGAAAGATGCAATGGTTATCATTGAAAGTACTGTGGCACCTGGGACTTTAGAAGAGTTAGTAATTCCAATTATCGAAAAGAAAACTGGAATGAAAGCAGGGATCGATTTTGGAGCTGCCAGCTGCCCCGAACGTGCAGACCCGGGAACTATAATTACAAAATTCGATAAAATCCCCAGAATTGTAGGGGGTATAAATGAAAAGTCTACCCAGATTGCTAAGAACTTGTATTCACCAATTGTAAATGGCAAGATTGTTACCGTATCAAATCCAAAGACAGCAAACGCAGTAAAGCTTACTGAAAATATATTTAGAGATGTAAATATCGCTTTGATGAATGAATTTGCTGTACTCTATGAAAAATTAGGTATAAATGCTTTTGAAGTGATTCAAGGGGCATCTACAAAATGGAATTTCTTGCCACACTATCCAGGTGCAGGAGTTGGAGGACCGTGCCTACCTGCAAACTCATATTATATTGTTGAAAAGGGCTTTAAAGTCGGATTCATTCCATATATTATAAGACTTGCAAGAGAAGTTAATGATCGTATGCCTCATGAAGTAGTTAGAATCACTATGGAAGCATTAAACGAAGCGAAAAAACCACTAAATGGATCTAAAATTGCCATATTAGGCATTACATACAAGCCAGGTGTTAAAGATACACAAATTTCTCCAGCACATATAATTGTTGATGAACTAATAGCACGGAAAGTAAATCTTCTAATATATGATCCATTGTACAAAGGAGAAGAATTCCACGGCATAAAGATAGAGAACTCAATTGATGATGCAATTAAAGATGCAGATGCAATAGTTTTCATAACTGCCCATAAGGAATTCAAGGAATTATCATTAGAATCATTAGCAAAGAAAATTAAGAGCCCACCCGTCATAGTTGATGGAAGAGGTATTTTTGCTCTAACTGAAAAACCAAGCGATATAATATATAGAGGTATAGGCCTGCCATAAAAAAGGCAAGCCTTCAATTATTTATTTTTTAGGCCATGTCAATAACTTAAGTGGCTCGGGTAACTTATCGCCAATTATTCTGCGAATCTCTTTAGGCCAATTATCATAATCAAACCCATAGCGAATTAGAAATACATACGCCCAACGTGATGGCCCAATTCCAGTACAACCAGTCCAAACAGTTCTCTTGTTCTTATCCTTAAAGTGAAATCGATTAGCATAGAAATCAGTATGTACATGGAATGATGCAATTTCAAGTTCTGCCTCGGGACGACTAATAGTCTTGAACGGTAGAAGTGCAGTTAGATCATATGTTTTTACAAATTCGGAAGATTCAGATTCAACATTGCCAGAATGTTCAAGATAAACTGCAGTCGTCGCATCAATTCGATATTCTAGATCAAATATTTTATCGATCACATTTTCAGCTAAATCAAGTAGTTTATCTCGGATTTCAATGACTTTTTCTGGGCTAGAAAGATATACAAATTCCAATCTGTGAAATTCATTTAGCCGCTCAATTCCTTTTAATCCACCGCCCTCATAACGCCAAGTTGGACCATTCCTATCAAAATATCGTATAGGATTTTCAATGAATTTATCAATATCCATTTTTTCGCCACTGAATATTTCATAAAATGGTTCACACTGGGCATATGCAAGACCGTATGCAGGCGCTTTTAATTTTGTACGTAGTAATTCTTCTTGAGGCGAGCCCGTAATTTCAACTAGATCAATGTAATCTTCAAAGTCTTTTGCATTACGGGATATAGGTGGAGATACCCAGAATAATTCGTAAGGAATTGCCAAGTGCCCTTTTTTCATTTGAACTTCAATAGGTACTAATCGGGGAAGAAAAACTTCGACAAATCCTGCAGGTTTGACTATTTTCTCAATTACTAATTGTTCAATCGCTCTAAGTAATGCAGCATATGGAGGTAAGATCTGCCACACACCAGCAGCCGGAAATTCCTTTATCCAACCTAATTTTAATAGATCACGGGTTGGATCTTTGTCTAATACATACTTATCCAATTTTGGAGAACTTCTACGAATTGTACGGGAATATGCAGCTTTACCTTTGATACTTTGAGCGCGAACTTTTTCATGAATTCGTTTAATAATACGATCAACATAATTCTTTCTAAGTCCTTCTTCATCAATTCCTTCAATTTCTAATTTTACATGCTTTCCATCAATTTCTAAAGATTTTGAGAACGGAATAGTAATTGATTCAATGGGTTCGGTGTCTAATTCAAATTCTACTAATAACTCATCAATCTCAATGTTTCTTAATCCAATGTGATATTTACGGCCCAGGTCGGATACCAAACTATTCTTGAAGCGAAGCACAGCTACATGAGCACGCAACCTTGTTCCGCTAATAATATGAAGATATAGACTATCATCACGAATTTCCCATGAGGTGATTTTGGCACCTTCATCAAGCTGGTCTTTAGGAATTCCTTTCGTAAATAACTTTTCATTTGCATTGTCGACAAATTCCTTTATGAACTCTGCACCTTCTTTCGGGAATGGACCACTGAATTTCATATGAACTTTCATATCAATTTTGAACATTTTTTTCCGTCCCACATTTATTTTTGTATAAGAGTACAATAAATGAAATATAAGTCTTTTAATGCAGATAATAAATTGTGGTGTTTATCAATATTTTTCTTGTTAACAAATTGATTAAAAAATGACGGCGCGTAGGAAAATCAAAGATGCGGATGTTAAGAAGATTTCGGATATTATATTAAATCAAGGATTTACAACCATAAATGGGCTTGCAAATGCAACTGCACTAACATATACTACGATTAAGAAACTCCTTTTTGATCGCTTAAAACTAAGAATCAAAGGTTATATTGATTGGAAACGATTAGGATTAATTCCAATAATTATTAAATTTAGACACCCAAGACAATTACTCACAGGTGATTACGTCCTGGGAACATTCATTTCAAATTTTCCAATTGGAGCATACTTTCAATATATGTTACTCCCACCAGAAGTTATTTTAGACTTAAAGCGAGCACTGCACTTAGTAGATGCGCAAGATACAACAATGTACGATATTTCATTAATTAATTATGAAGTAAATTTACATAATGATTTTAATTTAAATTTAAGAACATTCAAGTATACTCCACTTGATGAATGGAACGTTCACCAGATTACGCAAAAACATCTAGAAATATTGAGAGAACTCCATAAAAATTACTTAATACAAAATAAAATCATCTCAAGATTAATCAAATTAAGCACGATAACAACGTCCAAGTATAAACAAGAATTAATAAAAAACAAAATATTGATTCCACTTTTTGTATTCTCTGAGGAACAAAAGGAATGGTATATCTCAATATTTTCAAAGAGAAATAATGAAAAATCTTATTCTTTTCAAGATAAGTATGTCTTTGAACTGAGCAATTTGCAAACGGGAGAAAAGGAATATTTGACTGTTTTTGGAGCTAAATATGTAAGTCCAAGAAAAATCATAGAGATATATTATGAAAAGAAAAAACAAGAAGAAGATCTATATTTATTCATGAATATAAACAAGCTTAGATTTCCAGATATCAAGTTGTATGATGAAAAAAATAAAAAATGGATTTGGAATTATGAAAGCATTGGACTTTCTGATATCATCTGATTCCAAATAATTTTCGGATCTTTTTGATAGGAGATGCATGAACAATACGTACCTGTAATAAACTCCATGACTCTTTTCTCATCGGATAATAGTCTAATGCAGCAATACGATTCTTATTCCTAAGCTCATAAATTGTACGGAAAAGAAATTCGATCCATGCGCGCTCACTCATAGAACTAACTTTGAACAGAGTATCAAATAATGAATAGCTCATATCAAAAACTAATGCACCATCTTCCAATAGGTCTGCAAGCTTATCTGTAACATATTTTTTATCTTCAACCTCAGATGATGCAAGAATTGGAACGATTGAAAAATTATCAAATTGATTTATTAAAGTATCAAATACATTAGTTGATAGCTTGTATTTGAGTAAATTAATAAACGAATCGTATATTAGGGTCACACGAGGAATAATAGCATTATTTTGCGATGCTTCATTAGATTTTTCGATATTTTCATTTGTTTCACTATTCGCTTCATCTGTAATTTCCTCGTTCTTTTCAGATTCTTGCTTTTGCGCGCCTAAGTCGTATAAGATATTTTCAATTAATAATGGAGCAAAAATCTCATAGATCGTTTTCTTTGTATCATTAAAAATAATTGTAATTCTATGATTTCGAATTGCTTCAATTAACTGCTCATGCTCATCATCAGAAATAAATTCCTTGAGCTTTTCGGGAGCATAACCTTCACGAACGCGATCATCCCATTCTTGAAATACTTGCTGAACTTCTTTCTTCCTACGGTCCTTAACTAAACTCATAAATCGTGACAAATATTTTACGCCTTTAGAAACAGCAGTTCCGGGACTTACAAACACCGTTAAAAGTGTAAGAGCTTCACCTGCAACATCAGAGGACTCTGCTTCTTTTATTTTACCCATCAATTCGTCGGTAATGGAAGGAGGACCCAGTTGCTCTACCAATAACTCATATAGATCTTCAAAATTGCTTATTTGAGCTTCTTCTTGAGATACGTCACGCATAACAGGAGATGCATCAGTCAATATTTTTGCGAGCTCATCTGAATGTTTTGATAACCAATCCATTGATAGTTTTGCATGCGGAAATTCGTTTAACCACGGTTTAACATTATTGTTGATACCCAGACGAAATATAGTGTAGTCTTCTAATTCTCCAGAGAGAATAGACATGAACTGCTGAAATCCCTCTAATGTAGATAAATTATATTCATGATTATGAAGGGTATCTAAGAAAATTATAATATGCGATTGATTATCAAGAATCCAATTTGTAAGTGCAATTGTTGCTTGTTCAGAAGTCATTAATGCATCTTCACTATCATGAAAAGGTTGATCATAATAGGTAAGAATTGAAAAGCGCTTTATATCTCTTTTAGTAACTTTTTCAAAAAGATGTTTGAATACAGCGTAACCTGATTGATATCGCGACAACATTTCTGCATTCAATTCAAAGGTATCGGACATTTCATCATTCAATTCGTCTGACATAAGCTATCCCGTGTCTAAAATAGTACATTTACTATTAAAAAGCTATCTAAATCGCAACAAAATAAAAAAGAAAAAAGAATAGATTTTATTCTATTTTTAGACCAATTCCAATCAATATAACAGCAATTGCAACAAGCATAATCAAAGTAATATATTCCCATGGGAATGGTCCTTCAGGAACTAATGGATTTGGTTCAGAAAGTCTGTCAATCTGCCCTAATGCATTAAGTGATACAATTGCATTATATATATGATGTAATGAGCCAATGGAATTTAGTGGAGATAATGTAAAGCTGCCATCTGCTAATTGGCACTTTAAGATAAAATCAACAACGGCATTATTGATTAACTGTAAGGAATC
Organism: uncultured archaeon; assembly: GCA_964589775.1. Lineage (GTDB taxonomy): Archaea > Asgardarchaeota > Thorarchaeia > Thorarchaeales > CAZPUN01 > CAZPUN01. Next base: position 20,287 of record CAZPUN010000037.1, read on the forward strand.
TAACGCTTGTAATGTTAAAATTGCGAATGTAGTAGATTGTAAATTGGTAGTATTGGAAATGTCAGATTCCACAAAACCACCATAAGTAGTTGAGTTTTCATTGAGATCTTGAAGACTGAGAACCCAATTTATAATTGATGTGCGATTAGGTAACTGATCTAATGTGCCAAGGGCTTGTAAAGTTAAAACGCCCATCATTGTATTATATAGACTTGTAATGTTCTCATCAGGTTTAAACTTGAGACCATTTGCAGTTGTACAATTGATTATCCAATTTGTAATTGCAGTTTTATTGACATATTCATTAAGATAATTTTCACCTAATGCAGAATAACTTTTTACTACAAGGAAAATAGATTCCATTGTGACTGTACCATTTGCATCGGTATATGTAAATAATCCATCATTTGTTTTTGTTTGGTTTAGCCATAAAGCTGCAGCTGTGATATTAGGCGATACTGTTGTTACAGATTCAAGGTATGTCAATGCTTGCGCAGCATGAAACATACCATAAATATCAGGGGTACCACCTTCAACATTTGCAAAACCACCATAATGGCGAGTCCCAGTCGTCTCAACCCATTGAGAATCATTTATGAATTCTTTAGCTTGCGTAATGTTAAGATTGTCTCGGTTCAGAGCATTCAAAGCATCCAATGAAGCTATTGCCCAATGGGTTGCTGAAATACTCGCAATAGCGCCAGATTTTACACCATATCCACCAGTATCAGGTACCCATAAGTCTTTCAAATAAGATAGTACAGTATCGCGGCGGGAGGTGGGAGAAGCCGCAGCGAATGAAATAGATGATCCTGAAATCACGATTACTAATAATAATGTCGCAAATACATATCTTGATACTTTCAAACTGTAAGCCTCCGTGAGCTTGAGATTTTAGCTTCTCGGAATAGGAGCCGCTTTTGAAAACGACGTTGTGACAGCATCTTATAATTCTTTTGCATTAAAACAAAATTCACTCTTAAATATTTTCATTATATAATCTTATCACAATAAAAAAGAAAAAGAGAGAAGATTATTTCTTAGCGTACCAGCCACCTTGAATGTGAAGATAGGCGGAGTTTGCAGCAGTTGCACCCTGACCAACTGCAACAGAGATCTGTTTAAATCCTAAAGACACATCACCCGCAGCATAAACACCAGGAATATTTGTTTCCTGTTGCATATTTGTTATAATTTCACCAGACTCATTAACTTTGACACCAGCCTCAGCTGCAATCTTACTTTCGGGAATTTCACCAATTTCTACAAAAACACCATCACATTCAATTGTTCGTTCTTCACCCGTCTTATTATTTATTATTCTCACACCTTTGACTCTATCTTCACCAAGAATCTCCTTGACCTCGGTATTCCAGAGTACTTCAATATTGCTAGCTAAAACTCGCTCTTTTAATACTTTTTCAGCTCTAAAATCATCACGCCTATGAACAAGATAGGTTTTTGAAGCCACATCTTTTATGTATAGTGCATCTGTTAAGGCAGTATTTCCTCCACCAACTACGACAACTGTTTTTCCACGAAATAGAGGTGCATCACAAGTTGCGCACTGACTAACACCACGTCCTTGCAATTCTTCCTCACCAGGAACACCTAATTTTCGGTGATGCGTTCCGGTAGCAATAATTATTGCTTTAGCCGTGAAAACTTCAGAACCAACATACACCTTTTTAGAATCTCCGTTTAACTCCAATTTTGTAACTTCAGTAATTTCTTTAATAGTTGCACCCGCTCGCTTAACTTGATTCTTCATACGATCAGTAAGTTCAGAGCCAGATATTTCTTCAAATCCAGGATAATTCTCAATTAATGGTGATACTGCTTGATTCCCGCCAACTACTGCTTTTTCCATTATTAATGTTTTTAATCCATAGCGTGCACCATAAATTGCAGCAGTCATACCGGCAGGACCACCACCAATAATAATAAGGTCCCAATCTTTTTCAATACCAGTACTTGTTCCCAATCCTAAACTAAACATTTTAATCGACCTCTTTTAATTTTATTCAATATGATATTCTATTATATCTCATCTTTTTATTATTTTATGAATGTATTTATATAGCTCATCTTTTCGATTTGCCTCAGGAGATAAATACAAAGGAATCTCACTTTTCAAATAAGACATAGCTTCTTGTGCCTTAATAGTATATATTTTTGAAGAATCTGGTGAAATGTAGTCTATGGCCTTCTTAAAGCGTTCACCACTATAAGGAAATACATGACCTGGAGCAACTACAAGTACTAAATCAACACTATTTATTTCTTGAAAAGGCCATGCCAAATTATTAAAGCTTTCAATAATCAGAAAATCAGACTTGCCTTTTAAATAATTAAAAGTACTATAAATTGATTCCTCATAATATCTATAAAATAAACTATTCAATTGTGCGATACTATCTACAACAATCAATTCATTAACATTTGAAAGTAATGCATCAGTCTCCTCATCAGATAAGAAAGTAACTCCTGTTTCGATAGGTTGCTTAGCATATAGAAAAATATTATGGATCGTGTTGTTTTTGTAAAGAGAATACCGTTCGATTGCAAATATAGAAACCCAGCTAGTCAAAAACAAATTATACATTGCAAAAGGTTCTGTAGGTGATTGTAATCTTGCAGGTACAGCAAGGCGATGATTTGGATTTATTATTTCATATGGGATTCCACTTTTGGCTATGGTTTCTAGCTGGTCAATATCGCTACTGAATAACCTTTTTTGATCGATACACTTTTTTGTGTGGTCATATTTAAACCAATAATGGTGACCACTCTTAGGCTTATACGGAATAACTGAATAGCCCATTTCTTTAATGGTCTGAATGACGCGTTTAGCAACTGTAGTTTTTCCGGAATCAAACTCAAGCATACCTGTGATCAAGATTGTATAAGTCATCAAGCTCACCTATAAAATATACACAACAATACAAAGAAAAATAAAAATATAAGAAAATTTATCGCGGATTAAAACCGCGATATGCATTTAGAAAATGTCAATTGTTCTTGCAATAGTTTCTTTTCTGCGATAATCAGGCAGTAACATAGGAGCTTTACGAGTGGGCGGGATTCCGGCGTTTTGAAGTTCAGTGATATAGTCTTTGACATGTTGTAAAGTGAGCTTGCCAAGCTTTACCTTCTTCGCTTTCTTTGCAGCATGAATTCCAGCACGTCTGCCAAATACACTGATTTCAAGTAATGAGTTACCCATCAGACGGTTTCTGCCATGAACACCACCACTTGTCTCACCAGCGGAGTATAGATTAGGAACCTGTGTTTCAGCATTTGCATTAATTATTATTCCACCGTTCATATAATGTAATGTTGGAAATACAAGGATTGGATCTTCAGCCATATTAATTCCGAATCGCTTAAACATACGAAACATAGCCGGTAGTTCTTTTTGAATGGTTCCTTCACCATGAATTACTTCAATCAATGGAGAATCCAGCCACACTCCACGCATGCCGGTAGGAGTGATAATGCCATTATTTCGCTCATAACATTCACGTATTATAACAGAAGACTCAACATCTCGTGTTTCCAGCGGATATGTAAATTGCTCGCCAAATTTGTTTAATAGCTGCCCACCTAAACCACGGACCTTTTCAGTAATTAATAATCCAACAATCTGCTCAGGATAAGCAGCACCTGTTGGATGATACTGTACGGCGTCTAAGAATATTGTTTTTGCGCCAGCACGATATGCCATAACTACGCCATCCATTGTAGCACCATAGTGGTTTGTTGTTGGAAAGCCTTGTACATGTAATCTGCCAAATCCACCAACGGCCATAATTGTAGTTTTTGCACGTACAACATGATACTCTTCAGTTTCCATATTGAATAATACTGCACCTGCAACTTGTCCTTTATCGTCTTTAATTAATTCAACTGCAGGAGAGAATTCAATAACAGGAATGTCAAGATTCTGTACTTCATCACGTAATGTTTTCATGATTTCTCCGCCAGAGTAGTCACGTGCAGAATGCATACGTTTTCTACTAGTTCCACCACCGTGTTTTGTACGCATGGTTCCATCAGGTTCTTTATCGTACATGACTCCAAGTTCTTCATGCCATTTAATAATTAAAGGAGCATCCATAACAAGAGCTTCTACAAGTTCAGGAATGTTATAGAAGTGTCCGCCACCCATTACATCAAGATAATGAATCATGGGAGAATCATTTGGTTTATCTGCAGCTTGAATTCCACCTTGCGCCATCATAGTATTAGCGTCGCCATGGCGTAATTTTGTTGCAATCATTACATCTGCGCCATTGTATTTTGCCCAAAGTGCAGCAGTAGAACCTGCGCCACCACCACCTAGAACAAGCACATCCACGTCATATTCGATATCAGTAAGATCAATTTCATCAGGATCAATATGTGGATATGCTTCTAACAAGTCGACAACTTCGTGATTCATTTTGTCGCCCTTATTGGGACCAACTTTAACAGCACGCTTTGCTTCAGGTTTGTAGTCAGGGTGGTACTTGTGAAGAACTTCTTGAATCTCATCTTCAGTCAACCGGCGATATACTTCATTAAGTCTTTTATCCCGGGTAGAATGAACTTTTTCAATTAATTCACGCATATAATCAGGATATCCATCACTCATTTGATTCACCTCATTTTTCTATGTCCCTTGCTTCATAGAGTTTCAAAAGCTCTTCCCGGGACATCTTCTTTAGTTTCTCCATTTCTTTGTCAAACTTTCCAGATTCTATTTCCTTTACACGCTCAGCGAGGTGCTTTGCAGGCTTTGCAATATGTCGAGCATATAACCGCCGTGCAAGTAAGGCAATATAATATTGAGGCATTTCAGCGGGACAACGTGATGCACAAAGACCACACATAATACAATCAAATGATAGATCTGCTGTCTTTGCAATGTCACCACGAAGTGCCGTATTTATATAGTCCATGACTGAAAGTTCCTGAGGACATATTTTTGTACAAGAGTTACAACTGACACATCGTGCCGCTTCAGGGTAATATTTCAAAATTGTATTTACAGTTGGTTCGAGTTCTTGAATGTTGTATTTTGCTTTATTTGCAGGTACAAAAGGTATCTGCGCAAGATACATGCCATCTTGTACAACAGTCTGACAGGCTAATCCACTTCGTAACTTATAGTCACCTTTTAACCGATATATTGTTGCACATGCACCGCAAAAACCAGCTCGGCAACCGGCACCTCGTATATATCGATAACCTGCATACTCAACGGCTTTCATAATGGTAAGATTTTCAGGAACTTCATACTTCTTACCCATTATGAAAATATTTACCATCTTTACAGGTATAGATTCATCTTGTGATTTTTTCTTAGTTTTTGATGCAGCCTTAACCATCATTAACACCTTACAATGGTTCTAGCTCGTGTTCTTTAAATGTACTTAGAGGGACTGGCTCATCTAAGCTACGACCGGCGACATAGTCAAACACATTCTGTACATTGAATGCAACTGTCTTAAATATACGGCCAATTGGAATATCCGATGGACATGCTTGTTCACACATACCGCAACTGACACATGATGTTGCCATGTGTGCCATTCTGCCAATATGGAACAGGAATCGATCAGTAGGCATTGTCATTGCATCTCTTGCATCGAGCCACATATCGAATGTTCTGCCTTCGTATTCAACAGCTGATGATTCAAAGAAACATTCTTTACAGAAACAAATAGGACATGCAGTCTTACAGTTATGGCAGTTGATACATGATGCAAACGTCTTTGATAATCCTTCGACTCCAGCAATGGATTTATTGAATTCATCGAAATACTCATCTCGAACCTTTGTTCTACGGTCTATCCACTCAGTCACCGCGTCCTCTCGGCCCACAGGGGGCTTTTCTTCTATTTGTATTTCCATCGCACCTAGCAGCGATAGTCCCTTCTCAGTAGTCACTTTAAGGAGGACTTCCTTATTGAAGTCCAAGCCAATTAATCCTAATACAAAATCAGTATTTAAAGGCTCAGGATATTCACACATTTTACATATTTCGCGTGAATTTTGTATATTTTGTCCCGATGAAAATGCGTCAAAAACCCACGAGGACGTGTCTGTACCACCCTTAATAAGCGCTTTATACGTAGAAATATTGATTGTTCCAGGGCAATCAACGCCAAAAAATATCAAATTTTCAGGGTTTATTTGCTTTAATTTAATTAATTCAATCGTAGCACGCATTTCGCATGGTTTTAGAACAACCGCAATTTTCTTAGATGGGGCGCCATTCCTTGTTAAATTCTTGAGTAACGTTGCACTATTTACAGCCATAACTGGACTGAATGCATTAGCATTCTCAAGTTCTTTAGGATTCGTAATTAGGCGCTGCATGTAAGAGGTTTTATCAAGTGTTTCTACTGGGATCATAACTGCATCTACAATTTTCTTCTCAAGAAGAGATTTGAAAAATGCATTCACTGAAGTTCTAGGGTTGCTATCGGTTACTGGTATCTTTGCATATTTTGTCAACTTATTCACCACCCTAAATCGTACCTAGCTTTTTAATTTCGCTTGGACCTAATTGCTTCAATTCTTCAGTAAATTCGGTTACTACATCTGCAAATCGCTTTCCTTCACTTGCAGAAATCCATTCAAGCCTAACGCGCTTTTCATTTAGCCCAAGTGTTTTTAGAATTGATTTTACTATCGCAACTCTACGGCGAGCTTTATAGTTTCCAGAAACATAGTGGCAATCGCCAGGATGACAACCTCCAATCATTACACCATCAGCGCCTTCTAATAGTGCTCTAATGATGTAAGAGGTGTCTACGGAACCACTACACATAACACGAATAGGTCTAATATTAGGTGGATAGTGAATTCGAGATGTACCCGCAAGATCTGCTGCAGATGAAGTACACCAATTACAGAAGAATCCAACAATTTTTGGTTCAAATTCGCTCATTATGGATATTCCTCCAGTTAATTATCATGATTCTTTATTATTATTAGTTGAACCCCAAATGAGTGAATCAATAGCTGCGAACATTTGTGGTTCAGTAAATAATCGTAATTTAGCAGCTCCGCTGGGGCATGCAGCCGCACATGCACCACAGCCATCACATATAGTTTCACGTACAACTGAGACTTTACGCTCAGGATCAATAAAGCGCGCATCATAAGGACACGCATCAACACATAATGCACAACCAGAACAGAAACGTTCAATTGTATATGCGATTAGTCTTCCAGAAGGTGCTTGAACTTTCTTCTTTGATACAATGAATAATGCACTTTGGGCTGCGGAGTCAGCCAAACGTATAGTGTCTTCAACTGTCCGAGGCGAATAGGAAAGCCCAGCAACAAATACCCCATGTGTTCCAAGATCATATGGTCTGAATTGAATGTTTATGAATTCATATGGATCATCAGGCGTATCGAAAAAGCCTTCAGGGTCCAGATATGTTTCAAACTTTGTTGCAAGCTCTTTACTTACGGAAATGTCTGGGAGGACCGATGTGGCAATCAGTAAGGTATTTACTGTAAGTTCTTGTTGCTTTCCAGAGTAGAAGTCTGTTAAAGATATTGTTACATTGGAACCATCTGAATTTATTTTTACACCGTAATCAGGATCAATTTTCATGAATTTAACACCCATATCCAGAGCTTTTCGATAATATTTATCAAATAGTCCATATGAAATAGTCTTGTTATAAATTACAAAGACATCCTGCTCTGGATTTTGTTCTTTGACATGTATTGCACTACGTAGCATGTGTGGCGTGCATAATCGAGCGTTTGATACATAGTTTGGTTTTCTAATGCATTCATCATTTATAATCACAATAGAACCAAGTTTCTTCGAATATGATTTATCTTCACGTATATGTTTATCAAAATCTAAAAGGCTGATGATATTCTGATCATTGATTAGATCAAGTGATTTTGGCTTTGCACCAATTGCGATTATTACTACACCGTATTTTATGGTAACTCTCTTATCGCCTTCATCAGTCTTAATTAATAGATTTGATTGAAATCTTCCAGCCCATCCGGTGACATCTAATACAGATGCATTAAGATATATGGAAACACGCTCATGAGTAGATATTTTATTTACTAAGTTTTTAGTGTATTCAGATATTTTTACATCATCTAATTCCAAAGATATTTCACTAGCAGTCCCACCAAGATGGTCTGAAGATTCAACCAGAATTACCTCATAACCACGATCTGCGAGAATTTCAGCAGACCTAAGTCCAGCTAAACCGCCACCAATAATGAGAACATGCTTATCGTATTCTTCAGTAGGGATGCCATATGGCTCAGAATGAATTGCTTTTTCAATGGCAAATCTTGTCAAATCTATAGCTTTTTGTGTTGCCGCATCTTTATCATCATGAACCCATGCGACAAATTCGCGTATCTGAACAAGTTCGCTTAATGCAGGATTTAGACCACCTTGTGCAACAACTTGTTGTAATTTACGACCTTTTGCGTTTATACCACAACCAGCTAGAATTACACGATTAATTGAAGGATCTGCAGATACTTGTTTTACTTTCGCAATGCCATCTTTGAGACATAGATAATCAACAAATTCAACTTTTGAAACACTATAGACAGAAGATAATGCATCTTTCACTCTATCATAATCAATTGTTTTATCGAATTGGCCTCCACATTTACAGAATAAGACTGCTGTACTAGGTTCTTCAAATTCAACATTACGGAATTTTGGTTGTGGCTTAGGTTTGACATATTTTGAACTTAGATTCGAAATAACGTGAGGAATTACAGCAGTACCATCATAAATCGATTCAGAATCGCCCAAAGGACGCACGAATTCACCTATTGCAAAAATACCATCACGTGTAGTAGCACCGGAACTTAGAGGGCGTACTTTGCAGAATCCAGTTTCGTCCAATTCAATTCCAAATCGTTTAGCCAATTCATTCCAATTAGGGTCAGGTTTTTGACCGGGAGATATTACTAAAAGGTTTACAGAGAGTGATTTTGGTTCGCCATGATCAACATATTCTATTAAAATATCATCATTTGATTTGGAAACATCAAGCTTATTCGTTTCAATAATTTTTATTCCGTTATTCTGCGCACGCTCATAGTAAGCGATGTGCCCCTTACCATATATGCGCAGATCTTTTACAAAAACATATACGTCAATTTCAGGATTTAATTTCTTTATTTGCATTGCTTCTTCAAGAACTAACATATCAGAACTATAAGAAGCAACTTCAGTATCTGAAAAGCCAACTGTTGAAATTAATCCGACTGATCCGGGAATTTTACCATCAGATGGACGAGATAAAGATTCCAACTGAGGCCCCGTACCCATATACCAAAGCTCAAGCTCAGAACTTTTTATGACATTTGGATGAGACCCGTATAGGAATTTAGGCAACATTTCATCGGATTCATGATATTCTGGACCAAGAACGATCGCACCAACATTTAGTGTTTCCTCAACTTCCTTAGGTTCGAGATTTATTGCATTGGTTGGACATACGTTTACGCATTCGCCACATTTCGTGCAATTGTCAAAATCCACATAATAATCAATAGGAGTAACAGGTCGCAATACGGCAACCATAGCCTTCCTTTCAATGGCTCTACCACGTATATCTTGATCAGTTACAGAAATAGGACATACATCCAAACATTTGTTACAGCCAATACAAAGGTTGGGATCTACAGATTGCTCAGTTCTTTTGATTTTTACTTGGAAATTACCAGCTTCGCCAGTTACGGAAATAACATCGGCTTGATTGATAAGTTCAACATGTGGAATCTTGTTGATTACAAATCTTAAACAAGTATTACAGATCGCACGAGGATGTTGTAAGCCTAATTGAGACGGAATCTCACCAAGAAACTTTCCTTTATTTATAATGAGTGCGCGATATCCAGATTTTCCAAGATTCGCTGCTGCTCTCTGGGCTGCAACATTAGTTCCATATACGAGTACCGTATCCATATTGCTCATTTTTGTACCTCCTTAATAGTCCCTCGCAAGAATTTCCACCATATCGAGAATTTGGTCCTTTCTGAAGTTTTGTACTTGTGCCGCACCTGAAGGACATGCAGCAGAACATGCAGCACACCCTTCACAAAGGGTTTCATTAACTTCTGCTTTCTTAGTTTTTGGATTCACTTTTATTGCGCCATAAGCACATGCGGCTTCACAAAAACCACAGCCTGCGCAAATAGTATGATCAACGGTTGCAACAATTGGTTCATGCTCAATTTGCTCCTTTGAGAACAATGCCAATACCTTTCCAGCAGCACCACTAGCTTGTGAAACAGTATCAGTAATATCCTTTGGAAATTGAGCTACTCCTGCTATGTAAATACCGGGCGTCATTGTTTCTAAAGGTCTAAGCTTAAGATGAGCCTCCTTTAACCAGCCATATTCATCAGTTGTAATTCTTAACTTGGAAGCTAGCTCTCTGATACCCGCACTTGGGAGCATCGCAGGAGCCAATACAACTAGATCTGCATCAACCTCAATGCTACGACCAGTTAATGTATCTGAGCCATATACTTTTACGACACCGTTTTCCTCAATCACTTTAGAAACTTTACCTCGAAGATACAATACACGGTCTTCTTCCATGACACGTTGCACAAATTCTTCGTATCCCTTACCATTAGAACGTATATCTATGTAGAAAACATAGGCCTGCCCATCAGGCACAGCATGCTTGTATAATAAAGCTTGTTTTGCAACATACATACAACAGATACGAGAACAATATGCTACACCTAGATTTGGATCTCTAGATCCAGCACATTGAATAAATACAACATCTTTTGGAACCTTTTTATCAGATGGTCTAAGAACTTCACCACCAGTTGGTCCAGATGCTGCCAATAATCGTTCGAATTGTATTGCATCAATTACGTCAGGATATTCTCCGCCACCATACTCTTTAAAGTGCTCCATAGGCATTAAGTCAAATCCAGTAGCTACAATAATTGCACCTACTTTGACATCAATATATTCATCAGTCTGGTCAAAATTAATTGCTTTAGGTTCGCATTTTCTCATACATACCTTACACTTAAGACAATTTTCCATATCAATGGTATATACACTTGGTACGGCTTGATCAAATGGACGATATATTGCTTTACGAATACTCAAATTACGATCAAATTCATTTGGAACTTTCTTCGGACAGATCTTTGCACATTCACCGCAGCCAAGACATTTATCATAATCAACATATGATGCTTTCTTCTTTATTGTAACATCAAAATTGCCCACAAATCCATTAACTTCTTCAACTTCAGAGTATGTATAAAGATGTATATTGGGGTGCTGGCTCACAGCAGTCATTTTGGGAGTCATTATACATTGCGGACAATCAAGTGTTGGAAACGTTTCAGATAATTGTGCCATTCTACCGCCAATAGTAGGACTCTTTTCAACTAAATAGACTTCATATCCACCATCAGCAATATCTAAGGCGGCTTGCATACCTGCAATACCACCACCAATGACAAGTGCTTTACGAGTCAATGGTACCTTTAATGGAAGTAAAGATGCATTCGATTTTAGCCGCTCAATGGTGGCTTGAATGATCCTAATAGCTTTTTTAGTTGCAGTCTCGGGCTCATGTTCATGTGGCCATGAAACTTGTTCACGAATATTTGCAATTTCAACACGATAAGGATTCAAACCAGCTGCAGCCGCAGCATTGCGAAATGTCTTTTCATGTAATGTAGGAGAACAATTCGCGACAACTACACCATCTAAATTAAACTCTTTTATGCGGTCGCGCATAAGCTTTTGCCCGGGTTCAGAACACATATAAACATAAGTCTCAGCATGTACGACATTAGGATAATCTTTGATAACATCACGAACTTTGTTTACATCAATAGTACCAGCTATGTTTAAACCGCAATGGCAGATGAAAACACCAATTCTCTTCATTCCGAGCCAGCTCCTAACAAATTCTTTTCAAGTAATAATGGTTTGGGATCTGTATAATTATACTCGAGACCTAATGCAGATTCATCTAGTCCAAATGCAAGAGCCATCAATTGTGTGAAATAAAAGACCGGAATTGGATGAAAACCGGGATGCTCTCTCGCCACATCCATCTGAAATTTATCTAAATTATAATCACACAGTGGACATGAGAGTACCAATGCCTCGCCACCTCTTGCCACTGCAGAGGAGATAATTTTGTATGTTCGTTCCTTAATAATATGTTTACGTTCCACTGTATGATATGCACCACAACATTCAGTTTTCATTGGATCATTGATTACTTCAGCACCAAGAGCCTTCAATAATTTCTCCATTATAGTTGGAGATTCAGCATCGTCAATACCGACATCTCTAGGACGAAGTAATGTACATCCATAATATGGTACAACTTTTAGACCTTTTAGTGGCTTTTTAACGAATTGCTTTATTTTTTCGAATCCAACATCTTGGTCTAAGACTTCTAGAAAATGAACTACTTCAACGCCTGCTTGATATTTTTCAGGTTCTTCATACATGTAATTGTTAATTTTATCAAGCACTTCCTTATTTTTTTTCACTAACAAATTTGAACGCTTTAATGTGTTATAACACATAGAACATAAAGTAACCACTCGGTCTTTCTTCATTTCTTGAACACGCAACAAATTACGAATAGGAGCAACTTGATGCATTACATCATCACTTGCAAGAGAGAATACAGTACCACAGCAAGTCCAGCGTGGTAATTCAATAAATTCAATGTCAAGAACCTTTGCAGAAGCAATAGCTGAGATTTCAAAGTTCTTAGCAGTACTCTTAACAGTACATCCTGGATAATATGCTAGCTCCATTTTATTGCCTCATTCAAATTGTTTTGTTTATTAAAATAAATTAGGGGGTATATTTCCTAAATGCGCTAACAAGTGCAATTGGGGGTAATGATTCTAAATCCTCTGAAGGCAAATCTCTAACTCTACTCATATCAATATTTTGTCTTAATTTTAATACACGTAATGCTTCCATTATTTTTGCCAGATCAACATCTTTGGGACAACGAACAGTACACGTGTAACAGGAAGCGCACATCCAGATAGATTTCGAATTCAAAACTTCATCTTGTAATCCTAGTTGTACATATCGAATAACTTGATTGGGAAGTAAATCCATCTCTGAAACAATAGGACAACCTGCTGAACACTTACCACAATGATAGCATGCAAAGACATTTTGCCCACTGATTTCTTCGACTTTCTCGATAAATTCTTTTTTTGTCAATTTAGAAGATAATATGGTTCGCATGGTAAACACCAAACCACTTAATGATGATAGCCACCAAAAAATCACGTAAAAGATTTTCGGTATAAAATAATTTTCATACTAATTTACAAATAGATTAATAAAATCCTTAGCTAATGATTATGGAAATAATAAAAAAAGAAGGAAAATATGATGTGTTTCTTACATCATGCCTGGGTAGCCACCGCCCATGCCACCCATACCGCCCATGCCGCCAGGACCGCCCATGCCACCAGCACCGGCACCTTCATTGCTGGACTTCTTACTTGCAATGACATCATCGATTCTAAGAATCATTTGAGCAGCTTCACTGGATGCTTTGATGGCTTGTGACTTTACACGAAGTGGCTCAATAACACCAGCAGAAAGCATATCAGAAACTTTACCATCGAATACATTTACACCGTGCCATAGTCCGGATTCTGAAGAATGTGCCTTACGAAGGTCAACAAGAATGTTCAATGGATCATGACCGGCATTTTCTGCAAGGGTCTTTGGAACAATTTCGAGAGCTTTTGCAAATGCTTCGATAGCTAATTGTTCACGACCTTCAACTTTCTTTGCAAGATCATTAAGTCTTCTGGATAGCTCGATTTCAACTGCGCCACCGCCAGCGACATACTTGCCATCTTCGATTACATCACGAACTACACATAGTGCATCATGAAGCGCGCGTTCTGCTTCCTCAACTACGTGCTCAGTACCACCACGAATGACAATACTGACAGCCTTTGGATCCTTGCATTCACGAACATATACTAGTTTATCATCACCAAGCTTGACTTCTTCAACTAATCCAGCTTCACCTAAAGCACTTTCATCAATATCATCAAGGCTTGTAATAATCTTAGCACCAGTTGCACGAGCAAGTTTCTCCATTGTACTCTTCTTTACTCTGCGAATTGCCATAATGCCAGCTTTTGCAAGATGGTGCTGTGCGACGTCATCAATTCCCTTCTGGCAGAATACAACATTTGCACCGCTGTTGATAATCTTTTGAGACATTTCGGTTAAGATGCGTTCTTCTTCATCAAGGAATGCCTTAATTTGGCTTGGATCGGTAATACGAATTTCAGCATTAAATTCGGTCTTTTCAACTTCAATTGGGGCGTTGATCAATAAGATCTTAGCACCAGAGACTTTCTTGGGCATTGCAGGATGTACGACTTCTTTATCGACAACCATACCCTTTACTAGTTCGCTCTCTCTGAGATGCTTTCCTTGTTTCTTGATGACTTCAATCATGTCAATATTTGCAATCTTTTTGCCATCACGAACTTCGGTAATTTGCTTCACAGCCTCAACAGCAATCTTTGAGAAGAAATCGCGCTCGCCAACGATTGATTTGCTATTCATAGAAGTACCTGCAATTGCAAGAAGCGTCTTCTCATCATCAGCTTCCACATCAAGAGCAATTTCCTTCAAGATTTTGTTAGCTTCGTCTGCTGCTTTCTCATATCCACTTACGATAATTGTTGGGTGAATCTTCTTTTCTAACAAGTCTTGAGCTTGCTTGAGTAATTCACCAGCAATTACTACACTAGTGGTTGTACCATCGCCAGTTTCTTGATCCTGACTCTTTGCGACTTCAACAAGCATTTTTGCAGCGGGGTGCTGAACATCAATTTCTTTCAGAATTGAGGCACCATCATTTGTAATGGTAACGTCACCCAAACTGTCTACTAACATTTTATCCATTCCACGAGGACCAAGTGTAGATTTTACGGCATCAGCAATAATAATTGCAGCCATAATATTATTCATCTGAGCACTTCGTCCCTTTGATCTTTCAGTACCTTCCTTAAGGATAAGGATTGGTGCGCCTGCGAACTGTGCCATTTTTTAAATCCTCCTTTAAGTTCATAATAATAGTAAACTTAAAGTCCATATATTTTCATCAAAAATGTACATGTACTTCACAGTTATAAACATTATCATATATACACGCAAGAAAAAGCCATGTAGTAAAACAAATATGTTCATTAATAAAAATTCCGAAATAACAAAAAAAGAAAAAGAGAAAAACTATATCTCTTTGGACAGTAGAGCACCCAAGCGTCGAATGCCTTTATCAATTAGATCTTCCTTTAGATATGAGAAACCAAGTCTCATACAATTTGTTGAATAATGTCCTTGAACAATATCTTCTTTTTCTGGATCGTATGTATATCCGTTAAGAGGATAAAATGCTCGACCAGGAACATATAAAATATCATTGGGCAATGCAACATCTTCAAGGAATTTACTTGAATCAAAAGGCTTATCGCTTTCCCACCAAATAAAGAAACCACCACTTGGGTCGGTTCGTACACCAGGTGGAAATGTCTCATCCATTGCTTTGCTCATTGCTTCATAACGCTTGCGATACTCATTTCTTACATTATCAATTACTTTATCAAAATAGTCTCGATAATAAATATTAAGAATCTTTTGAAGAATTGTACTAGTACATAAATCTAGGTAACCTTTGTCTTTTAGAACTTCCTCTCGCAATGCATCAGGAAGAACAGAATAACCAACACGAAATACAGCAGCTTCTTTTGATGTTGATGAAAGATAAGCAACACGCTCGTTATTTTTGTCGAACGATTTTATTGGGGGTATGCGTTCGCCCTTAAATTGTATCTCTTTATATGCCGCATCTTCAATAATGAGAATATCATATGTTTCCGCAATATCAAATAATGCCTTTCGACGAGATAGTGGTAGTGTTGTACCCTTAGGATTATCAGAATCGGGAACTATATAAATAATATCTGGAGTTTTGTTCCAACGCGCAATGGATTTTTCAATTGCTTTTTCGAGATATTCTGGAATAATCCCGTCCAAATCCGTTGGGACTGTAACAATGTTTGACCTTAATTTTACTGCAGGAACCAAGAATCCAAGATACGCGGGACTCGGTGTTAAAATGATGTCACCAGGATCTATTAAGGTATCAAGTATGGCATACAAAGCTTGTTGAGATCCTGAAGTAAGCGTAACTTTGCTCCACCCGTCACTCCCAAGAGGAACATGATCACGTTCTTTCAAACGAGACGCAAGAGTTTCCAAGAACCATTTCTTACCACCAGTAGGGCCATAATTATAATCATCGATTACAAGTGTCTCATTACCTGAGTGGATATTATTCAATTGCTCATTGCCAAGTTCAATGAGAATCTTAGCAAAAATTTCCGTAGGAATTACACCAGGCTTGCCACCTGCAAAATAGTAAGTCACATTATACCGCAGCAGACGCCTGATTTCGCTTTCTGGGATGAATCCGGTCCATTCGGCAAAATCCCAACCTTGCTTAATGCCCATTTTTGGTTTTCTCCTTAGGCTAAACTTATCGATTTAATGCTTATTTTATTTATTTTTATTGGTTTCGAAATTAACCATAGACCAAAGTGAAAATTTAAGTATAAAAGAATTTTTGCGTAACTTTTTTGAATTCGTAAGCAGCTTGTTGGGGATCCTTACTTTGAAAAATCGCTCGTCCAATAATGCCGAAATCACAGCCATTTTTAAAAGCTAATTCAAGTGACCCTCCTTGTGCACCGATTCCAGGAGAATAGATATCAACTTTATTTTTTAACATCTGAGAAATTTCAGATAACTTTTCGATGTGTGTTGCACCTACGATTACACCATCGGCATTCCACTCAATCGCACGTGACGCAAATATCTGATAAAGTGTCTTAGTTTTTGATTCATTAGAACATTTTAGTCCATACCCTTCAATTGCGCCGGGATGAGACATATACGTCAAAAGGATTACACCACGATCATTTCCGGCCTCGTCAAATACATGTTCCATAGCGCCCTTCCAGCCAACAAAAGGATTTGCAATGATTGCATCAAATCCCACACTGAAATAATGCTTTGCAATCCATGTGTTTGTATGTCCTACGTCATTTATTTTTGCATCCATAATTTTCAGTATATCCAGATCAGTAGCTATATCCAATAGTTCTGGAAGCCGATCAGTCAGACCAAGAGGAAGAACCATTTGTCGGTTTATTTTTACAGCTACAATATAGTCAGCAGTTAATTTCAAAACATCAATAGCTTTTTTCAAAAGTTCTTTTTTATATGAATCCCATTTTTCTCGATTTACAGGGATTTCTTTTGATATGTCAAGAGCTAAAATGACTCGACTCTGTTTTTCATCAGCATATCTATTTATTTTTTTCATAAATTTTCTTTCGCGAATCATGATATGACTGTTTATTTTTGTATCTAAAAACCTTCTGTATTAATATTTTTAAACTAGAAATATCCTACATATGACTGGAGGAATCATCACATTGTCAAGAATCAAAATTCCAAACTTAATATTAGTTATCATTGCAATACTTATGCCAATCTATGCAACATTATTAACGATCATTTTACCGTTTAGACTGACAACAACGGGAAATATGATTTTAGATCTTTTTGTAAATGAAGCCTTATTACCAATTATTATCACGTTACCATGGTGGTATATAATATATGAAGGGCGGTATAGATTAGTAAATGCGATGCGAACTACATGGAATTCTACCAGCATGATTCCTCTAAGATGGCGATTATTTTATGGTATTAATGCATTTGTTGTACTAATAGCTTTTGTTATTCCATTTATATCATTACCAATTGCAATAATAGCAGGTATTCTATTAGCAGGAAAGATTAAACAATATATAAGCCGCATTGGAATTCACGGCGGTGTTAGAACTATTGCTGCAATATTTATTGAGATTTTACTACTTGTTATTCCAGCAGCATATCTATTTTACTTTTACAATGCATACTATCCAGTATGGCAAACAATTGAAACTGTATGGAATACAATATGGGTAGATATTGTATATGGAATCGCACAATGTGTTGTGAACGCCCTTAGTTTCGGTTCAGTAGTTTATTTCATATATTATGGTGCTGCAGAATACGAGCGAAACATGATAGGTATAGAAATTACAAAACCGCCAAAGACGATAATAAAAATTATAGAGACAATTTTATTCTTCGTATTCATCTATTTATGGATTGATCAATTACCAACACCGTTCGGTATAATATATATGGGAAATATGAGATACTTATTCCAGACAATCATTAATCCAATTTCATTAGGGATTGTAGGAATTGTGTTCATATTGAAAATAATTAGTGGAAAATCACCTACAAGCTCTAGAAAATCCGCGTTGGGAATAATTTTAGTTGGAGCTTTTCTTGCAGTTGAGATTTTCAATAGATTTAACATACTTATGATAAATACAATCATTTTCCTATCATTTGCAATATTTGCAGGTGCGTTTATAATTAATGTAATTAGAGCACCAAAAAGTGAAGTCTATTACTAAAGGAGAGAAGAATTGTTGAAATACAAAAATCCAGCACTCGCGGTGGATATAATAATTGAACATGAGAATGAAATCGTTTTAATCACCCGAAAACATGAACCATATAAGGATACATACGCGATTCCAGGGGGATTTGTAGAATATGGCGAATTAGTTGAACATGCAGCAATACGAGAAGCATACGAAGAGACCAAATTAAGAATCGAACTAAAAGAAATTTTAGGCTGTTATTCAAAAGCAGACAGGGATCCAAGGAAACATGTGATTTCAATAGTATTTATCGCATCTACAAATGATCACACACCAGAAGGCAGCGATGATGCTAAGACTGCTCAATTTTTCCCAATTTCAGAAATTAATCAATTAAATTTAGCATTTGACCATAAACAAATACTACAAGACTACATCATCTGGAAAAAGAAAGGAGGAACCTATTGGTCAACAAAAGAAAAAGAATGAAAAATAATACTTAGATCGCAATAAATGCGGGCTTTCGCTTTAATTTTATTATTGGAAAATAGAATTTTCCAGGTGAACTTGCATTATCTACACAACTTGCTTTATCTTGATTTGATTCATATTGCAAGAAATGACCATTTGGCTCTTCATCTAAAGAGACATATATGAAAATAGGTAGCCCGTAAAAATCATACCACCCGTGCATAGTGGAGATAGTTCCTAAAATAAATTTAGTATCATCTTTGAAAAGCAATATACTAGGAGCTTGTTCTCTAGGCCCTCGCGCTGCTAACATTCGTGCAAGGTCAGAAAGGCTATCCAATTCGAAGGATTGTGATACGCCAACATCACGTTTTTTATTTTCGTCTGTCATGATGTTCCCTCATTTGTTTATTATATTAAATAGCAATAATTACGTTATTTAAGTAAACCGATTCAAAGCTTATTTTAGAATTTTCAGGATTTTTGAAACTTCAGATTTTTCGCCAACGATTAGTATAGAGATCACATGAGTGCCAGATGATGCACCAACAGTTATCGCAATTGATAAGTTTCCGCCATTGCAAATAATAAACGGATATGTTTCGACCTCTACATACTTGAAATCTGAAATACCAAAGGAATTAATCTTTTGCAATATTAGTGAAATTTCATCTATTGGGTCGTTTTTAGGTAATATACTATAGACCTTATAATAACTAAATAAATTATTATTAAGATGATCATGGAGTTTTCGAGAATATAGTAATTTTCGCTCAAGAACATCCGTCAATAATTCTATTGGTAAGTAGCTAAATAATTTTATGATTACTTTATCAAGAACTTCAAAATGCTCGAGGCGTTTTGATGATACTTTATCTTTTTCCTCAAAAGAACTAGTGGCTCCTGAAGATTCATCAAAAGATAATTCAGGTGTCTCGGGGGTTCTTAATGGAGTTTCATACATCTCAGATTTATCTTCTGAAAGTTCTTCTTCAGAAGACTCTTCGTCAAGCCGTTCGGGAAGTAAATCAATTGTTTTTAGAATGTCTGAGAGCTTATCTTCACCACCATGGCGACTAACACGAGGTCGAACTTGCATTATGAATCCACGAGTGTTTTCTGTCACTTGATCGAAAACAATAGCTACACCACTAGGTAAGCTACTAATGAATGCTTTACTTTTTAGTTCCTCGGGAAGATATGCAGGAGCTCGTTCACGCAATGCACGAATATCAGCATCATAACTTAAATTATGTGATATAAGTATGTCCGCCTGTGAAATAACTTGATCATTAACTGAAGCGGGTTGTTGCGTGCATAAAACCAAGCTACAACCAAATCGACGCCCCAATTTTGCATAGGATATCAAAGCATCCGTCGCGGGAGTTCGTCCAGTTCGAGGCACTAATGTCTGAGCTTCATCAACAATCAACCAAGTGGGAGGTAATTCATCTCGCTTAGTAATACCAGTATCATCCCACTCCATACGATGAGCAAGAATCTGACGACTCAAAATGCTTGTAAGTATAGATAACGCACGCATTGCATTAGCACCTAATGAAGACACATCTATTATCGTGATCGTGTTTTCGCGTGCAATTTCATTAATACTAGTACCATCTTTATGAAAAATCCCAATTTTCTTAGCTGTTCTAAGTCGTTGAATTATAGCAGTTCTAGTAGAGAATGAATAAAATCTATTTAATTCAACAGAACTGTCGATACACTCAATCAAATCATCAATACTAAATTTCCGTTTAGGAGGACGTTTTATGGTTTCTCCGGATATATTAGCGGTATAACCCTTTTTCAGTAAGTCGATTGCTTCACCCAGAAGATTTTCTTGCGAAGTACTAAAACGACCTTCTTTTTCTAAAATGTAAGTCCAGTCCCCAGTACTTAATTCAGCAGGCGATATCTTTAAAGGATACAAATGATTTTCTCGAACTATGTTGGGGGGTAATTTATTATAATTTTTATATGGGATAAAAACAATAAGATTATCAAAAGTAGAAGGTTCAAGTCCCCATTTTTTTAATAATTCAGACTGATCTACATTTGGATATACCATCTGGCGGAAAACATCAACGGTATCAATTATAATAACAGATACACGAATATCTTTTTTCTTAATTGAAAATCCTAATGATTCAGCAATTACACCTAAAGTATAACTTTTCCCACTTCCGCGTTTTCCAGCAACAAATATTACATGGGGTTTAATAAAATCAAGATACACAGGAACTGTAAACAAAGAGCCATATTTTGATTCAGATTTTTCAGACACTGCACCAATTAATTCTAAGCCGTGATTCAAATATTTCGCGTGAAAATTTTGGGAACGCCCTAAAATAACGCCAATATTTTTATCAATATGCATTGACAATGGTTCTGAAACACGTGGATAAAATGAGAAACATGCCTCGTCGATTTTAGGGATAGAAGCAGCTTCCGTGTCATTCGTCAATTCTTCTGAGAATATAATGCTATCTTGTACATCCATATCTGTATCTTTAATAGGCTCTTCATCATGCGTCAATAAAGTTCCCTCAATAATAATAATGCTATAGATTAAATAAAAACCTTTATTCATATTAAAAATTTAGAAATATTAGAGGCGGCATATATGGATCTAATTCAAGATGGAGATTACGTACTTATTTATCTTGATGCGAAAAGAAATTGGATTAAAAAAATCGAATCAGGTAAAGAATTTCATACGAACAAAGGTGTAATTAAATTTGATGACATAATCGGAAAGCCATATGGTTCTTTATTAAAAAACCAAGCAAATGTAACATTTGGATTCTATAAACCAATAGGTTCAGACTGGGCATATCAATTGGGAAGGGCTACACAAATAATATACCCAAAAGATGCGGGAGCAATTATTATCAATGCAGGTATAAAATCAGGTTCAAGAGTTGTTGAATCGGGTACAGGTTCAGGTGCATTAACCCAAATTCTAGCACAAGTTGTTGGACCTACAGGACATGTATATACCTATGAAATTAAAGAATCAAATTATAAAACAGCACAGAAAAATTTGCGTAAGGTTTTAGACGATTTAGAAAATATAACCATGAAATTAAAAGACATTTGTGAAGGTATTGATGAGGACAACCTAGATGCAATTATTTTAGATATGGCTACGCCGTGGGAAGTCGTACCGCATGCATGGGAAAAATTAAGAAATAGTGGTATTTTCGCAAGCTATTCACCAACAATTGAACAAATAATGAAAACAGTAAAAGCACTGACAGAAGATAAAAAATTTGGAATGATCAAAACAATAGAAGTATTAGAAAGAGAAATTATGGTCCGTGAAGGAAAAACTAGACCAGTAACATGGATGGTCGCTCATACAGGATATATGGTATTTGCTCGAAAAAATCAAAATTCATCCATATGATCTGAACCTTTCTTAATAGTTTTGAATTTAATAGAGCGACCATCCTGATACTTAATTAATAATCCTTTACGTACTAATTGATTTAACATTTCACTTGTTCTAGATCTACTTCGACCCCAAATCTTAGCGACTTCTTCCGCTGTTACACCGGTTCCTGAAGTATCAGCCTTAGATACAATGTTTAACATTTCATTATACAGAAAATTTTGAAAATTATATCGGGATACAGTCTGATTAATATTGAATGTACCAAATTTCGAAGCATCATTATTAAGTACTGCAGGTGAATTTATGTTTGTTTCTAATAGTTCTGTAAGCCTATCAATTCGAGCTGTAAGTGATTCAACAATACCTCTTAATAATTTTATTTCTTCTTTAATGGACTCTAATTCGTCCAATTATCTCACCTATAAAAATCTCTTTCGTGACTTTTTAATATGATAAATATTTGTTTTTTCACGTGTTTCGCGCATACATTCTTCAATTTTGACATGAACACGGCGCATGGTTACATATCCGGAAGTCATTTCAACAATTTCCCCACGCTGGACAACTACATTTACTGCATCTAACGACTGAGAGGGGTTTACACGTACAGAATGATCTGGATTGTGCGAAGCAACTTCAATAGAGTTACTATTGTCAATATCATTAATTTCATACAAGTCGTCATTATCAAATTTGTTTACTTCACCATTTTTTACAATTACATCTCTTGATGCTGTCACAATAAAATCTAAATCATACAAACTTGATAAAGTCAAGTAAATCGGATTTACATTTAGTCGTAATTCCTTAAGCCATTTCAAAAGACGATCTTCACGTTGTTTATTATGTCGATATATCATTTCAATCACCAATTGTCGACGATTCCGTCGACAACAAAGTACACCTTAAAGAATTTAAACTTTTGGGTGTATTCTTAAAAATAGTATATAATTATTTTTAGAGGGTTTTATTAAAAAGTTTTTGTTAGAATATACGCACGAGCAAAGATTAATTAGATTGAAGATACTAAATTATTTTTATATTTAGAAATATGTGAGGGATTAATATTGAGCCAAGAACCATTATATACAGATATAATTCTTCAGTTAGAAGAAACGGCACAAAAAAGCATTCATGATTTCGCAACCCACGACGTTACAGACTTGCAGGGATTAGAAGAAAAAAGAAAAATAATGCATGAAAGCTTTTACAACATATATTCAAAAATTTTGGACCTTGTAAAAATAGTTCGATCTGAAATCCAATTTGATATTGAGTATACAACAAAAAGATTTTCATACACAAAAAATGAACAGGAACAAGCTCAAATCAAGCAGGCCCTAGAAAAATTAAAGATGGAATATTCAAATAATTTAGCAGTGGAATGGCGCTTTAGAGTCTTTGCGTGGGCTCATAAACATGCAACAAGCAAGGGAATATTTACAGAAGATATTAATGAAGATATAAAAAAGGAAAGTATCAGACTGTTTAGTGACCTATACGATATGCTAGATTTGCCATTCAATACTGTAGTTAGCAAGACCGATGGCGCACAAAAATTAAGACAAGTGGCAATTACATATAAAATAAAATCATTACTAGAAGCAAATGACGCAGCGGATGATAAAGAAATAAGTGATATCACAACAAAGAATTACATTTCAGAGGGAGAATTTTACGACGACTACCTAAATGAACTATTAGAAGATGAAAGTATATTACGTGGTGCATTTAATCCATACGACGATATAGTTTGGAAGGACATTCTTTCTATTTTTGCCTACGAAGAAGCTATGAAAAGATACGAAAATGCAATGGACTCCTTAAAGAATTCAGCCCAATTTGGAGATCGAGAACGATCATTAGTACGACAATGGAAAACAAATGTTGAGGGTCTAATTCACATATATAAAGCAGCTCTATATTCAGACATTGCAAATATACACATAGAAATAGGAAATTATTCTAATGCAGGTTTAATGTTCAAAAAGTCATCAGATGAGTTCAATCTTGCAAAGGAAGCCTTTTCTAAAGAATCCCAATTAAAAGAAAATGCGGCTCGTGCTCAAAAAGATTCAGAAGGCACATTCGCAGAAGGATTATTAGCAGAAGCCGTATCTTACGAGAAAGAATTCGAGCAAGCTATTGAAACAGGAAATAAAGATAAAGCAAATGAATTGATTGAAAAAATTCTGAAAAATTTGGATGACGCAGATAAGTTAAATAGCTCTCCAGAGATCTCTCGTGCAATAGATGAGGACAAACGTACATATAGTTTCATAATGGATATGCTCAAGAAATCAGATAATGATATTAAAAACATAAAGCAGCAATTAGATTTTGCAAGAGGGTTACGAAAAACTGGACTTGTACAAACAATAGAGTCACTAATAAAAGATACTGAATCAGATATGGAACGAAATCCTTCCGAAGCATTAAATTCAATTAAGAAGGCACTAAAGAATTTAGGATTGCTTGAAATCATGGCACCAGATGATGAAAAAACAAAAGTTTTGTCAAGCCATATTCATGCACTATTAAATCACGTGAAGTACTTAATACAATATGAAATCTCATCGAAAGTGTCTTCACAGATCATTTTCGTAATATCTCGAATTATTGAATATCTCACATTGAACGAATCTGCAAAATATTATAGAGAAATAAAAAACACAGAACAAGCAGAACGATTAGAAGATTTTGCGAATTTAGCTTTATCAACAGCATATACGACAGAAGCAAACATATTTTTGAAAAATTCCGAACAGAACACTTTCAAAGCGCGACTAATAAGAGAAGAAACAATGGATGAATTAAAAGCAATAGAAAATGTAAATATTACTGAAGATAAATTCAAAACATCAATTAATAATGCTTCAGAAGCCCATGATGAAGTCATTGCAAGCGCAACTAAGAGTCTTAATGCCTTTAAGAAAACCGCAGAGCAACTTAAGAAAATAAAAACAAACAAAATAAAGGAACAAAATAAAACAGATATTCAACTACAACAACTAGAAATATTCATTTTGAAATTAGAGGCAGATATTAATAGATTTAATGCAGCAAAGCAGATCCTCATTGGAGAAATATATGCTAAGAAAGGAGATTATCTTAAGGCAGGGCGATATTTTTCAAAAGCTACAGATTACCTAAGAGCCGCATCGCAAATTTACGGCGAGTCCGCTACACAACTAAGTCGAATCGGCCAAACAAAAATTGCAGAATCAATAGCATCCAAGGCACAAAGTGCAGATCTATTATCAAGAATAACATGGGACAATAAACAAAAAGCACAACTTCAACAAAAAATAAGATTCTTTGGAGAT
>CAZPUN010000038.1:0-22957 GCA_964589775.1 uncultured archaeon
ATCCAATGAATTAGCAAAAATGCAACCGGCAGAAATATTAATTTCTGAGAAACACCAAAACAATCCAGCGCTAAAGAACAAGATAGCAGAATCTTGCGATGCGGTTATTACAGTTACTGAAGATTGGCAATTTAATCCGGAAAATGCGGAATATCTTCTGAAAGAGCATTTTAAGATTATTTCACTTGATGCTTTTGGTTTGAAAGAAAAAGACAGTGCAATTGGTGCTGCTGGAGCAGTCATGGCGTATCTAAAAAAGACACAGATGAATTCATTGAGCAACATTATTTCCATAAAATACTATCATACAGAACAATACATGATATTAGATAACATTTCACAGAGAAATTTGGAACTCGTATTAAATATAATAGATCGAACCCAAAAGCACACATTACTTGATGTGCTTCTCAAGTGCAATACGTCAATGGGTGCAAGATTGCTCAAACAATGGCTTCTACGACCATTAATGGACATTAACGAGATAAAGAAACGTCAAGATGCTATTGAAGAATTCATGAATAGCACATTCATGCGAATGGACCTACGCGAAATGCTTATGGATATACAAGATATTGAGCGCATTAGCACTCGTATTTTGTTTGGTAGTTGTAATGCGCGAGACCTTTTAGCATTGGGCAAGACATTATCAAAAATACCGAAAATTAAGGAAATATTATCAGAAGCAAAATCAGAACTCAATTTAGAACTCACAAAAGATTTACATGCATTAGATGATATTGCCGAAATGATTTTGAAAGGAATTGTAGATGATCCCCCACTTACAATTAAGGAAGGCGGCATGATTAGAGAAGGCTATTCAAAGGAATTAGATGAAATTAGGAATTCAGCTAAGACCTTCAAAGAATGGATTGCACAATTGCAGGAGAGAGAAAGACGCCGAACGGGAATAAAATCATTAAAGGTACGATATAATAAAGTGTTTGGATACTATATTGAAGTTACAAAGGCAAATCTCCATCTTGTACCTGACGATTATATACGAAAACAAACCACTGTAAATGGAGAACGATACATTACACCTGAACTGAAAGAGAAAGAAGATTCCATACTTTCTGCTGAAGAACGCGCGAAAAGATTGGAACTACAGATCTTTGAAGAGATGCGAAGTAAAGTTGTAAGTCGGGCGAAAGAAATCCAAGTTACTGCAAAGGCATTGGCTCAATTAGATGTGCTTGCATCTCTCGCAGAAGTTGCCTTACAGAACGACTACCACCGCCCGGTTGTGGATAATTCAGATAAAATAAAAATAATTGATGGCCGCCATCCAGTAGTTGAACAGATGATAGATGAACCATTTGTGCCAAACAATACAGAAATGAATACACAAGACAAACGAACATTAATAATAACAGGACCAAATATGGCAGGAAAATCAACATACATGAGGCAAGTAGCTCTGATTGTAATAATGGCACAAATGGGCTCATTTGTTCCGGCAGCAGAGGCACATATTGGTCTTGTAGATCGTATTTTCACACGTGTCGGAGCCTATGACTTTCTAACAATGCAACAGTCCACATTTGCTGTTGAAATGACAGAGACGGCAAACATTTTGAATAATGCTACAAGGCGAAGCTTGATACTTCTGGATGAAGTTGGAAGGGGTACTTCAACTTATGACGGAATGAGCCTTGCATGGGCAATTGCAGAATATATCACTACAAAAATTAAGGCACGAACATTGTTCGCAACACATTTTCATCACTTAACAGAATTAGAAAATCAAATTGAAGGAATTGTAAATCTTCACATGCAAGCAAAAGAAACAAAGGATGGAATTATTCTAATTCGTAAGGTCGTCCCGGGCGGAACAGATAAATCATATGGAATTCAGGTTGCTAAACTTGCGGGTATTCCTGATGAAGTCATAGAGCGCAGTAAGCAAATATTGATGCAATTAGAAAAGGAGAAAATAGAAGTTTCAGGTGAAATGCCAACTGTTCCGCTTCAGACCACTCTTGAAGGATTAGTGGAACCAGATCCCGTTGTGGAACGCATTAAAGATATCGACATAAACAGAATGACCCCAATAGATGCATTATTATTTCTGAAAGAACTAAAGGATATGATAGAGGAAAGAGAGAAAAAATAGAGGTGTTATTCGTGGCGAAAAAAATAGCAATTATTGGTGGTACAATCTTACCAATCACAAGTGACCCAATCGAGAATGGGGTCATTCTCGTCGAGAATGGCAAGATCGCAAAGATAGGAAAAAATGTAGACATACCAGATAATGCAGAAGTTATAGAAGCGAAGGGAAAATACATACTGCCAGGCTTTATTGATGCGCATACACATCAAGGGATATGGCAAGATTCAGTCGGTTGGGAAGGCAGAGATTTTAATGAAATGACAGATCCTGCAACACCACATCTGAGAGCAATTGATGCGATATATCCTGAAGATAGAGGTCTTGCAGATGGCCCAGAAGGTGGAGTTACCGCTATTAATACTGGACCTGGATCTGCAAACGTCATAGGTGGTATTTTCGCAGTTATAAAAACACATGGAAAAACAATAGATGACCTTGTAGTAAAGCCAGATGCAGCCTTAAAAGTAGCATTTGGTGAGAATCCCAAACGCGTATATAACGAACAAAAGAAAGCTCCGACAACTAGAATGGCAGTGGCTGCTGTGTTCAGAGAACAATTTACCGAAGCTAAAAACTACATGGCAAAGTGGGAACACTACAAAAAACAAATCGAAAAGGGAGAAGATGTAGCACCCCCGGAAATCAATCTGAAAATGGAAACTCTTGTAAAAGTTCTAAAGAAGGAAATGCCAATCCACGCACACGCACATCGTGCAGATGATATAATTACTGCCATTAGACTTGCAGAGGAATTCGATATTAATATTGCATTAATTCATGCAACAGAAGGACATCTAATTCCAGAATATCTCGCAAAGAAAAAAGTACCATGTATTGTCGGACCAAATCTCATAGGTCGCGAAAAGGTTGAACTGAAAAATGTCACATTTGATACTCCAGGAGTTTTAGAAAAACACGGAGTGAAAATCGCATTACAGAGTGATACGATTCCACCATTACGATACTTCCAGCTCATACCTTTACTAGCAGTGAAATACGGCATGGATGAAAAAGAGGCCTTAAAAGCAGTAACAATTAATCCCGCAGAAATTTTAGGTATTGCAGACCGAATGGGTTCATTAGAGCCAGGCAAGGATGCCGACATTGTAATTTGGACAGATCATCCATTAGAATTCAAAGCTAGAGTTGAAAAGACGTTCATAAACGGTGAGAAAGTTTTCGAATTAAAGAAAGCATAATCAAATTTCTTTTTTATTTTTATTTTAATCAACAACGTCGAAAAGCACTAATATAAATATATACAAGTTCCTTAATAGAATATGAAGGACGAGAGAAAAATGTGCAAGCCCACATTAATTTTTACAAATTGCAATATTATAACACTTGAAGATGAGAACTATATCAAAAATGGTCACATTAAAATTTTTCAAGATAAAATATGTGAAGTTTCATCGTTGCCCTATGAGGGGAATAAAAGCGATATTGTAATAGATCTTCATGGCGCTACAATATTACCGGGCTTTATAGATTCCCACAATCATTTAGCCTCCACGGGGAGAATTCAGTCGTATGTAAATTTAGGAAATACCAAAAATATTGAAGATGCAATTGAACTAATACGAGAACGCGTAAAAAATACAGAAAAAGGAAAATGGATATATGGATGGAACTGGGATGAAAGTAAATGGGCGGAAAAGCGGTATCTCACGAAAGATGATTTAGACGCAATTTCAACGGAACATCCCATATATCTCGTGAGGGTTTGCGGACACTTGGTTTCGGTTAATAGCTTAGCGTTAGAGAAACTTGATCTTGACATGAACCATCCGGGTGTTATTAAGAAAGATGGAAAACCAATCGGTGTGCTTAAGGATATAGTTGTAGGATTTGAGGGCGTAGAACATACTGATGAAGATACAATGAATGGCATATTAGTAGGATGTCGAATCGCAAACGAACTTGGCATAACAACAAACACGGACAACCTAAGAGATTATCAAATTCGTCCATACATTAGATTGGCACGTGAACGAAAACTTACTGTCAGAATGAATATTAATATACCTGTAGAAAAATTCGATTGTGCAAAAGAATTAGGATTAACGTCAGGAATAGGCGGAGAGTTTCTACGAATAAGTGGCGTGAAAATATTTACGGATGGATCAATCGGTGCAAAAACAGCGGCTATATCATATGATTATATAGATGATCCGAATAATCATGGGATTTTTACAATCGAAAAGAAAGAATTATTGAGAATATACAAAGAAGCAAACGCTATTGGAATGCAAACAGCGACACATGCAATTGGAGATCGTGCTATTGATCTAGTTTTGGATTGCTGGGAAGAGGTTGCTAAAGAACAGAACATTAAACCATTTATGCATAGAATCGAGCATGCAGAAATAATTCGGGATGACCAATTAAAACGATGTAAGGAACTTGGTATCGTACTATCCATGCAACCAAATTTCATGGGCGAATGGGGATTCCCTGGAGAAATGTACGACCAGCGACTTGGACATGAAATCACAAAGAAAATGAATCCATTCAGGAAGGTAATAAATTATGGTATAAAGCTATGTTTCGGAAGCGATGGAATGCCACTTGGACCACTATACGGAATCTGGTCAGCGGTAAATTGTCCATATCAAGATTGCAAAATTTCAGTCCTCGAAGCACTTAAAGCGTATACCATTTGGGGTGCAGAAGTCATTGGGCAGCAAGATAAAATTGGAACCATCAAGAAAGGAAAACTCGCAGATCTCGTCATACTGGAGGAAAATCCTCTGGAAGTACCCGAAGAACACATAAAAGAGATAAGGATTCTATATACTGTAGTTGGTGGAAAAATCGTATATCAAAGGTGATTTTTTGTGAAAATTAAGCAACTCGACCAAATAACAATCGATAAAATTGCGGCAGGAGAGGTCATTGAACGACCCGCATCAGTAGTTAAAGAATTAGTAGAAAATTCAATAGATGCGGGAGCAAGTAGTATAATTGTTTCTCTAAAAAAATCCGGCAAAGAGCTTATTCAAGTTATTGATAATGGAGAGGGAATTGCCTTCGAGGATCTTAAAATTGCAGTTCAGAGGCATACGACATCAAAAATCACAAAATTAGAAGACCTATACGAAACAAATAGTTATGGATTTAGAGGCGAGGCACTATCGAGTATTTGTAGTGTTTCCCAAATGGAGCTCAAAAGCCGGCCTAAGGAGCAAGAAATCGGTGGAAGGCTCGTCTGTGAAGGCGGACAGATAATTGAACTTTATGAAATTGGTATGCCACATGGAACAGAAATCAACGTACGAAACCTATTTTATAATGTACCTGCTAGAAAAAAACACTTAGCATCTGATTTTGCGGAACTAGGGCAGATAATTACAATCCTCACAAAATATGCGTTAGTACATCCTGAGATTAAATTTACACTCGAAAACAACAATAAGAAAATATTTAGCTATCATAAAACATCTACAATTATTGAACGGATCGCACAAGTATTAGATAAAGACACTGCCAAATCAATGGTCGAGGTTAATTATGAAGAGGAAAACTTGAAGATTACAGGTGCTACTAGTAAGCCAAGCCATACAAGAGCATCAAGAACTGGAATTCATATTTTTGTAAATAATAGACCAATTGTATCTGAGCGCATAGCTACTGCAATTGAGGAAGGCTATGGAACGTTATTAATGGTGGGAAGGCATCCTATTAGTATCATAAACATTGAAATTGATCCGGCAGAAGTAGATGTAAACGTACATCCAACAAAGAAGGAAGTGAGATTCCTAAATGAACGCAAGGTGGCCAATGCAGTAATTACAGCAATAGCGAATGCATTCAAAAACCTGACGCTAACGCGCGAATATACAGAAATGGTTGAAATGCATGAAATAGTTCCGGAAATCAGCGACCAAGGTCAAATTGAAACTGAGGAAAAAGAGGAAGATGAAATCCCGTCTACAGCATCACGAATAAAAATGGAAATTCATGATGAACCTACTGCAATTCAAGCATCACTTGATATAGGTTATGAAGATAAACAGGAATCTGTAACTCAAGTTCCGGGCGAGCCTATAAAAATTGAAGTCGCAAATGCTATAGGCATATTAGGTGCCAAACGTGGGATCAAAGTAATAGGGCAAGTAAATCTGAAATATATTATTGCTGCCGATGATGATAACATAATTATTATCGATCAACATGCAGCCCATGAACGCATAATGTATGAGAAGATCAAGAACACCTTAAAATCCCGAAAATTACAAACTCAAGAACTATTGTCACCTATTACAATTGAGCTATCTCTTGCAGATATAGCACGAGTACAAGAAAACATTCCGTTTCTAAATGAACTCGGATTTGATATTTCCTATTTTGGAGGAAAGACATTTATTGTGAATGCAGTTCCACTAATATTATCAAGAAACGCAACAGAAAAGGACCTTAAAGACCTTCTAGACGAATTATCTTCATTCAGTCAAAAAACACTCAAGGAAACCTTTGGTGATGAATTAATTAAATTAACTGCATGCCATTCGGCTATCAGATGGGGCGATGCTCTCACAAAAGAACAAATGGTTAAACTGATTAACGAACTTGCAGCTGCTGAAAATCCATATTCGTGCCCGCATGGACGCCCGACAATACTTGTAGTACCCCTCAAGAAGCTTGAACGACGTTTCGGTAGAATTCAATAATTTCATTTTTTAAAGAATTCTTCATCTATTTTTTATCTATCGATTGAGATTATATCGAATTTTATAGTTTATTTAAAAATGAGAACCAAACATTTTTCAGTTTGATTTAAATTATATTATATGGGTTTGCGAAAGGAGAGAATAAAATGAATGAACCATACTGGATCGTCCGGGAATATTTGAAAAGATTAGATTTAGAATTCATGGAAAATCCACAAGATAAAATAATTAATCTATTTTTGGATGTCAAAGATCGTCGAATAAAAGTTGAAATCCGGTTGAATGAAGGTTGGATAGATATACAGACACAATTGCACAATACACGCAAGCTCAGTCCAGAAGAACGATTACAAATATATGAGGCAATGTTAAAAGCAAGCGGAAAAACAAAAACTAGTTTTTATCTGGAACGTTCCAAAGCACTTGTACAAGCCTCTCTACCAGTACAAGGACTGAACTTTGAAATTTTCAAAACCGAAATAGAAACTTACCACAAATGTTTAGAATATTGGACTACAAAAATCATACCAAAACTCGGATTAGAAATTATTGCAGCCGAGTAAAATTCTAAGTTTTATTTACAAAAAAATAAAGAAACTGAAAGGGAAAATTCCCTTTTTATGCATTAACGTCGTTTCTTGGCGATTATGACAATCAATAAGATCATAGCGGCTCCAATCAATGCTCCACCGATTAGCAAATCAGTTGGAACGTTTGGAATGTTTGTACCAGTGTTGGTATTAGAACTACTTGATGATGAAGACGATGATGAACTAGTTCCGCTTGCAACTACATATGAGAATGACGGCGAAATTTGTTCATTGTTCAATGTGTCTGCAGCATGAATTCTGTATTTGACTTCAGTACCGGCAGGCTGACCTGGAATTGTTCCTTGATATGAATTACCATCCATAGGCGTCATATCAACGCTAGTCCATGTAAATCCACCATCGGTGCTGTATTCAAGCTTTACCCACTGGACGCCATCGGGGTCATCAACAGTTGCGTAAATAGTGACTTCTTCATTTGCTGCAGGAGATGGGTTGCTAATGCGAATGTCAGAAATTGTAGGTGCACTTGGATTAGATGTACCGCCACTACCCTGACCACTGGAATAACCAACATATGCAGGATCCTGGAAGACTGCGAAACCGTCCCACTTCGGGAAGCCAATTGTTACGTAATACTGGTTTGAACTAACTGTGAAACTTGTGACTGAATTACCACCTTCACTTTCATATGTGGCTTCAAATGTACTTACAGGTGTAACCGAGCTGGTCACATTGATTGGAACTGTAGTATTCTTTGCCCAGTCGTATGTATTACCACCAAGTTTCATTTCTGCAAATACACTATTTCCGGAACCGAATGATAGTGATGGCGCAACAGAATTCTGGTTGTTATCAACTTCTGTACCATTCGTGCCAAATACTTGATACGTTTGAGATAACTCTGCTTCAGCATAATATGCAATACCTAAGCTCCGATCGACAAGGACCGCACGACCGCCAAGTATATCAACATCAAAGTTTCCAATGTGCTGGTCTACTTTGAGCTCAAACTTGTTGTTTACACTCTGAGTGATATATCCATTGAAGTGTACTAAGAAGGTTAATTCGTCGATAACTGCATCAGTCGGACGCTCATCAAATGTAAGCATGTCAGATTCAACCATACCGGAGTACCAGTCCCAATAGCCATAGCCAAATGGGAAGAACGTTCCAGAGACATTATAGTATGTAATGCCAAATGTCAGTGAATCATTAACATTTAGTGTAAGATGTCCGGTTAGGTTATAGTTGCCATAGGCTTCGCCAGGTAGCACAAAGGATACTCCATCCACACCATCAGGTATGAAGTAATGAGTCACTTCGGAGTTGGTAAGATTGCACGGGTCAATATCGATTATTCCATTGTTATTGGTATCATTGTATATGAATAGACCTGCAAATTCGTATCGCATTTTAATTGCGGTGTATGTATATGTAGTATTTGTAACGGAAGAAGTTCCATAGGCCTCATCAAAACCGAACCAGATCCAAGACCATGTCTGCCAATCATTGCTTATCCAGTCCCAGCCTCTTTCTTGAGCTTTCTGGACAATATCAGCCCAAGTCATATTGCGTACATACCAGCCAAGAGTCCAATATCCAGGATTAGGCTCACCACTGGATGACAATATGGTCGAATTAATTTGTGCCATTTCAGTTGCATTTACAGGAGTAAAGTCGCTAGCATGGTACCAATAGAATCTGTATTCCCATGAGAATCTCCATGCCTGAGTTGCAAGACCCATAAATGAACGAACATGTACTTCGTCGCCTGATACGGTTCCGTTCGGGTTCCACCAGATATCTACAAACAGTGAACTGGTATTGTACTTCCATTCATCAGATGAAGTGTATTCTTGTAGTATGTAGTATTGGTCGTTTGTGGTCTTAACATCACCATCGAGGTCTAGAGCACCAGTTTCAGTTGTCTTCCATGCACGGAAGCCCCACATGTCATATTGAGGATTACCGATAATCAATTCACTTTGCGACTTGATTGTTCTGAAGCCTAATGGCTTAGGACCGTATACATACGCCCAACCATAGATCTTTATCTGAGAGTAAACGAAATCATATCGCGGAATTAGTAATTCTGTGTAGTTTGCAGCACTTAAGCCATAGATTTGTAAGTAGGTATAACTATCATACATTGGCTTAGCAATTACCCAACGGTCATACGCTGAAGTGCTGTTTATGAACTCATAATTGTAAATTCTCATTTCTGGTGCAATTAGCTGACCAATAGATAGATCGCCCTCAAAGTCATCCACAATAATGTATGGAGTTCCATTAATGACATAGTAATATCGGTTGTAAGTTCCATTTATGTAACTCATTGTAACGTTAAATATCGGATATAGTTCAACAGTCAATAATACGACAAAAGCCCAATCATCTAGGATTAGTTTTGTTCCATTAATGAGTCGATATTCGTATTTATTAGTGGTATCATTATAATTGAGCGTATCAGTATAACCATAGTAAACATGACCTAGAATCTTCACTTTATACACTGCAACTGAGGATCCGTAATAGATAGTATATCTTGTACCATTGTAAAGTGTTATGTACTGACTTCCGTTATCATAGTCGTAAGACCAGCCATGATACGTCGTCAAATTAGTATCTTTTGTAATATCAAGATAACCTCTCACATCAACAGGCAGCGGACTATTGGGAATATCGTTGTTCATTATGGAAAGTTTGCCATACAGGGCTGTTACACCAATACCATCATCATGTTCTTCTGGACCACTAATACCAAAATTCACTAGTAATCCATTGTACATTGTGAAGATCGTATGGTTGCAATTTTCAAAGTATCTTAGCCAGCCAAGATATGTTAATTCAACAGTACTATTGTCAATTTGTATGTAATAGCTTCCATTTGCATTTATTATTGGATAGATTACACCATTGATTTTTATAGACTGAGATGCAGGAACAGCACCGTTATTGTAAATGGTTCGATCCAAATCGTCCCAATACAGAGCTTTTGTACCAGGTTCAGGCATCTGATATTCAGTACCATTTACATTCGTGTAGTAGTAATTTACTAGTTGCCAGTCAGCGTAGTATAGCTTAGTACCATTATAGTCTACAGGATATGAATACTCTGGCCAAGTTATGTAATATATAGTTCCGTTGGCAACAAAGTAGTGTCCATAATTCTGATCTTCTTCGATATAGTAGCGATAATTGGCAGGAGTGATTACATAGTATTTCTCAACGATTGCATCCCATCGGAATGCACGAAATTCCATATAGTATGAACCGTTTACAATTGATACGTATCTCATAAATTCATTAGTATCGACATTGATGTAGTCAACAATTGTGTAGTTGTATCCTTCAATTTCGTAATAATCAAATGAGACAACAGTTCCATTAAGTAATATCCAAGTGTTGCCTCTGTTGAATTTTTCAGCAGTATAACGGTTCCAGATATATATTCCATTAAGGGCAAGGAATGATTTTCCGTTAGTAAAGTTAACTTGATAAATTGGTCCAAGTCTTCTTTCATATACGTAGTACTTTTCGCCATTTTCACCAAGGTAATATCTATCCCACATGCCAGTTGTTGAATTATATTCCTCATATAGTAATCTCTTTGTAGTATAACCACTAGACTCAATTGAATAGTATGACTTGATAGGAACTTTTGTATTTCCAATGACAATATATGGTGTTGTCATTGCTAAATATTGTGTTTGATTATAACCATAGAACAGACCTACGCGTGGAGTGCCAAAGTATGCAGCGGTAGCATTGCTTGTCCATACAGGAGATCTGTGCCAAGCAGTTACTACATGCTCGCCCCAACCTTGAGAGTAGTCGATCTGCCAGGTATTATTTAGATAGAAAACATTCCACATATATGAAGTCTGGGGTGCTAATGAATTAACTGTAAGATTCATAAATACGTCCAGTGTTGGTGAATCTAAGAAGTATGCTTCATTAATAGTGAAAATCGACACATTTACTTTAGTTTGAGCACTGATCATTTCAAAGTTTGCATTTTGAATCCATTTATGTAGCGATTGATCATATGAGTAAAATGTCCAATACCAACCAGTAACTTTCACATTTTCCCACTCAGTATAATTACCATAAACCCATACGTAATCACCCAGTGTTGCGTTCCATTCATAGTGCCAGTCGGTCTTATTTACTTCGACCCATTCCCAGTGTTCACCATAAGTTAAATTATATTTCTGGGTGTAGTTGAATGCGAGGATTTCAGTTGTATTATCCTTTAGTATATGAATTATGTAATTCAATGTTGTGTATATGGATTCATTATTACCGTATTTTGAAGTCCATGCACGAATGTCGAAGGCTGCGCCATCTACATCATCTGCAATGTCTGAAGCACCTTGTACATAAGACTGCACGATGAATGGAACACCCGGATCAATATGGGCAAACCATGTTCCAGTTGAGCTGCCATCATTCTTAGTGATTTTTGCAACTGTAACCGGTGTTTCAACAGCAATTTGTCGTGCTTGCTCAAAATCCTCTCTAGTCTGAATTGCTTCAACCTTTGCGTTTGCACCATCATCCATAACGTAAGCAGCAGGTTGAAATTCATACATATCTTCGTCATAGACTCGTGGATAAAATGTGTATATTTGACCACGTGGAGTTTCATTGGTAAAGTAACCAGTAAATGTAACACTCCAACCAAGAGTTGTGTTAACAACCGAAGTGCTTGTCAAATTGAACAAGATAAGGTCATCTGAAGTTACAGGTGTAATATTAAAGTGCATACCAGATTTTCCAGTTATAGGATCAACGCCCCAATATGTATATCCAATGTATGAACCGAAAGTTCCTGACGAATAATTATACAGATAGAAATATTTCAAGTACGCACTATCATTGTATGGAACAATTTCGCCAGTAGTATAGTTGCGATAATAATTCGTATATGTTACATAATTGTTCAGGAACACATCACGATATTCAATGTGTGGCCCATATACCTCTTCAGTATAGGTAATATTTGCATTTTCATCATATACATAGCAATCCAGTGTTTCATTGTATATCCAACCGCCAGTTTCATGGATGACTTTTCTGTACCACCCGTATACAGTAACTGGAACTTTCAATGAATATGGCATGTCTAGAGTTAGCATGACATATGACAAAGTCATTGCAGAAATGTTTAATCTAAATGTGAATTCCTGACCACGTGTCGCAGAATAGATTGGATCGCCATTGACATCATATTTCTCAAGGGTGTACATTCCCGAATATAGTTCGCGCATTGCTTGGCTCTTAGAAATACCAATTGGAAGCATCTTATGGGGCGCGGAATCATAATAGCCATTACCCTGAAAGTCTGAAATCATAAGTGATGAAGAATAAGTTAATGGTATGGTATCATTAGTAAAGTATCCAACTATTTTTATTCGGATCATATCAACATCAACGTTTACTGAACAGCTTGGTTGGTTGATTTCAAAGAAAGCGTTATTGGTTTGCGATATAAGAGTCTTATCAGGGACATCTGCAAACATACTGCCAGAAGACATATCCGATGACGTCATGTTATATTCATTTATACTAGAATATGAATACCATGGCTCATAAGATTCGTTTCTGTAACCGATTGTGAAGAAAATATCGGTTTGTGTCTGATTTTCAGGAATATAAATATGTGCGTAAGCTTCGATAGCAGTTTGATAAAGAGACTTGCCACCTAATAGCTGACGTGGTATCGTGATATTCAAAACAATTGTTTGTTCAATTGGAATCGTTTCTAGATCACCTATCTCTGTTCCATTCGAGAAATAGATGCGATAATCCGCTTTGGGACCGAACACCCAATTACGATTTGTCCAGTTCCATGAGCCAGATTCATTTTGATTCTGCTGGTCCCAGAACACATTCAGGTCACCCGGAGAATTGTTTGTTTGTGAGACTACAAAATTGTTCTCACGGGTGATTGCTGGAACTGTTGATTCTGGTAAGGGACCTGCAGAGGCACCTATCATCGATATGAGGAACAGAGAGATAGATAATATAGCCATTATTTCCTTACTATATTTGATCATTTTTTATTATCCACCTCTCTTATTAAAGGTTTAAGATGAAGAACCAACATACTGACGTACCGCTTTGAAATGCGGAAGTTATGCGTATAAGCTATTCAAGATAGCCCATTCGCGTAGGTACTCACTATATCCAAGTGAGCACACGATACGCACAGTTTATTTTTTGAACGATCCACCACCAGTTGAAAAGTGATGGATTTCGCGCATTTCTGTAATTATCGATTACAGTTGAAGGTCCACATCTAGAAAATAATTAGTACGTATACAAATAAAAAACTTTTCATGTCAAATACATAAAATGAATTAATTTTTTTACAATATTCAGCTTATTTTATTAAGAAATTCGTAATAACTAGATTGTAAAAAATCAACAAAATCGCAAGTAAAATTGGGATAATAACAATATGAATATGAGGTAATTAGAAAAAGTATCATTTATGAAATATCTAAAGATATGTGATACAATTTTTTACAAAAAAAGAAAAAAGGAAAAAATCTACCAATGATAGCCATAAAATCCAAAGAATCTAAGAAGATTCGGACGCAAATAGGCTTCGATCATAGCAGAAATTATGAATAAGACAATTACGAGAAAATAGCTTCTCCATACTGCAGGATCTTGAGTTTCTTCTTTCGTTCGATTTATGAATGCAATATAGTCTCCACTATCAACATATTCGTTGAGTTCATCCGCAAGCTTTTTGCCAGCCGCTGCAGCAAAGAAGAATGCGGGTAATTCAATGATACCATGCGGTACGATATATAGAATCGACTGGAATAGTTCACCCGCCAATGAATGGATAATGAATTTGCCCGTTATCCAGAACATAGTTGACATAACTTCGATTGCAGGTAGCGCCCAAAGAGAATATTTGACAAATTGGATTAGAAAATCTTTCTTTTTCACAAGGGAATCATAAGCGGCGGGTAACAATGGGACTACAAATAATGAAAGATATGTAAATTGATCATCATATGCGAAATATTCAACGATCAAAACTATGATGGTGCTTATTAGCCATAATAGGTTTCTTTTGAAATTGGGCATTTCTTCATGTTTCTTGGTATAGATAACATAAAGCTGAAAGATCGTAGCCCAGACGACAGGACCAATGAAAATCATTAGCAATGACCTTATGCTGTTATGCTCAAATATGATGACAAACGGTGAGAATGTAAGGAGAGCCTCTAGGCCTTCAGGCATTGCTATTTCATACAGGATCCAATTAACCAAAGTGTTTGTTTCTGCCAAGGATATGAAACACATGGGGATTATGAATGCCGCAGTTAGAATGATTGCAAGAAATGCCACTTTTACTATTGTGTAAACTTCATTTCGGGTAATATTCAGAAATGCAGATTCGAGTTTTCCAGTTTGAATTGCCCATTGTTTTCGGTAGTACAGATAATACATAAGGAATAATGCGGTAAATGTCCATATGCTGCCATCTACGATTATTGTCATAAGCATTTTTGGAACAAGATATTCAGGACCTTGTGGAGCCAAATTTATTGTTAATCTGATATACTGAAATGTCGTGCCCATATAATCCATTAGAGACCAATATGATGTGAGGAAGAAGTCAATTTCAGGTATCAATATCATAAGTCCTGCCATTGTAGAAAGCCCTGTCAAGAGAGCTAATAGTTCTTTTCGTACTTTAAAAATATCCGACATTTTGTATCCAATGATACCCAAGAGTAATTTCAATGCCAACAGAATAAATACAACTGAAACAACCCAGATAAACTGAGGAAGATGCGACATGAAAAAGTCAGAAGTATTGAGTGATGTTACCAGATTGCTCATAAACGTACTGTCTGGAATTAATATGTGAGCACTGGTTAATGTTAATGTAACGGCAGATATAGTTACGAAAGCTATCATAAATGTAATTGCACCTGCAACAAATGAAGTGACTAATGTTTTTATTGCACTTGCAGAAACTGCGCCCTTTGAATAAGTTTTAACGTTCATTGCGAATTTCAATAGTTTCTCAAAGAATTTCTTCGCATATGGCTCAACCAAGGGTAGCAGAATAATTGCAAATAGAATAGGTCTAATAAAGTCCAACAAGGCAAAGAAAAGGCTTATTAGATATCCGATACCTGCGCTTCCACTAACGATAGGAATAATGACAGCAGAAAGTATGGTAATAAATATGTTGAATTTAAAGAATATTCCGGTAGTACCTTGCATCATTTCCTCGCCAATATTTCTGGTTCCCACTCGAACATTGGCACCCTTAGCAAGCCTGTTCGCAGCAGGATAACCAAAACGGTAAATAAATATCGCAAAGATCAATGCATTTAACACATAGATATTAGTACCGGAAGTTAGCAAGTTATAGCCAAAAATTGTAGTCGGTAGCAATGTTGCAAGACCGATAATTAGATAATCTTTCCATGATTCATTAAAAGTTTGTTCGATAACCTGCGGATCGTAAGGAGATTCAGTTCCAGTATCAACTGAAAGATTATGGAACCTATCCCGCACCTTCGGGAATTCAAGTTTTTCCAAAGGTCGCCTCCGAATTCTATTTAGAATGTTCTTTCCAAAGGTTTGCAGAGGCATGATGAGTGTAATTCTTAAGAAAATCAGTAACACGCCGAACACCGCAGAAAAGAATGAAATCATGACCCAATACCAAAATTCTTGAAATGCTGAATTAAACTGGTACATGAAATTAATTATAAAAAGCCACCATAATGTAGAGATATTGTTTCCAGAATCTGAATAATCAGGCGTTCCATTTATACCACGAAACATGAGATTGGGTGATATGAAATAAAGGAGATCCTTGAGTATGACATTTATTAGCATAATCAATAGAAATGCTTCAATATATCTGTTTCTTTGCTTTCTAAATAATATAACATACAGAACTGCAATTGAAATGAATGGGAGGAGGTCCCACAACAATGTTATTTCTAACAAGTAATTCACCTCTCAAACTCGATATTATGCATATATATTTAGAAGAACCACTAAATAAAAGTTGGGGATTTTTTCTGAAACAATAAGTATCTTTTTTAACGGGATTATCTTTAGTTTAAGTATATAATACAAATGGAGGAAGTCTTATTGCTGCAATTAAAAAATCCAGAGATTGTCGCAAAGACAATTGAAGATTGGATTGAAAACTATTTTGATACTTATTCATTGAAAATTGGAATTATTGGTTTATCTGGCGGAATTGATTCAGCACTCGTTGCAACATTAGCAAGTAAAGCTTTAGGTCCTGAAAGAGTTAAAGCTGTTCTAATGCCATATACACTAGAATGGCGGCCACAAGATGTAGAAGATGCAGAACTAATTGCTAAACATTTAGGATTAGAATGGGAAACATTTGAAATTAAAAACTTTGCAGACCCATTTGAAGTACTAGGACTAAACGAAGTCGAACGTGGAAATGTTATTGCAAGATGCCGAATGATTACTCTATATGCTCTTGCAAATAAATATGGTGGTGCAGTTCTCGGGACTGGAAATAAGTCAGAACTAATGATTGGCTATTTTACAAAATACGGAGATGGAGGAACTGACCTGCTACCAATTGGAGATCTATATAAGACGGAAGTATTTCAACTTGCAAAATTCTTGAAAGTACCTGAAAAAATAATTAAACGAAAGCCCACTGCAGGACTATGGAAAG
Source organism: uncultured archaeon (assembly GCA_964589775.1). Lineage (GTDB taxonomy): Archaea > Asgardarchaeota > Thorarchaeia > Thorarchaeales > CAZPUN01 > CAZPUN01. The sequence goes on from CAZPUN010000038.1 coordinate 17,056, forward strand.
GACAAACGGATGAAGATGAAATCGGCATGAGTTATGAGGTCCTTGATGAAATACTATATAATCATATAGAATTGAAGAAAAGCAAAGATGATTTAGTTAAGATGGGCTTCTCTGTAGAACACGTAGAAAAAGTTTTGCACTTGATAAAAATAAGCGAACATAAACGAAGAACTCCACCAATTCCAAAAATACATTAAAATAGGTGAATAATAATGTATGAACAAATAATACTTGAAGAACTTTCGGGTATTCGCGCTAAAGACCATATCGCCAGATTAAGTCAATATCATAGAATTCAAGCTTCAGATGGTTTTGCGCAAGCAATAGACTATGTTTCAGACGTGTTGCGACAAAATGGATTGACACCCGAGATCCACCGATACAAAGCTGATGGGAAAACAACAATTGAGACTTGGACACTGCCATGGGGATGGGAAGCAGATTATGCCACTTTGCATATTATCGAACCAGAAGACCACAAGAAAAAAATTGCAGATTACCAAGCGATTCCATTGTCATTAATTGTACATAGCAGAGATACCGATACAATTGCAGAAGTTGTATATGTCGGCGAAGGAATGACACCTGCAGATTATAAAGATAAAGATGTGGAAGGAAAAATTGTTCTTGCATATGGAGAAGCAAGATTCGTCATACAGATGGCACGAAAATTTGGAGCTCTTGGAATAATCAAGTTCCCATCCACGGATCGAACACAAGAACTTAAGGACCTAATACAATATCAAGCTTTCTGGCCAATTGGGGATAAGGGGAAAGAAGAAACTACATTTGGTTTTTCAATTTCGCAAAGCGATGCATATGAAATCATAAAAATGCTTGAACGCGGAAAAACTGTAAAAGTTCATGCAAAAGTAAAAGCTCGGTTGAAAGAGAAGAACCTAATTGTAGCGACAACGTTAATTGAAGGAACTGAAAAGGAACAAGAAATTCATATTATAGCCCATATTTGTCATCCCAAACCGGGTGCAAATGATAATGCAAGCGGCGCAGCACTAATACTTGAAATTGCAACAACATTGAACAGATTAATTTCTACCGGAAAACTTGAACGTCCGAAGCGAAGTATTCGATTTATATGGGTACCGGAAATGTTTGGAACTGTTGCTTATATGAATGAGAATCCGGATATATTAGAAAAAACCATTTGCACAATTAATGCAGATATGGTTGGTCAAAATCAATACTTGTGTAGATCAAAATTAAATATTATAGAAACCCCATATTCACTTCCGAGCTTTATTAATTCATTAATTACAAAGTATGTTTCAAAGTATGCAAATAATGATGCGATTTTCGAAAAAGGCGGAACAGAGGGACCTCTGGTTTATAACGTATTAGGGTATTCAGGCGGCTCAGACCATTTTATATATGATGATTCATCAATCGGAATACCGGCGGTCATGTTATTACAGTGGCCAGACATTTTCTATCATTCAACATTAGATACAGTCGATAAATCAGATGCAACAGCACTAAAATGGATTGGTAGTGCAATTGCAGTCACGTCCTATGAAATTGCTATCGCAGACAGAAGCAAAGCATTAGAATTTGCAGATATTGATTTTGCGCGTAACATAAGTAAATTGTCTCATGCGTACGTGAAATCTTCAAATGCAATTAAAAAGGGCAAAATCACACTAGAGAAGGCAATTAAAAACATCAATTTTGTTCTAAGTAATGCATGTGATTCATTGAAATCACTAAGAACAATCGCACAAGATATCGACGATGAAATTAACAATTTGATTGATATTTTGAATATGAATGCCGAAAAGATTCGAGTGACACTAAAAGCTAAATTCTCAGACGAAAAGACAGATATGTCAGACGTTGAAAAAGAGGCAAATGAAATTAAGCCAAAAAGATTATTCAAGTATCCACTGAATTTCACAGACATAATACGTAAACTCTCATTCGATGAACTAGCGAAATGGATGAAAATCAATAATCAAGACAAACAATTCCACAACAAAATTTATGAGCTGTGTAATTTCATGGATGGCAATAGAACACTCTATGAAATAGTAGATCTCGTATCATTTGAGTTTGGAGAGTTAAAAGTCGATATAGCTCTTGATTTCGTAAAAACACTAAAACAATTAGGACTTGTAGATTATTAATTATGCAATAGGTGAAGAATAACTTGAACAAACATCCATATAAACACGTCGTACTTGGCGGAAGCTTTGATCATTTACACCAGGGCCATAAGAAACTCCTCCATACTGCCTTTTTTTATGGCGAGAAAGTGCATATAGGGATTACAGCTCAAGAGGTATTGCTTAAGAAGAAATATACGCGGGATGCACAACCTCTTGAAACCAGAATTAATCAATTAAAGAACTTTCTACAAAAGCATAACTATTTGGATAGAGCTGAGATATTTGTGATAAATACAGTAGAAGGTGGCGCAGACATAAGACCAGAACTAGAAGCCATAATTGTTTCAGATGATGACCATGTAATTGCAAATGCAAAATATATCAATGAGAAGCGTCTAGAAAATGGCCTAAAAAGGCTAATTATTATTGTGGTGCCACGGGTATTAACAAAAGATGGAAAACCAATATCATCTACGAGAATTAGAAGAGGAGAGCACTTTAAAGACTCAGACCTTATTTTCGATTGAGCTCTCCTCAATCTCTTTGTTTCACTAGCAGCACAGGGCAATCCAAATGTTGCACTACTTTATCACTGACAGAACCAAGTAATAATCTTTTTATACCACCAATTCCGCGACGCCCCATGACTACAAGATCAACATTACTTTCAATTGCAGTATTTATAATTTGTTCTGCAGGGTCACCACGGGCGATTAATATTTCTACATCGCACCCAAGATCTTTCGCAAATTTCTTACAATCTTGAAGAATTTTCTCACCTGCTTCCTCTAATGCTAAATATGGTTGGTCCGCAGCAACATCACCATATGGTGTCGGACTTGATATCATTGGAACTACATGCAATACGTAAATTTGCCCTTCGAATTTTTCAGATATACTACATGCAATCTCAAGAGCACGCCTTGAGTGTGGCGACCCATCAACAGGAACCAATATTTTCTCCAGATTAATCATTAGAGACCTCCAAACATTTTTCTCCAAAAAAGAATTACTACAAATCTAATTATAAAGTTTTATACAAAAAAAGCGAAAGATTGAACTTTTTTTAAATAAAAAATATGAAAGATCATTCGGTGATAAAACTCTGCTCGATTAAACGCAATATGGAATACATGATACCCATTATACCAATGATTATTATTACGAATGCTGCGAGAAATGCAGATGCCGAATAGATCGTAAATGCGCCGAAGATTCTACTGGGATCATGCGAATATGAAGGCCATAATAAGGGAACAACAATTTGAATTGCTATGGGAATGGCAAAAAGAAATGTTACAGCCATTACACTATATTTCGTTATTGCCCATTTATTGACCTTTGTTTTGAAGATTTCTTTTGATGATACCACTTCAGGCGTTTTGGACTTTTTAGAGATTTTTCTTGTCAATAACCAAAAATTGAATCGCTCATAGTGGTAATCCAACCAAGATTTGAAATTCGCAATACTCAATGAATCTCCGCTTTTTAAAGTATAATAGACTACTATAGACGACAACATAAAAGCCCATAGCATAAACCAACGATAGTAATCTGGTGCGTATAATAGACCATAATAATATAGAACAAACGCAGTCCGAACTGCAAATAATCCACTGAACAAAAGATTTGCACGATAGCGAAAACCAATCGTGATACGAAATCCGGTAATAAACATTGCAAAAATAGCCATAGATACGATATTAATAATAACCCAAAAGATTTGTAGATTGTATCCATAGAATAATTTTACAAGAGGATTAATTTCATGTTCAATTCCCATTTTCATAATTAATAGATTCGTAAAATAAGAATCAAGAATACCCAAGATTACAGCACAATCTACAAAAAGCACAGCCCAATGATGCTTCATCCAACTTGTCATAATTTTGTGGATCGAATGCATATCATATGTCAATTTTAACACTCTCATGTAATCAACGGATTATACACCAAATAAATCTTTTTTATGAAGCAAAAAACATTCACAAAACAAGTTGAGTGCAAAAAGAAAAAATTTAGGGACCGAAAGGTCCTTTTTATCTACTCTTTAGATAAACGAGCTGGTTGTGTTGGTTGTCTTGCTTGACCAGATAAGTCCATAGTATGGACCGTGCATTGGGTTGAACCACCAGCCGTGAATCCAAGTACGCTCAACGTGGAAGCTTGTGGCTTGATATACCCAAATGAATGGGACATCTTCAATTGCCATTACTTGGATTCTGTAGTAGAGCTTCTCACGGACGTGTGGATCAGTTGCACGGGCTGCCTGGTCAATCAAGCTATCGATTGTGGTGTTCTTGTAACCAGTGTAGTATGGGAAGAGACCCTTACTGTACAAGAATGGCTGTACGTAGTTATGAGGATCTGCATAGTCGGGTGCCCAACCAAGGAAGTAGATTGGGAGCTTGTGACCTCTTAGAGCACCAAGGTAGGTTGGCCAGTCTAATGCCTGTACAGAGGCAGTGACCATACCGGTTTCCTCTAATGAGGACTTAAGCATAAGACATGCAGTCTCACGTACAGTGTTACCAGAGTTGTAGTAGATAGTAATATCTAATTTATTGGTTGTGCTATAACCTGCAGCCTGCAAGTATTGCTTGGCTTTGTTGAGGTCATAGCTGAATAAGGTCAAGTTGTCAGCATGTGCAAACATTCCCTTCGGAATTGGACCTTCTAATTGAATACCAAATCCGTTGGTTACGTTTTCAATGAATTGCTGATAGTTGAATGCATATGAGAATGCAATTCTAACATTCTTATCAACAAATGGATTGTTCTTAGTTGCGTTTGTCAATACATCAGTGTATGTTGGGAACATGTTGAAACCAAGGAACATAACAGTGAAGGTTGGTTTCTTAGCTACAACACGGATGTTTGGATCCTTGGATTGACCAGTTGTAGGATCATAAATTTCGAATGCGTGTGTGGTTGGCCAGTATACAAAGTCGGCTTCACCAGTCTTAAGAGCAAGCATTCTTGAGGTAACATCTTCTACTTTCTGGTAGATGACTAATTTAACGTTACCTGCATTTGGATCATATTGACGAAGCTGGCTCCAGCCCCAATAGTTATCGTTACGTTCAAGGACGATGGCTTCACCCTTGGACCAGTACTTGAGTGTGTAAGGACCAGTACCACAGGTGTGCTCATCCATCCATGTATTGTGTGTATTGAACTGTACACCACCATGTCTTTCGACATAGGTTGGACTTACTTGGGCTCCAACTTCATAGGTCATTGCAGCTAAGAATGGAGCGAATGGATATGCTAAGTGAAATGCAACAGTGTAAGTGTCAATAACTTCAACTGGGTGATAGGTGTTAACCCAATAGTTGAAGGATGTTTCGTTCCACCATTCGGGATGACCACTATAGACTAAGCTTTCTACGTAGTCACCACCATTGATAGGCTCAACGATCATCCAAACTGGACCTGATGGATCAAACATCTTAACGGCACGATAGAAGTTGTATTGGACACAGCTTGCATTGAATGGCGTGCCATCATGGAACTTGACACCTTGTCTTAGGTGGAAGGTCCAAGTCTTACCATCATCACTTATTTCGTATGATGTAGCAAGTAAGGGTTCAGTAGGATTGCTTTTCTCACGATCAACACTTGGGTCACGTGGATACGTGTAAAGCGTCTCGTAAATATTGTAGTGTAACTCGCTGCCGTAACTTTCATAGTTTACATGGGGGTCCATGTAATCTGGGTCACCAATTGTCTGAATTGTGACAATTTGGTTCTGGAAATTAAATCCAGTTGGTGCTTGG
>CAZPUN010000039.1:0-80291 GCA_964589775.1 uncultured archaeon
GACGAAATGGAAGACCGGATAGAAGACGAAATGGAAGACCGGATAGAAGACGAAATGGAAGACCGGATAGAAGACAGCATGAATAGCAGTAGGAATGGCAGACTTAACAAAAGGTGAAATGGCAGATGTCAAAACCAATCATATGAGTCATAATTCCTAGAACAAATGGAGGCGGGGAATTATTGAAGAATTACATATACAGCGTGAAGGAAAAGAGATACGTTTCGACCAAGGAGGGCTTTTTATATACGATAGAGCTAGATTTCATCTCGATAGACGAGGCGCGGTTTAATAATTTTACAGGATATCTTACGAAAGGACTAATTACGTCACTGATTCAAGGTATAGACATTAGATTATCTAAAGATCTTGAGTTTTGGAGGGGTATCAAGCCATATTCAGTTTCACCGTTGATGCGAAATTCGCAAATGACAAATATCAACTACATTCGATTTAGAAAAGGTGACCGTGTAAGGATTTTTGTTAGTTCATTTGAAGAAGAAATAATAAATCGGGTAATGGACGCAATATCTAGAGAACCAAATGTGAAAATTGGTGATTTTGAGTTTTCACTTAAAGATATAAAAATCGATAAATATGATCTTATAGACTTTATAAATTATCAATATCACAAGACTGTTCTGGAAATAAGCTTTATAACGCCTACAGCATTTTCAACGCTGTATGGAAAGGAAAACGTAGTATTTCCAATGCCTTCATTTTTATTTGGAAATCTTGCAAGACTATGGAATGAAAATGCACCAAAAGGAACACAGATAGACATAGAACAATTCAAAAATTGGATTTGGGATAATGTATCGATCATACAGTACAATACACATTTAGAAAAAGCCATTCTTAAAAAGCAAAAAATAATTTCGGGATTTGTAGGGAGAGTTCAATATAGGCTTCGTTCGCTAAGCAAATATGGTGCATGGATTTGGGGATTAGCACGATTGGGGGAGTTATTCGGAGTAGGAATAAAAAGAACAATTGGAATGGGTCGGATTAGGATTCTTTCGGGGGCATATTAGTGAATAATCTTAGATCAATATTAGAAACTACGTATAAAAATTGCGAATGCATGGTTCAAGAGAACTCAATATTAGTAAAAGATACAAACGATACGAAAACATTATTTACTTCTAAGCTGAAAGAGAAAAATTTGACTGATTCAAGACTTTGTTCATGCTATTTACATATATATACAATCATAAAAAAAGAAAAAGGAGGAGATACAAAGAAAACTATTAATGAAATATACATGGAACATTCAATAGAATACATGGATATATATAATTATAGAAAAAATACGAATACAATTTCTAATTCTCTTACAGAAGTAATTCTTATAGAAAAAATACAGAATTTACCCAAAAATATTGATAATATACTACTAATAACAGACCTAAATTGTGGATATGTGGATTTTACAGGTTATACTTCTGTAAGATATGAAAATTTGCATTTTATTACAAACAGCAATAAGAAAATCAATAAACAAATTGATACTTTTGAAAGAAAATTATTTTTTCAAATGGGAGGATAAATCATGAGTTATATTATATTTGTAGACCCAATTACATTTAAAATAAATAAGATCTCGACTAATGTCGCATCTACAAAAATCAAAAATGCTCTTGACGCAATAGCTTCTAAGATATCTACTTCAGATCCAGTCGAAGCCATCCGTAAATTCAATGAAGAGTTTTACAATTTGTTACGAAATGAGGAGTCCATTTTTTCCACAATGCCATCAGATACAAGATTTCCGGGATTTATGTCAAGCTTGGCAGACCACCTATTGATGACTTCTGCATATGCAGTTGCTCTTGCAGAACAAGCTATTAGGAAAAATATCAGTTTAGCAGAGGAATATCCTGAAAATTCGAAAATACATGAAATACTCAACGATAGAAAAAATATCAAACACATTATTAGATTTGCAGCATTAATGCATGATATCGGAAAACCACAGATAAAGCATCACAAAGAAACAGCTAAAATAGTAAAAGATTTACTTATAAAAATGAATTTTGATCAGACATTAGCAAGCTCAATTGCACAAATGGCATCTAGACATCATTATGGCAAAAAATACGAGGATTCGGAGAAGCCACATACGCGAGTGGAATGGATAATTGCTTATGCAGATAAATTATCAGTCCAAGATCGAAGCATGATTCCAAAAAGACCAATTGAAACTAAAGATGCATTTAATTGGCTTAAAGCAAATACAAAGAACTTGGGCAATAAAGCGATTAAATCTCTAATAGAAGTAGCTGAATTCTTCGATAAAAATGCGAGTGCTCTGGAAAAAGGAAAAGTAGACCGTAATTTAGTTCCAGATGCACTTGTAGAGAAAGACCTTGTAACAAAATTAAGGATGGAAAATGAATTATCCGGTGAGAACCGTATTAATCTGGGTAAAAAACCATTAGCAATCTTGCTTCTAGAGACCTCAGGAATTCAATCATTTATTTCACGTTCTGAAGCATTGAAGTATCTTCAGGGGAGTAGTGCACTTCTTGAAGAGGCAATAAATCGAGCAGCTGAAGTAATTGGAGATATGCTCGCACCAGAGACTATAATTTACGTTGGTGGAGGAGCCCTACTTGCAATCGTACCTGCGGAAGGATATAATGAAATATTAAGCAAAGCAATCGATGCTTTTCGAAAAGTTGCAGGGGAACAAGTATCACTAAAGAAAGTACCAAAAGAAGCAGCAACATTCAGTATGTTCGACATAAAAAATGGACTGCTACCAATATGGCAAGAATGGACAAAAACAACACAAGTTGATTTGCGAGATTTGGTTTTAATTTCACCAGGATTCATATACAAATATCTAACTATAAATTCAATAAGGCAAAGTGGCAAGATTCCTGAATTTTCAACTAAGCCAAATGATGTATGTGAAATCTGTTATTCGGAACCGCCACATAAGCCAAATAACATGAAAAGATATTTGAAAATAGTTAGACGATTTGAACCGGATAGGACAGATCTCTCAATTGGTGAATCATGTTACAATGTATTATCATTTCAATACGACGTAATTGATGAAGAAAAACACATTTTATCAGTAAAGAAAGGTTCTTGTAATATAAATAAGCCAAAATTCAAAATTGGTGCGCTTGAAACATTATATAAAGCAATAAAAATCCTATGTGAAAAATTGCCAGATCTTGGAGTTGAAAAAGTAGAATATGAAGTTTCACACTTCAACGATATATATAGTTATAAAGCAGGAAATAGCGAGAAGGCATCATATCCCCTCGCAGTCATAGCAGGAGATGGAGATAATTTCGGTAGCATAAAGGAAGAAATGACGAATTTTACGTTACTCAAGTACATTTCGGATAAGTTCAAGATGGCAATACAAGATACATTAGCGAAAACACTAGCAGATATACTGGTAGAACAAATTAAATTGAATAATAAGAATGGAAGTAAGAGCATTAATTTGAAATTACCATTCCGACTAATATATGTCGGGGGAGATGATTTCTTATTAGCTTTAGATCCAAGAGCAATTCCAAAATTCATTGTCGGCTTGAGAAGATACATGAATGAATTCTTTGGAGAAGCAACATCAAAATACAAGAAAAGCCCTGATGAACCATTATCGCGCCAATTTTTAGGAATCTCCATGGGCATTACAATCGGAAAGACAAATTCACCATTGTTTTTAATGTTAGAATCTGTAAGAGCACTAGAATCCGAGGCGAAAAGATATAGTAAAACATGGCAAGCAAGAAACAAACCACTCTTTGGAAGTGAAATAACCGTAGCAATGCATAGATTTGCAAATGTTCCAAATAAACAGGAAATAGTAGATAAATACACTAAAATTATCAACAAGTATAGTGTAACGGGATGGCCAAGAATTGGAGCAGAAATAATTGAAAATGAGGGCATTTTCGATATAACTAAAAAATTACTAAAAAGAGACATAAAAGCGAATACTATCAAGAATTATTTAGACTTGAATGAACAAAATATCATAGGGATCGATATAGTATTAAACTATGCAGCAGCTCGGTTGAAGAATGATAAGAAAAAGAGTGAAGGGTACTTGATACTTAACAAAGCATTCTTTTCAAAATATAAGGACATCAAGAATGCAATTATTACGAGTGACCTTCACGAAATTATGAAAATTATTAATGATGACCCACTATTTTTGGAGGGGCTGTAATGAGCGAATTATGGGTAGATACTATTAATGTTGGAATAATAATTGAAAAAGCCTTTAGAGTAGGATCACGTATTTCATACGATTCAACAAGTGATTTACCAGTAGCTACAGTAAGAGCACGTGATGGAAAACGAAGACCATATCTTCCGCCATCAAGCTTTAAGGGAATTGTTAGGACTGCATGCCAGAAAGCATTAAGCATTACACAAAATGACACCCTAAAAAACGCATACATCAGGATTTTTGGCGAGGAACCTACAAAAGAAAACAGAAATAAAGAGGGCAAAATACGGATATTCGAAACAGATGAAACGATTGATATACTATCGAATATTGGTCTTAAATCAATACAAAATCGGAATGGGATCCGAATAGACGAAAAAATAGGTTCCGTTGCATATCAGTCGCTTTTCGAATTTGACTTTGTAGAACTCGAGAACTCACTAAAATTAACATATGGAATATATCCAGTTCTCCCAATTACAAAAGATGAAGCAGCAATACTTATTGCAGGATTAAGGCTTCTGAAATATGATACAATTGGGGGATTTGGCTCTAGAGGTTTTGGAATTATTCGAGATGTTTTGATACCAAAAGATTTCGTTGAATTTGCAGAAGACCAATTGAGGGGGTATTTTGCATGAAAATAATACAATATGAGATTACACTACAACAACCCACGATTATTTTGAGAAAGAGGGGAAAAGGCAATTTCTATATTGCATCAGATACTATCCCAGGAACTACCATCGGGGGAGCCATTGCATCAGAGTATCTCAAACAAGCAATGATCAGTGAAGAGAGAAATTGTTTCAAATTACTCTCAACCAACGAATTCAGTTGTGATGGTTGCCCAGTAGAAACATGCATGTTTAGAGATATTGTACATAAGGAGAAAGTAATTTTTTCAACGGGCATACCATCAGCGAATGGAAAACAATATCCAATAGCACATTTAGCATCAATCGTGAGACCTGCAATTGAACCAAACGAATTTTATGATATACTATTAGAAACAGCATTCATGAAACAATTAATCAAAGAAAATAGATTTTTCTTTGAACTCTTCAAGAGCCACAAAAAACGCTTGAAAAAATCGAGTATAATAATCAACTCAGATCTGAAGATCCAAGAAATACATCAAGAATCTCATGACCATGTGGCTATTGAACGAACAATAAAGAGTTCCAAATTTGAATATTTATTCAGTAATATTGCACTTTCACCTGGCCTGAAATTTTATGGCATTGGCATAGATAAAACTGATGCATTCAATATGAATGAAACCAATATATGGATAGGTGGAAGTAGAAGTAGAGGCTATGGAAAAAGCATAGTAAAATTTGAGCAAACAGATATTGATGAATATGTCACAAAACGCGCAAAAGAAATCAAATCAGGTTTTAATAAAATCAAGAATCTTGCACAACGATTTAACATTAATAGAACAATCGCTACAATTACCGGAATTTCACCGTTGAAATTCAATGATAATTTCGAAAAATCGATTAGAGATCGCATCAAAGGTCTTGATTTTGAAATATTAATCTACTTTGCAAAAGAAATGCAATTGCAACGCTGGGATCGAACCAAAGAGAAACCACTCGAATTTCAGCCCACGTTCCAAGAGGGATACTCTGTTGCTATCGCAATTAATGACGATGATATTGACTCTATTTCAAAACAATTAGCGGAAATAGAAATGAATCCTGACCTTATTAAAAACTCCATGAACTGGATTTTTGTTAATCATCCAGTACATTATGAAAAATCAACCCTATAAATTAAAGAGGTGATAAAAGAAGATGACTTTAACAAATGACGATATAAAAAAGATTATCCAGAGCGCAAAAAATATTTTAAAAATATTTGATGAAAACGAAGATGCTACTAAGAATTTTTTGAGAAATGCATTAAATCTTTCATTGAACTCGACAGATTATGATGACTTTTTAATTCGCTTTAAGTATTTAATTGCAAGAAAAACTGATAAAAATTTCAATGGCAAAATGATTGCTATGCATTTTGAAAAAGAATTTGAAAACCATAATAGAAATATGGAACATATTTCGAAAATTATGGAGTATTTAGTAATGCTACATTATGCAAAGGAGGAGGAGATCTGATGGAACTCCATTCAAAATTAAAATATAGAATAATATCACATTTAAGTATAGAATTACTAGAAGATCTTAGAGTCGGAGGAGAAGAAAGTTCATTTATGCCATCAGGAGTTGATTTACCCATAGTTAAGAACAAAAATGGGAGCCCATATTTACCAGGATCAAGCCTTAAAGGCGTTATAAGAAGCTATATAGAACGTATAATTAATTCGTTGGATGAGACATCAGAGGTATTAAAAAAATATAAGATAACAAAATCAAATATAGAGGAAAACGATTTTCAAAATGCATATAATACTAAAGGAGGAGAATTAGGCCAACTAGAAAATGAATTTCAAAACGCTGGCTCAATAAATCATGTATTTGGAATTTCAGGTTATGCAGCACCATTAAAAATTTCAGATGCATATTCGGATGAAAAAATTTTAGTTGAAACACGCACTCATGTAAGTATTGACCTTAATACTGGAAAAGCTAAGAAACACGCATTAATTACCTTAGAACTCATTCCAAAAGGATACAAATTCAATACAACAATGATTTTTGACGAACTTGATGATGAACTTCTAAATGGAGCAAATGCATTGCATTTATTGATTTTAAAAATGTTCAATGCTGGACTAGAAATTCACATTGGTGGCTGGAAATCTAGAGGCTATGGACTTTCAAAAATTTCAATTTCCAAGATAGAAGTATATTCACCACAGAAATTAATTCTAAGCGAGAAACCAAATATCTATGAAGGAAAAAAAATTGATACATATATTGAAGAAAGACTAAATGAATACGGGGGAGCATAGAATGGTTATGGAAATTTTTAACAAATATAAAATACTATACACAATTGAAACAAAAATAACTAATGAAATTCCATTAAGAATTGGTGGAGATAAGGATAATCCACGTATTTCAGAACCAAATTTGCCGGTTATAAAAGATAAGAACGGAACACCTATAATTCCTGGTTCGTCATTAAAAGGATATTATAGAGGAAATATTCATAGACTTTTAATGACTATTTGGAATAATGAAATAGCAATAAATAATTTAATGGACAAGCTATTTGGCGGAAGTGGAACAGATGATGATGCACACTCGTCTCCAATTTTATTTAGCACACTAGTACCAAAAGACATTAACAAAAGATTAACAGATTCCCGTACTCATATCCAGATTGATAGGAGAAGTCAGGGGGTTAAAAATACATTTGAAGTCGAATACGTATATGAAAATACTGATTTCATTGGAAAAATTTCTGCAATAAACGTACATCCCGTGTTCTTTGGTCTTTTCCACACAATAAAAACGCTTGCTGAAACAGGTATCGCAAGATTAGGTGGATTTAAGAGCAGGGGATATGGCAGAATAAAAATTGATTACTATAGGATGCATATCGATCTAATAGGAGTAAATTCAGAGTCAAAGACCTACAAGGCACTCATACCAGACAAGGGCGATATACAATTTGTAATTTCAGATAAAGTAACAATGCTAGTTTTTAAAGATTTTAAAATTCCAATTAATGGAACTATTCAATATAATCCTACAATATTTGGAAAAAGAATTACAATTGAAGAAAGTAATCTATCAGAATTTCTAAGTAATCTATCATCAATTTTAGAGAGTGTGATCAAATGAATGGCCCATATGATTATATAGAAGTTGATAATACCAATAGGGTGCGCATTTCATCTCCAAAAGACAGAGGAATTCTAAATAACACTTACAAAATTATATTCAAATTAATAACTAGTTCTCCAATACATGTAGGTTCCGGAAGAAGCAAATTAAAGGATAGTAAAATTATTATGGAATTTTCTAGAAGTAAAAAAACCTTAGTAATTCCAGGGGCTTCATTAAAAGGAGCTATTTCAACTAATTATTTGGTATTATCAGGCTCTGGAAATAAAACTAGTGAGCTGTTTGGAACAACTTCAGAAAGTGCATATATATCAAAAGTATTTGTTGATGATTTAAAAATATTAAACAAAAAACTGGGTTTAAGAATAGTCGGCAAAGCTTTCCCGCCGAGAAAAAAAATGAGAGGGGTTAAATATTACCCACAAGGAACCATAACTAAATCAAAATATCTGTTAGAAGTATTAAAAGAAAACACCGAATTATTTGGAAAAATAATTGGGTATCAATTAAGTGAATTAGAAGTGGGCGGCTTAATTGCTTCATTAGGAGTAATATTTAATAATAAAAGATTAGAAAAATGGAATTTTAAAATGGGCTATGGAAAATGGTATTTACTTGGAGGCTCAAAAAAAACTTTTGGACTTGTTCGTCTAAAGCAAATCGCAGTATATAAACTAAACGTTGGATTTTCAAATAAATATGAAAAAATCGATAAGCTAAAATGGACCAAATTTGTATCTAAATTTTACAATATGGAACGAGAAAATCTTTACGAGACGGTATTAGATGTAGCGAAGCGATATTTTATAAAACAGGAGGATATACAAAATGAGCAATACTAAAGAATTAATACGAGATGCTACCGAATTATATAATGGTATTATCAGAACGGCTGCCTTACAAAATCAAAACCAAAAAAAGGCAAAAAAAAGAGCATTAAATACGGTAGAAAAAGCATTCAGAGATCTCTTAATAGATCTAAGATATAATAACATTTCTATAGAAGATATTAGAAAACGCCTTTTGTCGATGTTTCAAGAAGCTGCAATTAAATCTCAATTAGGGCAGATCAGTTTTTCAAAAATTAATGAAATTTCAAAAAAATTGGCAAGTCTATCCTTCAAAAAATTAAACAAGTATTCAAAAAATCATACAGACATGATTAGATTTCTTGAATATTCAATTATGAAAATTAAAATTGAAAATGCATTTTCAATTTAAAGAATATAAGGAGTGATTAAATATGAAGATCTGGGTTACTACAATTGGTACGACAATTTTCGCAGTTATCAATACACTATGGACACAACTAGACAAAAAGCAATTCATTCCAAACGCGATATATATTATATATAATGAGGAAATGCAAAACAGAATGAATATTGCAAAACAGATAATTGATACACTTAACGAAACATACAATATTGATATCGAGACGAAACCAGTAAAATATAGTGGCACAGCATAGAAGCATTTTCAAGAACAGTAGAAAAAATATTATTAAAACATAAAAATGACGAGATAGCATTAGATGTGACAGCAGGACGAAAATACATGTCTGCATTATTTTTCAAAATCGGTTTCGAGCGGGATAACATAAAGCATGTTTTCTATACACACATATTGGACAATAAATACATAGAAAAGCCGCTTCCAATTATTCCACAACCATATTATAAAGTAATTGACCTAAAAGGAGTTAGTTTTTAATGAATGTAAAATTAAATAAAGAAGAATTAATGGCTCTTATCACCTATATTTACGATAAAACCGATGAGATATTGATTGAATCTCCGTTTACACCAACATTGGCAGACATAAAATTCGGTAAAGAAATTAAGCTTAAATTCTTTTTAGAAGATTATGAACGGAGTGTTGAATCCGGAGAAGAGAAAAAATTCTTACCAAGCAGAGATGAACTCACGTATCTATTTTCATTGGCAGGTATTTTTAAAATTAAGAATATACAAGATATGTATACACAAATAGATGAGTTCAACAGAAGAGATGTCTTCAGGGGTCAAAGAATTGGATTAATCTCATTTGATACAAATGCGTTTCCACTTAATGTACCGAAATTAGTTTATGAATACATGACATCTAAAAGGCTAAGAAATATTGGTATCTTTATTCCGAAACCAGTGATAATCGAATTAGAAAGACAATGGATTGAAAGTAGATATAAAATCAGCAAGAAATCAAAGATCAAAGATCAAAAATTTTTGAAGACGTTTTTAAATCAACTACATCCAAATGCAAGAACGTTTAAATTATGTAGCATTTATGCGCAAAAGCTCGCAAATCAATTTCAAGTATATGCAAGTTCATCATCAGTATCTGAGACGGGAGACATAAATATAATAAAAGACATTGAGAAAAACCACCAATATGACCATTTATTAATTACAGAGGATAGTAACATGGAAGGGCTTGCATATCAACATAGAATTCAGGTAATTAAAATAGACGGAAATCGTGGAAAAAATTTGAAAAAATTAAGAACACGCACATTAGAAATTTCATGGGAAGTATTACGGGATTTCATTTATGTGCTTTCGATCTATATGGGCAAAATAAAGATTTCAAACTTTGAAGTTTCAGGGTTATGGAACGGTAAAGAGGAAAAAGATTGGAAAAATGAAATAGTTAAAATTTCAACAAAGATAAATCTACCCAAAATCAAAACACTTCAAAAGATTCAGACTATATATGAATATTAAAAAATTCCAGGATCATGCATAAATTATCTGCACAAAGGAATACACAACTCAAGAAACGCCATTTATCAATCTAATTGAAAAAACAAATGCAACTTACCTCTTGACATTTATTATTCATTTTGCCTTTTTTAATATAAAATGATAGTTAATTCAGAACTGAATTTTGCAGATTAATAAGATGTATCTACATAAATTAAGCCAACATCTTCCAAGAAAGATTTAAATATAGAAAAAAATATACTATTATAAAATCCTACAAGAGGTGGGGAGTAGGACAGAAGATGCTATAAGAAATCAACGATGATGGAGGATTTTTATTATTGAATATGACAACATACAATTGTGAATTTATATCTCCTGCCTTCATATATGGGGCAAATAAGGAACCGGAGTTTCGCATACCGTCTCTAAAGGGCATAATAAGATATTGGTGGAGAGCAGCAAAGGTACTACCGACTCAAGAACTACGTGAAGAAGAAAGTAAGCTGTTTGGCTCAAGCAGCAATAAGTACGGAAAATCACAACTCATAATGCAGGTAATAAAAGATCAGACGGCTCCGAAAAACACCGCATTATTACCACACAAAAACAAAGTACAAAGAAAAGCTCTGATTGGCTCAGTTAAAATTGCATTACTTTCTAAAGACTATATCAGGATTTTTGAAAACACCTTTGAACTTGCGATAACTCTAGGCGGAATTGGTCGACGTACTCGACGAGGATTTGGTAGTATGAATATCATTAAGAAGAACAATGATAATTATGAATATCATGATATCAATGATCTTTTTGACAGATTATTTAAGCTACTATTGACATTCAACAACAATTTTACTAAAATAGATGAAAAGACTATTGTGTACAACGATAATTCAGACAACGATACAAAAGCGAATTATCCATACATCAAAGCAGTATATATCGGAGAGTCATATGAAAAAGTGAATGATGCATTAATAAAAATCGGCAAAATAGCACATAATTTTAGCGATTACGATTCATTAGGATATGCAAAAGGAGAACATCGTCTTGCATCTCCAGTTGTTGTTTCAATATCAAAAGTAAAAAACGAATTTTATCTGATCATTACAAAACTTAACACACCAGATAATATAAATGATTTAGATTGTCAAGACGAATTTATAAAAAAACTTGGGGGGTCAAAATAAAATGACATATATATTTGTATTTACATTTGGTCCTGTACAATCATTTATTTCTCAAGCGAGAAAATCTTTTGATTTATATGCAGGAAGTTCTTTACTATCTACATTATCTAAAATTGTTATGGAAAAAGCGAAACAAACTAAAGAATGTAAAATCTTGTTCCCGAATATAGATAATGATACCCCACCGAATAGATTTCTTGCGAATTTAGAGTTCAACAATGATTCGGACGTTGAACAGTTCGGAAATGAACTAATAGACCATTTAAAGGAGAATTTCATTACGATATTTGAAGAAGTCCATGAAAGAGTAGTTGGCGAGAGTCCTACAGATTCAGCAATATATCAAATAAAGAACTTCTTAGAAGTGTATTGGGCAGCATTAAAAGTAGATAAAGAAATCACGAAGGACAAATATAATGAATTGGAGAAAAATCTTGGGAGCATTAAAAACATCAAGCAATTCAAGGAATTTTCACCAAATAATGACAAAGGATATCAAAAATGTACACAATGTGGGGTTCGAGATGCCTTATTTTATATAAAAGAACCAAAATATGTAGCAAAAGATGCAATTGAAATTGATTTAGGCAAAAATTCACCATCCATGAAAGAAAATGAGACATTATGCAGCGTGTGCTTCATGAAGAGATTCTTATTTAGGTCTCCCACATTTAGGTCCTATAACACAAATAAGAGTAGTAGCTATCCATCAACAGCTGAAATTGCACAATTTAACATATTGAATGATAATAGTATAGAGAATCTTAAGACTGTAAGAGACCTAAAGACTCATATAACAAATCTGAAAAGCTTATCACCTGTCAAATATGATCCACAACTCCTTTTTGAAGATACATTCAATGTAGAAAAAGAAAGAGTGTTCGGTAAAAATGTAGCAAATGCGGAGCAAATTTTCAAATTAATAAAGAATGATCTTGCAGAACTAAGAAAACAAAATATAAAACAAACACCATATTACGGTATCATCGCTTTTGATGGAGATAACATGGGTAAATGGGTGGCCGGAGAATATCTTACTGAAAATGTAAATATTAGTACGTATCATAATGAACTAACAACAGAACTAGGCAATTTTGCAAATGAGATTCAAAATTATTACGAGCCACCAAAAGGAAAATTAGTATATTGTGGCGGTGATGATGTCTTAGGATACATTAATATTAATTATATTTTTGATGTATTACATAATCTGAGAAATTCATATCCTGACTTCAGATCAATACAAGGAGTTGATAAAACTAAAGAATCGACTGCTTCCTGTGGTGTTTGTATTGCGCACTATAAACAACCATTATCAGAAGTACTAACATGGGCTAGAAAAGCAGAAAAAATTGCAAAAGGTAATAAAGAAAAAGATAGTGTATGCTTTGTGATCCTAAAACGCTCAGGGGATACTGAAAAATTCGTCGTGAAATGGGATAAGAATACCAAAGTTCTCGATGATCTAAAATACATAATCCAAAAAATAAAAGATAACACATTTTCAAACTCGACAATTTCAAACATTAGCACAGTCATACTTGATTTATTCGATATAACTGATGATTTGGATAAACAATATAGAAACAAGATCAAAGTACTCGTTGAACAATGTGCAAAAAGAGGCTATCAAGGTAATGATAACGAAGAAGTTAAGAACTTCTCGGAGAAAATTATGTCATTTTGGGATGCTTTTGATAAAATACAAGAATTCATCTCATTTTTGAATTTCATCCAATTTATAAATAGGGAGGCATACATCAAATGAGCCTAAAATTGATAAAGATAAATCCATTGGACCCGATACTATTTAGGGATGGCAAACCGTTCAA
Organism: uncultured archaeon; assembly: GCA_964589775.1. Lineage (GTDB taxonomy): Archaea > Asgardarchaeota > Thorarchaeia > Thorarchaeales > CAZPUN01 > CAZPUN01. Next base: position 13,687 of record CAZPUN010000039.1, read on the forward strand.
TCAAGATAATCTAGTGGCTACAAGTATATTTCCACCACTACCTTCAGTATATTATGGTGCAATCAGAGCAATTTATTTCTCAACCTATCCAAAAAAACTTGAAAAAGCTAATACACCAGATGATCCAACGCGCTCAATTAAGATTAAAAAAGTCTATGTAAAGACGAAATATATTGAACGCAACAAGAAAAATGGAAAATACAAAGACTTACTATTACTACCATTACCAAAGGATTGTGTTGTAGAGAAATCTATCAAAAAGAGTATAGAACGTACTGGTAAAAAAACAGGTAAGGTACAGAGACTAAGATTAAAAGAGATAGATTTTCCAAGTTCGAATCCTACGAAATATATTTTAACGCCTCCAGAAAACATGAAAGTTGAATCATTATCCAATGGTTATTTTAGTGTAGATGATCTACATAAATATCTTACTTCAAATGATACCTTTGACTTTTATACAGACGATATCTTTAAAATTCAAGAAGGAAAAATTGGAATTAGTATCGACAGAAATACCGGAATTGTCAAAGAAGGCCAATTGTATAAACTTACTTTTAATAGATTCATAAATGATACAGAGATCCACATAGTTTTCTCCGATGATGGTCTTGATTTTCCACAACATGGTCTAATGAAATTAGGCGGAGAATCAAAAGTCTCAGAATATTCAATTGAAGAGTTTAGCGAAGAAAAAATTGAACTAAATACAAAGGAACTAAAGAGATTCAAAGTATATCTTTCAACACCTGCGATTTTTAAAAATGGATGGCTACCTTCCGGCATCGATGAGAATACTTTGGAGGGCACAATAAAAGGTATCAAAGTAAAATTATTGACTGCAGCAATAGGGCGTCCAATTATGGCGGGGGGATTCGATATGAAGAAAAGAGAACCCAAGCCGACTTATTGGGCAGTCCCTCATGGAAGCGTTTACTATTTTGAATGCTTAGAAAAATGTGATCCTAAAGAAATAATTCAGAAGATACAAGAGGAATCAATTTCTGAAATCAATCCCGAGCAAGGATTTGGCATCGCATACGTAGGAGGAGTTTAGTTTGAAATTATTTCAGAGTTTATCACATGAATTGACACAAAAACAAATCAATGATACAAAAAGTTCATCAAATGTACAATTGCGTATTCAGCCTTCTGAGAATCTTAAGAAAATTTGGAGAGAAATTCCACCAAATAAAGCGGAAATTACAGGAACACTTAAGCCGATTACAGACTGGCTTTGCAAAAACGCTACAAGCGAAAATTATACACTCAATCAAGGGGATTATAGTGCTACATATATCTACGTAGATTTCGCAAACAAAATTGGATCTATCCCACTCTACGCAACAACTGATGAGTATGAAATTAAAGAAAAACAATTTGACGAAACTAAAAAAATGATAAGAAAATCCAAGTATGTTATGTTTAGAAAATACAAAACAGAAAATTATGATCGTTAAATGGTTTAGGAGGATAAGTACATGTATGATAAATCACAACTAATGTTTATTATTGTCGAAACACCACTTCATGTGGGTACCGGCAGAGAATTTGGTATCATAGACATGCCAATTCAAAGAGAAAAACATACAAACTTTCCAAAGATCGAGGGATCTACCATAAAGGGAGTCCTCAGAGCACATTTCGAAGTCAATAACAAACCGGACTGGGAGGAACTTTTTGGAAAGAGCGATAAGAGCGGATTACTAACATTTTCAGATGCACGTATATTACTATTTCCAGTGAAGTCTATGAAGGGACTCTTCGCATGGGTAACATCACCTTTTGTGTTACAAAGATTCTTCAAAGATGCAAAATTATCTAATATAGACGATTTTCAACCATTTGTAAATGCCAATTTAGAAGGCACAGTGCCATCAGGTTCAAACAATATAATAGATTCTAAGAAGGTAATCCTTGAAGAATTTACATTCGAAGTAAAGGAAAATGAGAATACCAAAAAGTTAGCAAAATTACTCGCGAAGAAAATATTTCCAAATGATAAATATGCAAAAGAAAAACTCGAGAAGAATCTTGTAATTCTAAGTGATGACGACTTTCGAGATTTTGTAACAATGTCCACTGAAGTCACAACAAGAATCAGAATAGATCCAAAAACGAATACTGTCGAAAGCGGCGGACTATTCACTGAAGAACAACTGCCTACTGAATCTGTATTATATACATTAATTGTGGAGATACGCATTAAAAATTCAAATATTGACGACCCCATTGGAGAATTCAATAAACACAAACCAGATATCATGCAGATGGGAGGCAACAATACACTAGGCAAAGGATTCGTTAGACTAACCTTAGTTAAAGGTGGTACAAATGGGAAATAATACACGTAGATATGATATGGAACGAGAGCGAGCCAAATTTGCGTATGAATGTGTATCAAAAATTGCATCGGAACCATATTCAGGAAATTACAAGTCATATGTTAGAAACTTACCAGTTATGATTAAGTCAAATGGTCTTGGTGCAGCACTTGCCTTCGTATTTGCAAAGAAAAATGGAGATAAAAATATTGCTCTAGCATACAATACATTATACAGCCATCTAAGCGATTGGTTGTACAAAAAGAAAATAATCAAAAATTCTGATGCATTGATGAAGGAAATTGTAAACATGGATACGATACAGTACAAGCGAACAACCATAGAAGTACTGAACTTCCTAATATGGCTAAAGAAATTTTCAGAGGGATTGATAGAGAAAAAAGCCACGGAGCAATAAAAATGGAAAACACAAATATTATACGATACATTCCAAAGGATACACAAGAAATTATCAGAAGAAATATGAACATATGTGACAATCCATACTTATATTATCATAAGATCGGTAAAAACATTACAAATCTTGAAATTCCGGCTTTAAGCATGCGATTAATCGATCACATTAGAAATGCAGCAAAAACATACAAGAAATATGAAGAGATAGAACTAAAACAAAAAGGCAAAATGGTTGTTGGATTAGGCGAAGAATCTTTCTACGAAACTTCAATTACACTACACTATATTTATGGAATTCCATATATACCTGCATCTGCAATAAAAGGCGTAGTTCGCCATTGGATGATTTCAAAGATATTTAATTCAGATGAACAAGAGGCTGAAAAAGATAAAGTATTTCAACAGATCTTTGGAGTATCAGCAGGAGAAGTTAAGAAATCAGGGAATATAACATTCTTCGATGCATTTCCTGTGAGTATTGATATTAAGTTCGATGTTATGACACCACATTATTCGCAATATTACAATGGAAACGAACTTACGGATACAGAAAATCCAATTCCGATTAAATTTATAGTCGTAGAAAATGGCAGATTCATGTTCTATATTTCCACAAATCATATTATTAGTGATAAATCACCAAACTTCAAAGAAAACGATATTTTACAAATTACGAAAAAATATCTCATTGAAGCTCTGAAATATAACGGAATTGGAGCAAAGACTGCTGTAGGATACGGGCGTTTTGAATAGCCTAACATTTTATTTTTTCTTTCTCATAACAAATTATAAGTACTTATTTTCCAATTCAATATTACAATATAATTGGAGGCTTCAATATGAGTTTGGAGAATAGAGTGGTCTTAATTACGGGTGGTAGTAGAGGAATAGGTCGAGCCACAGCTATTGAGTTTGCAAAAGAGGGCGCAGATGTGGCAATTTTCTATAGACGCTCAAAAGAACTAGCTGAAGAAACAATAGCAATGGTAGAACAATATAATGTAAAATGCAAAGCCTATAAAGTGGACGTTTCAAATTTCGAGCAAGTCAAGAATGGAATTGAGCAGGTTATAACAGATTTTGGAAAATTAGATATATTGGTAAATAATGCGGGCATAATTACAGATTTCATTCCCGTGGAAGATGTCCCACTTGAAGAATGGGACGAAATAATGAATGTGAACCTTAAAGGCATGTTCTATTGTACAAAAGTCGCTGTCCCATACCTAAAAGAATCCGGATATGGTTCAATTGTTAATTTATCCTCAGTCGCCGGAAGAATGGGCGGAAGTGTCGGTGTAGCTTATGCATCTTCTAAAGCAGGAGTCATAGGTTTCACTTTCGCATTGGCACAAGAATTGATCGAACATAACATAACGGTAAATGCAGTAGCACCGGGACCAATTGCAACAGAAATGATTCTAAGATTGCCCAAGGAAACCCAAGATCGCATTCGGAAACGTGTTCCCATGGGCAGATTAGGAACACCGGAAGAAATCGGAAAAGCAATTGTATTTCTTACGACGAATAGATTCATTACGGGAGAAGTTTTAGATATTAATGGTGGATATTATATGGATTGATATTTTCTATCAAAAAACACCCCATTTTTATTATTTTTGGAAAGAAAATAACGTTATTTTGATACATATTTAACAAAATTCATGAAAAAATTTTTAAGAATGATATTGAAGCATTAAAATAATTATATTAAATAAAATATAGATGATGATGGGTATGGACAATACATATGAGGGATTGGATTTAGATAATGCAATTTTCATCGGTTTTATGATGGGATTGCGGGATGTTCTAGGAAGAGGATCTCAATCAATCGCAAATATAATAGGAATACATGTTTCAAACGAAATATTGCGATTCGCTGAAGCACATAATATGAACATAAATTCCTTTGATGATTTCAAATATTTTGCGGACAAATATGGTCTTGCAGGATATCTCGAATTAGAAGAATTTACGGACCATATCGTTATCAAGATTGCAAAATGTAAGATATGCCCGAAAAAAATAGGAAAGTATGAATTTGATGGTACTGCATGCCCATGGGGCGGCATACTGAATGGAATCTTATCAAATATAAAAGACGAGCGATATTCAATAGCCGCCAATTTGACACCGGGCGAAGTTTGCGAGATTACACTAAAAAAGAGATGATGTGTTAATAATCATTCAAAAATCCATTTTATTTTTTAAAAAATGTAATAAGAAAAAGACTTATTTTTATAAAATGTTAAATCAAGTTAAAGAAAGATGATTGATTTGACACGAGGGATTAACATGTCAGACATTGATGCAGAACTTGAGAGGATAAGAGCTAAAAAGATGCAAATGCTAATGAAGATGGCCCAGAAACCCGCACAACCTGTCTATTCCGCTCCGGTATATTTATCGGATGCAGACTTTGATGAAAAGATAAATAGTATTGATGTTGCACTTGTAGATTTTTATGGCGAGTGGTGTCATCCATGCAAGGCTATTGCACCGATTCTCGAAGCAATTGCTCAACAATATGCCGGAAAAATAATGATCGGTAAAGTTGATGTAGATAAGAATCCATTACTTGCAAGACGATTTAGAATTCAGAGTATTCCACTAGTAATCGCATTCTATAAGGGTAAGCCAGTTCATTCAATTCTCGGAGCTAGACCTGCAAATGTTTATCTTAGTGTAATAAATGCACTATTAAAACAAAAAGAAGAAGAATAAAGAAATCTCCTCATTCACTTCTTTTTATGAATATTTTTATAGGCTGCAAGAAATATTGCGTCGTGGCTTCACCAATTTCAAAGCTAGTGGTCATTGGAACTAGTTTGACTACTGATTGCTCAACATCAATCACAAATGAAGGTCTCTCAACTATTTCTTCTCCAGGCTGTATTATTACATCTTCAGGCTTTTCAAGATCGCTTCCGCTCAGATAAACAATTTCAGAATCATTAAGATCATCAATACGCACTGCAGAGTAGGTCCGCTTCAATTTCCGGAATTTGATAGGTTTGTCGCCCTCGTTTCTGATACGGAAATCCATTACGATCTTATCGCCATATTCGTATTCAATTCCATTAGGTAGAACAACTTCAATTTTATAAGGCGGATCTTCATATTCATCATATGCGGGAAGATTTTTTGCAAGCGACTCGCTCACAAAATCGATGGATATATCCTTATACTTCTTTATGAATTCATTAAGAGTTTCCATAAAATAATCGGGATTTCCTGAATTAACTAATATGATATCCATAGTATATGGTTCAAGGTCAAAATAAATTTCAGTTATCTTACCATCTTCTTCTTTAAAATGTACAACTTTAAAACCATATGATTTTAGTTCAGAAACGATTTCGTGTTTTAGTGAAAGATTGGGTCCTCGAATTCGAATTAACATTAAAATCAACTCCTACACAAAATATTGTAAATTATAAATAAAAATTTTTCATAAATATAAAGATAAAATTAAATAAATTGATTAAAACAAAATATTCGATACTAAATTTTACAAAAAGTAATAAAATCAGAAAATACACAACTCATTATAGAAAATCAATTTGTCATATTAGGACCAAAAAAAATTATAAGTAGATAATACCAATAGAAGATAAAAGGGACCATAAATGGGGATCTTTATGAAAAAACATAACTTAATAATGCTGACATTTGTCATTTTTTTAATTTGGCAAAGCTCAATTACAAATATAGCTGCTGATGAACATGTTTCAGCACAGCAATACAATTACAAATTTCTATTCATACACCACTCAGTGGGCTCAAATTGGCTAAGTCAAGGACAATTAAGGAGTAATCTAACAAATATTGGAATTGATGTACATGATGCAACATATGGTGATGATATAGGTGAGAACACAGATGTTTGCCATTGGTATCCCAAATTCAGAGACCATTTTAACGAAGTTAGAACTTTTGACGATAATGATATGTATTACACAGACGGAAGCTTTAACCAAATTGTAATGTTCAAATCATGTTATCCAAACAGCGATATTATTGGCTATGGAACTGAACCCGGAGACCCGGAAAGCTGCACGAGAACAATGGCAAATTACAAAGCAACATATAACGCGCTTTTACCAATTTTCAAGAATCATACGGATATGCTTTTCATACCAGTAACAGCTCCACCTTTGAATGTTCATTCAAGTTCGTATAACGCAGATCATGCCGCTTTAGCCCGAGAATTTAACAATTGGCTAAAAAATGAATGGGCACCGAATGTTACAAATGTAGCAGTTTTTGATCTGTTCGACGTTCTAGCGGATCCTACTACGAACGGATTACGAGATGAATATGCCGCAGGAACTGATAGCCATCCGACTGCAGCTGGAAGTATGGCAGCAACGGAAGCATTTATGCCATTTTTCACAAATGCACTTGATATATGGGTCAATGGTTCAAGCACGAGTACAGGAACAAGCAGTACAAACACCAATACAAATACAAATAGTGGAACTGATGAAAATACAGGAATTCACGATCTATATCTTCCAATTGCTATTGGAGGCGGCATCATAACTTTAGCTGTTATTGTAATTGTATTATACCACCAGCGATGAGGAGTGTTCCACTCCATTTCTTTTTATTTTAAAATATTTAGAATTAGAAAAACTTCATAAAACGACAGAATACGCTCTAATTTTTATCAATAAGTTTATAATTATTGTATATAAATATCATAATACATAGGAGATTAATAAAAATGCACCACGTCACATATCATGTACAAAAGGGGAAACTTGTTAAAGTTCCTAATGACGGAAAATTTGGAAGAGGCGACTGCTATCTAATTGATGCAGGTTTGAAGATATATCTCTGGATCGGAGAAAACTCCACAGTTGATGAGAAATTCTTAGTTGCTGCAAGTTCAGTTTTCAAGGATACGCGTCGAAAAGGCGAAGCGATAATTGAACGCATAGAACAGGGAAAAGAGCCCAAGGAATTCTTAGACTTGTTTGGTGGCAAAATAGAAGTTACAGACCAAGATACCGAAGGAATCTTACGAAAGGTCCATCTTGAAAAAAGAGAATACAAACTATTCCACATTAAAGAAGTTAATGATGAAATTTTCTTCACGGAAGTTGAAAAATCCAAAGATTCACTTAATTCAGATGATGTATTTCTGCTGGATACATTTGATAAGATCTATGTCTGGCGAGGAAAGAATTCTACAGGAATGGAGAAGTTCCAGGGTACATTCTTTGCGAGACGATACGACGAAGAACGAGCAGGCGTTCAGGAACTTATTTTAATTGAAGAAGGAGAGGAGCCGGAAGAATTTCTTAAGGCTCTCGAGGCATAATTTGTATTATGCCGTATTCTCCTCATTTTCTTCTTCTACAGATATATCAATATCGGAAACTTCCGCGGTCTTTTCATTTTCGACCCAAGCGAATTTTCTAACCAGGGTCTTAGGATAATACTTCTTCCAGTCATATCCAACCTGCTGGAACCATTTATAGAAAACACGTGGATCAATGTAGGATTTAAGACTAGTACCCAGGTTCCATGTGCGAGTTTTATTGCTCATCTCAAATTGTGTTTTTAACTTCTTTTTCGCAAGTTTAGCCTTCTTAACTCGTAGCTTTGCGGTTTCAATTTGCTTCTTCTTTTTCTCAATTCGTCGCTTGGTGGTTTCAATTCGCTTTTTAATTCGGCTCCGTTTCTTCTCTTTCTCTTCGGCTTTGAGCTCTTCCCTTAAAGATTTCAGCTTATCATTCAACTCAGCCAATTGCTCTTTCCGCTCATCTAATTTTGCCTCGGCTTTCTCAATACGTTCATCTGCTTTCTTTAAGCGTTCTTTGTAGCGTTCGACACGCTTATCCCAATTTTTTGGTCCTTGCTTAAAGTGATTACAGATTTTTGCAGCCTCTAGATTTGCAAGTTGTGCTTGCTTTTTCTTTTCAAAATCAGGAGCATCGGGGTCAATTTTCACGTTTTCCAAATATTTTTCAACAGCTATCGTAGCGTTAAAAGTTCTGAACACCTTCGCAGTAAGCCCAGGCATCGCTTTCTGCAAAAATTCATTAACGTGACGGCTGGTCACATCAGGAAAAATCTGAGGATTATCCAAAGTGGGATGGCCCGTCTTCCGAGTTTTAGGTGCTTCAGCGTTCGCAATCAATTCCTCAAGATTCTTCAGAACAATGGGTGGAAACTTTACCTTTTTGTGCCATAGAACACTATCCTTTCCAAGAAACTTAAATTCGACCGTACCATCTTTGTGAATCTTAATATGTTCCGGTCTTAACGTAGTAGCACCAACAGTATCCGCCTCATCTGGATCCTTCTCATCACCAACTCTCATACTAAGCTTGTCAATAATATAGCATGCCGTAGCAATCTGCCGAATTTTTGGATCTTCACTTGATAAGGCATCTTCAATATATTTTCTAACCCGTTCAATTTCCGTTCTGAGCCGCATGGCAGACTCAAACTTCATCTTTTCACGTGCCTGTTTCAATGGTGAAGTGTCCGCAAGCCATACATATTTGACTTTTCCGGTCAGTTTATCCGTCCATTTGGCTACGTATAACGTATCTGGTTCCCAATGAACTTCCTTCCAGCCCCAACCGGGCATCGGAGCCTCATCACATAAGTTTAGGATAATATCAGACTCTTGAGCTCCTTCTTTCCAGCAACCTCGTAATGGATGCTCTCCTCGACCCATAAAAATACTGCTCGGCTCTACAACATAATTCGAAATTTCCATAACTTCCGGTTCAAAAATATCGAATCCGATAAGTCGTTTAACACTTAAGGGCTCATTCTCATCAAATTCAGGAATCCGCGGATGCGCAATTAACTCAGCAACTAATTCTGCAACAATCTCATTAATAAACACGGAAAATTCATCTTCAACCTGATTGTCATTTTCTGATGTAATTAGTTCAAGTATTCTACTTTCTATGTTTGCAAATAGATCGTCATCAACTTCGCCATAGATTGCATACCCATATTTTGCCTTGAGAGCCTCACGCTTTTTCTTTCGTTCCTCACGCAGGATCTTTTTCTCTTCCTTGCTCATATTTTCCTTTCGTGCCTTTTCCTCTTCGACAATTCTAATAGCAGGCGTAAAATCAACTTCATCTACAGTTAGCGGAGGCTCAATACCAAGCTCTTTACTGAAATCTTTCATAAAATTAGCAACGAATACTTCGTCTTCAACATATGCAGTCCCCTGTTTCTTTGCCCATGCAATAGCCATTTCTTCTTGCTTCGGTGTTAACTTAATCGTCTTCCCTCGAACCACAAGCTCAAGCCCAAAATATTCAGGAGGGGGTGGAACATATACACCGCGATGTATCAAGATCTTCATTGTATTTCAACCGATAGAATTGATTCCCAAATGATGTTTTCCCATATAAGAACATATAGCAGAATTTTAGTCTTTTAACTATATCGAATTTAGATATTCCAAACAAGTTTTTTAGATTTTCCCAAAAATGAACAAAAAATGATTGGGGAAAAGATCTATCAATTAGTCACATAAATCAAGAATCAAAATATTTATAAAAATTAAATGTTTAATAATTCTTAAACATTTCACAATTCTTAATATAAAATTATGAATTGGGAGGAAAAAGGTGTGCTATTATATTCGCTAAAGCGCGTAAAAAGAGGTTGGCGTCTTTTTACATTTATGTTCATAGGGATCGTAATCTCAACGACACTATTTGCAGGAACAAACATAGGTTCTAACCAAATTATGTCTGGAATCATCAATGAACAAATAAGTTCAGTAAAAGTAGATATGTCTGCACGAGGATATACAAACATTACCGATGATACGACAATAAATCAAATAAATTCATTAAGCCACGTTACACATGCGGAGCAATTAGGTATTATTAATATTATAACGAATGCATCATCACGTTTATCATATCTAATAGGGCTACAACAAAATTCGAAGTTACAAAGCGGGATTACGCTAGTTAGAGGTCGGGAACCAACAGGTGTGAATGAGACGGTAATTCCCATAGATTCAACAATGGCAAATAACGTCGATATTGGGGATACACTCTATCTTAATATAACATGGATGAACTACACAACATATTCAATAAATTCTGTATTATACCCATTAAAAGTAGTTGGAGTCGTATCATTAAATGATACCGTAAAAAACATCTTTCAAGACGTATATGTAATTTATAATTCGTATAATAGTATGTATATTTCAGAAACAGAAACACCATATGATTTCGCAATTGTAAACTACGATACATGCTTGGAGTTCGCCAAAAAAGAAGAAACTATTACAAAAACACATGATCTTACAATTAAAATATTAATTTGGGTCGATAGAACATATTATGCAAATCCGTACGACATTGATACAAGCATTCAAAGGTTAGAACAATTAAAATCTCAAGTTGGGAATATTCTAAGCAATTATGATTTTTATGTTCGAAGTGATCTGCTTGCAATGCTGCAATTTTCATCTTTTATGATAAGTTTTATCAAAATACAGCTTCTAATCACAAGTCTACCGATTTTCTTCATGGTATGGTATATGGGTACGATCCTTAGCAATCTAACATACAACCTGAGGCGTAAAGAAATTGGACTGCTATTGACTAAAGGATTTGAACCAAGTAGAATTCGGCGGATGTTCCTAACTGAAGGTTTGATCATTGGCATACTCGCCGGCGTCATAGGAATTTTCACAGGTGGTGTGGCCTCAGCAATTACTATAGGCGACGAAGGTCTTACATTTCCTGCTTCGGCGATAGGAATCGATACTGTGATTATTACAATTATTGCAGGTGCCATATTTGGAATTTTCAGCGTTTACGGACCTGCAGGTAGAGCTTCCAAAATGAAGGTACTAAATGCACTGAGAGAATACGTATATATCGAGGAAGAAGCACCATATAGAGATAAACTTGCGAAAATTGCGTTACTACTCGGTACTTACAAGTTAATTACGTGGCTATTAGGGTTCTCCGTTATTGATATCATGAGAAACATTTCATACTCAAACATACTTTTAGTAATTGCAGTAGTTATTTGGATGTTTGTTGATATGGGTCTGAGTTACATAGGTCCAATTTTGTTCTTCTATGGATTTGCGAAGATTTTCATTCAGAAGTCCATGAAGTTTAAGGACAAGATCGAATCGTTCGCTTCAACTATATACGGCGAACTCGGAAAACTTGCAGCTAAGGATATCAGTAGAAATACCGCACGAAATGCTTCTGTAGCCTTCATTTTAGCACTAATAATCGGATACTCTGTAAGCTCATCATTTTATGCAACTTCAAATATTGATTTCATGAATCGTCGAATTTATGCAGAGGTAGGCAGTGACGTACGAATAGATTTGGTTAATGCAAATAATATGTCCTACGCACTAAATAACCTGTCAAAAATGGAAAATGTACAACACGTTGCGGGAGTATATTCTACAATAGTAGGTACTACATATAGACAAGCAAGAATTAATGTTGTTAATGGAACGGATTGGTTAGCGACCGCATATTATGAGGATAGCTGGTTTTCATCCTCACCACAGGAACTATTCGCACAGCTGGATTCAAGCAACTCAATAATATTAGAAAGAATTATTGCAGCAAACCTTGAACTTGAAATAGGCGATTATATACATGTTGATATTGGTCATAAATCAGTTAATCTAAAAATTATTGGATTGTTTGGACCAATTCCACAAACCCAATCAATCGGCGGCACTACTTATACATTTGCTGAATCAACATGGTCTTTTGTCTCATGGAAAACGATCAATACAACCGTTGGAAGCAGTTTTAGTGCAGATTCATCATATGTGCTCGTAAAATTAAACAATTTAGAAAATACATATTCATTTACGGATACAGTAAAGAACTACACATCATATGTAAAAAATATAAATTCTGTCAAATATCAGAAAGACCAATTATCCACATCATATCAATATTCACTAAACATACGGGTTTCTCAACTTATTATGCTATTTACAATGATCTTAGCAACTTTAGGCACATTTGTTATCACTCAGGTCTCACTTGCGGAAAAACGACGCGAAATCGCATTAATCAGCGTTCGCGGACTTTCCATAAGACAAATGGCACAAATGTTACTCGCGGAGACTTCAGTCATCTTCATTCTATCGATGATACTGGGTATTTTCGTCGGAACTATAATGGCTTATGGCTCCGTAATTTCACAGGCTAAGATATTTAGTACATTGGTAGTACATAGACTTGTATTTGGTCTAGATGTATTAGGTACTATTGCAGCTTTTATTGGTGCGATATTATTATGTGTAATAATTCCGGTCCTGCTTGCGGCAAGACGAGGAAGCAGAGATTTTGAAACATTGAGGTGATAATTGTGGCATTTATTGAAGCTAAAGACTTGGTAAAAGTATATTCAACAGGAAGTATTGAAGTTCAAGCTCTTAGAGGTTTGAACATTGAAATTGAAGAAGGACAATTCGTATCGATCATGGGACCTTCCGGAAGCGGTAAAACTACTTTACTAAACATATTAGGAGGGCTGGACACTCCAACCGCAGGAAAAGTCATTGTTCAAGGTGTATCTCTCGGTCAGCTATCCTTTAACAATATTGTAAAGTTTCGAAGAGAAGTTGTAGGACATATATTTCAGTCTTTCAATCTCATTCCAACACTAACAGCATATGAGAACGTAGAACTACCCATGATCGCTGCTGGAAAACCCAGAAACGAACGCCATGATAGAATTATGGAACTACTAAGCATACTAGGAATTGCAGATAGAGCGAAACATAAACCAGACGAATTAAGTGGTGGAGAGCAACAACGAGTCGCCATAGCTGCAGCATTGGCAAATGATCCCCCAATAATCCTTGCGGACGAACCCACGGGAGAACTCGACACGACTAATGCGCGAATGATCGTCGATTATCTCAATAAGATTAACAAAGAAATGGGCAAGACCATCATTATGGTAACTCACGATCCTTCTGTAGCTCGAAAGACCCAGAAGATTTTCAGAATCGAAGACGGAAGAATTATTGCGGCGGTAAGACCATCTGAACTAAAGGAAGAAACTTCTGCAAAATCCTATGGAGAACAAATCAGGCTGCGAATCGAAGCTCTTGATGAGGAGCTCAGGGAACTTGATGAAGAGTTCAAGTCTGGAAGGATCGATGGAGACCAATATTCAGAGAATAGATTACGAATTAAAAAGATCAAAGAAGCACTTATTGAAGAACTACACAGAATGGGTGAATCGATCTAATCGTTTTACTCATTTTTTCTTTTTGTTTTTAGCGATATTATTTATTGATTTTCATGATGCGAACAAACCCTTTCAAAAATGGAACACGCAATCAAGAAACGAAATGCTTATTAAAAACAATAAGATATGCCGCCTAAACCTTTCATTTGTTTTAAATTCATAACAAACTTATGAAGATGAGAGTGAAAATGCTATTTTATTCATTTAAGCGTGTTATGCGAGGGTGGCGTCTTTTTTCAATTTTATTTATAGGAATTGCGATTTCAACATCCTTATTTGCAGGAACAAATATAGCTACTTACCAGATCATGAACGGGTTCGTCAATGAGCAGCTCCAAAACATATATGTAGATATGTATGGAACTTCAACTACGAATTTTGCAGACAATACGACTATTAGCCAAATAAAGTCTTTGAATCATGTCAAATACGTTGAAAATTTTGGTATTGACATGAATATAGAGACGAATATTTCCAGTTTAGCAGGAACTCCGTATTTGGTCGGAATGGAACAAAGCTCAATTTTGTTCAATGAAATTCGGCTAATAAAAGGGACAAAGACAATTGGTCCAAATGAGACTGTGATACCTGCAGATTCAACCTTTGCGAATAATGTAAGTGTAGGAGATACAATATACCTCAATATCACGTGGACTAATCAGACGTCTTCAGAATTGACGTATAGGACATATCCGTTGAAAGTAGTTGGTATTGTAGCATTAAATTCCACAGTAAAAGACATATTTGAAGGTAATTTTGTATCAAGAGAAGATATATTCAGATTACCAATACCGATATATGAGGAAAAACATGATTACATTATAGTTAATTTTGAAACATATAGAAACTACGAAAATGCAAAATTAAACTTGACTCACAGTGAAGATTTTACAAATAGGGTACTAATTTGGGTCGATAGAACGTATTATGCAACCCCATATACTCTAAGCGAGAGCGTTAGCAAGTTAACTCAATTGAATGATCAAATTGCGGATATATTAGCATCAAAAGAGTACATATTAAAAAGTGACCTACTTTATGACCTAAACATTATGGCATTTAGTATTGATTTTATTAAGATACGCATAGTCATAGTAATGCTTCCCATATTTTTCATGATATGGTATATGGGCACAATACTTAGCGAACTAACATACAATCTAAGACGCAAGGAAATCGGATTATTACTAACCAAAGGATTCGAGGCAAAAAGAATTCGAAAGATGTTCCTAACTGAAGCGATAATACTCGGTTTGTTAGCAGGTATAGTAGGTATATTTGCAGGACAATTCATCTCGACACTTATAGATACAAACCCAACAATTTTTCCATTTTCAAACATAGGGGTTGATACAATTATTATCACAATAGTTGTAGGAATTCTATTTGGCATCTTTACTGTTTATGGACCTGCAGGTAGAGCTTCAAAACTAAATGTGATCGATGCACTAAAGCAATACATTTACATTGAAGAGAAAAAACCCTATAGAGAAAAACTGGCTAAAATCGCATTGCTACTAGGTACCTACAAAATAGTTTCATGGATAACAGGATTTTCAATCATCGAAACCATGCTCAGTATAAACTTTTCAAATATACTTCTGGAGATTGTATTCATTATAGTGATACTTATTGATGCTCTGCTGGATTACATAGGTCCAATTTTGTTCTTCTATGGATTTGCGAAAATTTTCATCCAGAAGTCCATGAAGCTCAATAACAAAATTGAATCGTTTGCCTCACATATTTATGGCGAATTTGGAAAACTAGCATCTAAGAACATCAGCAGAAATACAGCACGAAATGCTTCGATAGCATTCATCTTAGCACTCATAATTGGCTATTCAGTGAGCTCTACATTATATTCTGCATCGAATCTAGATTTTATGAATCGCTCAATTTATGCAGATGTTGGAAGCGATGTTCGAGTTAATTTACTGAATCCAAATAATATGTCTTATGCACTTAATAATATATCATGGAATACAAAGGTGATACACATTGCGGGAATATATTCAACGCTCATGAGAACTCCGGTCAGTCTAGCTAACGTTCAAATAGTAAATGGTAGCGACTGGGTATCTACGGCATATTATGAGAACAGCTGGTTTTCAGATAACCCACAAGATTTATTCAGCAAATTGGATTCAAATAGATCAATAATACTTGAAAGAGTTATCGCAAGGAATTTACAACTCAATGTCGGAGACCGTATAAATATTCAAATTAACAGAAAGTCGATCAATTTATTGGTCGTTGGATTTTTCGGACCGATTCCACATATGAATAAACTAGAAAACACAAGTTATTATTATGCTCAGGATACATGGTCCTTTATTTCCTGGAAGACAATAAGTCAAATATTGGGAAATGATTTCAACATGACCACAGCCTATGTGCTAGTTAAACTAAACAAATTGGAGCAATCAGATTCATTTACCGACACGATGAAGAAATATACATCATTTGTACAAAGTATAAAATCTGTTAAAGAACTTAAAGACAATTTGTTGTCTACTTTTCAATATAGAATTAATA
Source organism: uncultured archaeon (assembly GCA_964589775.1). Lineage (GTDB taxonomy): Archaea > Asgardarchaeota > Thorarchaeia > Thorarchaeales > CAZPUN01 > CAZPUN01. The sequence continues at coordinate 30,225 of CAZPUN010000039.1, forward strand.
TACAAATTTCCGAGCTCGTATTGCTATTCACAATGTTTTTGGCAACTATCGGTACTTTCATTATTATTCAAGTCTCACTTGCGGAAAAACGACGCGAAATCGCATTAATCAGTGTTCGCGGACTTTCCATAAAACAAATGGCTCAAATGCTACTCGCAGAAACCTCGATTATATTTATTCTATCATTAGCCTTAGGTACATTTGTTGGAACTATTATGGCATATGGCACAATAATTTCGCAATCTGAAATACTTAGTTCATTAGTTGTAGAAAGAATGGTATTTGGCCCGGATGTATTAGGAACTATTGGACTTCTTATTGGAGTAATATTATTATGTATGATAGTACCGGTCCTGTTTGTGGCAAGAAAGGGGACCAAAGACTTTGAAACATTGAGGTGATCTATATGACATTTATTGAAGCTAAAGACTTGGTAAAAGTATATTCAACAGGAAGTATTGAAGTTCAAGCTCTTAGAGGTTTGAACATTGAAATTAATGAGGGGCAATTTGTATCTATCATGGGACCTTCCGGAAGTGGCAAAACTACTTTACTAAACATATTAGGGGGCTTAGATACTCCAACCGCAGGGCAAGTAATTATACAAGGCGTTTCTATAGGGCAACTATCGTTTAACAATATTGTAAAGTTCCGGAGAGAAGTTGTAGGGCACATATTTCAGTCTTTCAATCTCATTCCAACACTAACAGCATATGAGAACGTAGAACTACCCATGATCGCTGCTGGAAAAATCAAACAGGATAGACAAAATAGAGTAATTGATCTACTAAACATTTTGGGCATTGAAGATAGAGCGAAACACAAGCCGGATGAGCTAAGTGGTGGAGAGCAGCAGCGCGTTGCTATAGCTGCAGCATTGGCAAATGATCCACCAATAATCCTTGCGGACGAACCCACAGGAGAACTAGATACAACCAACGCACGAATGATTGTTGAGTACCTAAATAAGATCAACAAGGAGATGGAAAAAACTATCATTATGGTAACTCATGATCCTTCTGTAGCTCGAAGAACGCAAAAAATTTTCAGAATCGAAGACGGCAGAATTATTGCGGCGGTAAGACCTTCCGAACTAAAAGAGGAAACTTCTGCAAAATCCTACGGAGAACAAATCAGGTTGCGAATCGAAGCTCTCGATGAGGAGCTCAGGGAACTTGATGAAGAGTTCAAGTCTGGAAAGATCAATGGAGACCAATATTCAGAGCATAGACTAAGAATTAATAAGATTAAGGAAGCTCTTGTAGAAGAACTACACAGAATGGGTGAGTCATTATAAGACCCGTTCTCCATTATTTTTTGTTTAGGTTATGTATTAGAGTCTAACGTTCATATTAGCACGAGGTTTATTACTTGTATAAATAATAAGGAAATCCCGTCTAATGTTTTTGCCTAATTAATTATTTAAATTAGGTGTTAAATTTATTTCACAATCGAGGTGTGATAATTGGATCCTATTTTACTCTGGGCCATCATTTTTATCTCTGTTGCAGTAATGCTGTACGTATCTCGAAAGAATATTTGGATTGCACTTTTTACGGGCGGTCTAATCTTGTTAATTCCCGTAATTTTAGAAACACCGGCTGAAATCCCAAATATCATTTATAAGACTTTTCTGGATGCTTATATTTTTATTTTAGCAATTGCAGTTGGTCTAATTGCGCTCATAGGAGGCTTACTTGAAATTGGAGGGCAGATGTCTCAGCTTGTCGATAATTTACCATTACGTAGAAGAACCACGTTGGCTTTATCACCGGCAATGATCGGAATGCTCCCGATGCCGGGTGGTGCTTTGTTATCTGCACCGCTTGTAGATAAGTTAGTTGAACCTCATGATCCTGAAGCTGCTTCCGCATTAAATGTATGGTTTAGGCATGTCTTATTCTTGATTTATCCACTGGGAACAGCATTATTGATCTCTGCAGCTGCTGCTTCTTTAGATGTATACGCAATTCTTGTATACATGTTTCCATTCTTCATATTTTCAATTATAATTGGATATTTCTTCCTGCTGAGAAAATTCAACAACGATAAGCCAAACGGGCATGGATACGATAAGAAAGCCTTACTAATGCCCGTAATTGCCCTTGCCATTGCACCCATATTAGATTTTAGTTTGAAAAGAGTCGTACCGATCGCATCTCTTGCAACACTAATTGGCGTAATTGTTAGTCTTGGTTTTTCACTCTATTTAATTAAAATGGATCGAACGATCTTTCGCAAAGCCGTAAATAAAATGAAACCCTGGGACTTTTCCCTCATCATATTTGGAATGATGTTCTACATGTATGCATTTATAGCATCCGGGGCATCCTCAGCAATCGCCTCAATGAGCCTACCACCACCTTTACTTATTTCCATACTGGCATTTATATTGGGATTTATAACCGGAAGAATCCAATCGCCAATGCTAATTCTAATTCCAATCTTTCTTGCACAATACGGTTCAATGACCCCATTCTCTTTTGCCGTGGCATTCATAAGCGTTTTTACAGGTTATGTAATTTCACCAATTCATCCATGTGTGAGCGTCACAGCACGATATTTCAACGTATCAATAAAGAGTATATTATCAGGCATGCTCAAACCAGCAATCTTATTATTCTTATCAGCATTCATAGCGTCTTTCTTCATTTAAGTCCCTTTTTCTTATTTTTGAATCTACAATTCGATAAATAATTGGCATAAACCTTTTTTCAACAATTTAACCTCTCACAATATAAACTAAAAATCGATTAAAAAATAAAATCAAAATTAAACCTAATCTCAACTAAAACATAATATTAAAAAATAAATTGAAATTTCAAGGGGCCTTTACTCCATAATTTCTCTGCGGATGCGTTCGATGATGGGTTCGTTTTTCCAAGGAGCATCGGGATACGCATCGATAACAAGCATCATTTGCTTTATGACATCTGTAAGATCTTTCTGACTTTCTTTGGATACCAAATATAAGCGTTCCAGCGTCTGAATGATCTGCGTAGGAGTACTTGGGTCATTATTGCGATTCTTCACATATTCCTCCAAACTCAATCACCGATTGTCTCTATTGTCTATTAATGGCTTCAATCTAATATTTAAGTTTACTGATTCAACATATTACTTGCTATATGTAAAGGAAATGAATAGTAAAATTTTACAAAAGAAAAATATACAAAATGAAAAAGAGAACAAGAATCATAAAATATCATGCAGAAATTTTTTGAAACGCCCAGTTGGTTTATGCATATTTTTCTTAGCCTTGGAACGTGCGGTACTAACAATTTTCAAAATCTCTTTGTGCTCCTTTTTTAGTAATCTAATGTGTTTTTTGAAAAGGGCTTCATAAACCTCTCGGGATTGATCTTTTAAATCATACAAATACTCTACGATACCTTTGGCAAAATCAATAGTAGCAACCAAAGGTGCAAGAACAGCAACGAAGGGCGGTAGCGAAACAAATATGCTGGCACCGAGCAAACTTAAGCCATCAAAAGCCGAAATAGCAAGTCTACGCCTCATAGAAGGCGTCTCCAAACCATCAAAAATTCCGGATACAATCTCATCGATCTTATCAATATCAAGTTTGAGAAGCGCTTTATTTATTTTTTCGGGTTTGAAATCTTTCTGTAATTCGAGTATTTGCTCCGCTGTAAGACTCCGCACTGCATCTGAGATGTGTGCCCGCTCAACAAGTTTTAATTCCCTTTTCATAGACTTCAACTCTTCAAAATAAAATGAGTCGAACCCTTCAATATTCTCAGTCATAAGTGATGTTTCAATATATTCCAACCCATACAATACTCGCATATCGTCTGTAATTGGAGGAACCCCTAAAAGTGATGAGGCGACAATCCCGTCAATCGAATAAGGAGGTAACTTCGTACCATAAGCAGTATTAAGTCCTTGCGTTATGATCGAATATATATTTGATTCCTTGAATTGCACGTATTTTTTCCCAACCTCTGGAAAATATTGATGCCACAACGCTCTATGCGGTATGTAAACGACTAGCTCTTCTTCGATTAAATCCGATATTTTGTAGACATTCGAAACAAAATATTTGAGATTATTTATCAGTCCGTCTAATGCATCTCCACCTTTCTTCATAACGTTCATCAGATAGGCTATGTGATTTATCAACGCAATGTCTTGTAAATAAATCCGATCGTTTATTAGTAGTCCCGTCTTAACCCCAAGCATAAAGTCGTCGCTTAACCCAAAATGCAAACTATGACTGACTTCATGAGATATATTGCTCATGGTCTTCTCGTAATAGAGATTCAATCGCTCGATTACGTCTTTTAAATTTTGTATGGCTCCAGCATCCGTAGAAGGCTTTATCTCCATTAAAGATTCTAATATCAACAAATATTCTTTACCGATCATTCCCAAATAGAAATTTACCCCCATTATTTGGATATTCATTAAATTCAAAACATAGCAATCCGGACATATAGATATTTCATCAAGATTAATAATCCCATATTTTCTAATATATCTTGCCGTCATAAATCTTCTATAAATATTTGATAGAATTGGAGCGAAATAATGTACATCTATCCATCTCGCTATCATTAACTTTCAATAAATATGGGCTAGATGTTTTTTAAATCTTGATTGATTGACCAGCAATCCCATCTTATTATTCTTTCACCTGATTCTGAAGTTAGTAGCAAGGCACAACCTAATTTTTTGCTAAATACCTATAAAAACACTAATGGCTTGTAGCATATTCACATAATTCGTGCAATTCCTTATTTTCAGGATCTGAAAACATAAGTCTTCATAAGATGCCTTTTTAATGATTTCGTCGAGTGAATATTGCAATACCCCAAACCTTGTCGTTTGGAATCCTTGCTCTTTAGATATTTTAAAAATATTTGAAAATAGATTTTTCATTGATTTTAGCATTGAATGGTACATAGCGGCAACTGTGGGAAGCAAACTAAAAGTTCAAAAACGCAGTTGGAAAAATAAGCACATATAAAATTAAGGTGCAGATTATGAACGGATGGCAAGGGAAGAGCATATGGATAGACTTGAGCGATGAACGCGTAAAAGAAGTACGGATTCCGGAAGAGTGGTACAAGGAATATTTGGGTGGGACCGGAGTTGGTATTCGAATAATATGGGAGTATATGAAACATGATATAAGCCCATATGATCCAGAAAATCTACTTATATTTGCGGTAGGTCCACTCACGGGAACGGAAGTATATGGTGCCGGACGGCACAGTGTGATATCAGTTTCGCCATTAACAAACACGATATTTGACTCCACGTCTGGAGGCTTTTTCGGAGCGTATATGAAATTTGCGGGAATAGACAACTTGATTATAACAGGCAAGGCAGAATCGCCGAAGGTCCTTCGGATCTTTGAAGATGAGGTAGAATTTCTGGATGGTCAGGAATATTGGGGTAAGGATACCTACCAAACTACAAAAGAACTGCGAAAGAGATTAGGCAGCAAATATCGTGTGGCGACCATCGGGCCTGCAGGTGAGAATTTAGTTCGATATGCATCAATAATAAACGACCCGGTGCATGCGGCAGGTAGAGGTGGATTAGGAGCAGTAATGGGCTCGAAGAATTTGAAAGCAATTGCGATAGGGGGAGCGATCAAGCCCAAAATCGGGGATAAACACAGATTGGACAAGCTTCTAAAGAACATGCGAATTAGAATAACATGGAATCCAATATTAGGTCGAGCCCTACCGGAGTTTGGAACTGCATCGCTGCTTAATTTGATCAATGAGTTAGGCATGCTACCGACCAAGAATTTCGAGCGAGGTACATTTGATGCTGCAGAAGAAATTTCAGGCGAAAGTTTAAAGGAACAAGTGTTAAAGAAGCGAAAATCATGTTATAATTGCCCAATTGCATGTAAAAGAGTAACAGAAACTGAACACAAGAAGGGAGATGGCCCTGAGTACGAATCGATAGTAAATCTCGGTTCAATGGTTCTATTGAACGACATAAGTAAAATTACCGAATTGAATTATCTATGTAATGAACTCGGGCTCGATACAATTTCTATGGGTGGAACTCTGGCTTGTGCCCTTGAATTATCAGAAATCGGAGCGATGAATAGAAAACTCGATTGGGGCGACTATGACAAGCTGGTAGAAGCCATTAAAGAGGTAGCAGCAAATAAGTCGGAACTGGGAAAGGATCTTGCTCTCGGCTCAAAGGAGCTTTCTATAAAGTACAAACATCCGGAGGTATCCGTCCAAGTTAAGGGATTGGAAATGCCAGCATATGACCCGCGGGGAGCAATGGGCATGGCATTAACATACGGCACCAGCTATAGAGGTGCATGCCATTTGAGAAGCTGGACAATCTCATTCGAAGTATTGGGAGTGCCAAATCTAATAGACCGCTTCTCAATTGTTGAAAAACCGAGTTTGGTCGCCTATACACAGAATCTATCGATGGTATATGATAGCCTTGTCATGTGCCAGCACTACGGTTCGGAATTTGATGAGGAACCGCTTGCAGATATATTATCCGCAGTTGTGGGCATAGAATATACGCAAGCAGATTTAATAACAATTGGAGAGAGGATCTGGAACCTTGCCAGATTAATGAACATAAAACGTGGTTTTGGCTATAATGATGATTTGCTTCCACCAAAAATTATGCAACCGTTAAAGGAAGGACCGTCCGCAGGAGTGGTGCCACCTTATGAAGATATGTTAAAACAATACTATGAGGTTCGCGGTTGGACGCCACAAGGAATCCCCAAGGAAGAAACATTGAAAAGACTAGGCTTATACAACTTGGAGGGGAAGTTTAATGAATGAGTTAGATAAAGCAGTCTACTTGAAATTCAAGGATTACGCCAGTCGAATGGCAAGACGTGGCTATGTGACAGCACATGGTGGAAATATGAGCATGAGAAGTGGAGACACCGTATGGATAACAAGACATGCAGCCTCACTGGAAGATTTACGACCGGAAGATGTAGTCCGTGTCCGACTTGACCGCTCATCAGGACATGATTTGATCGCTTCTACAGAACGTCCGGTACATTTTAAAATCTATAGAAATACACCAAACTTGGCAATTATGCATGGGCACCCACCGTATTCCGTTGCATTAAGCTTCTTCCTAGATAAACTAATACCACCAGATGAGGAAGGACTACATGTATTAAAAGAAGTGCCGGTAGTAGAAGGAAGCCCAGGTTCTCCAGAACTTGCAGAAGCCGTTGCACATGCCCTAAAAGAACGTTATGCAGTAATTGTAAGAGGACATGGAGTTTTTGCAGCTTCAAAATTCATTGATGTGGCATATCAATTCTTGTGCATGGTCGAGCACTCGGCACGAATTCACTATTTGATTGATATGATGAAACGCGCAGGCGGAAAGTATATCGAACCAAAACTAATTTAAAAAAATAGAGGATAAGATTACCTCTTCATTTTTATTTTTGACATAATATAGTCCCGCTTTAAAAATAAAATCGTTAATATAATTCCCAAGCTTGCAATTGTAAGCAACATAAAAATACTGTTGTAAATCAAAAATTCTAAGAGTGGAACCTCTGAATTAAGTGGGTCAAACCCATTGTTAACTTCCCAACCATCTGAATAGCCATCATGATCTGTATCTACAACGTTGGGTTCAGTACCATACTGGTATTCCTGAAAGTTTGTTAGCCCGTCTGAATCTACATCTCCTGTAGCATCATTCATTAGCGGATTTAGTCCATATTGAACTTCCCAGCCGTCCGGCATACCATCGCCATCAGTATCATTTACAGTTGGATCTGTGCCATGCAAGAATTCATTAATATTAGACAGATTGTCATGGTCCGGGTCAGAATCTCTATTGTTATTATCGGTCGCATTTAATCCATATTGAACTTCCCAGCTGTCCGGCATACCATCACCGTCAGTATCATTGGATAGCGGATTAGTATGTAGGATTAAAACTTCATAGCCATCAAAAAGCGAATCCTTATCAGTATCATTATTCAGAGGATTTGTATTAAGGGTTAAAATCTCATAGCCATCAGTTAAATTATCATGGTCTGTATCATTCAGTAGCGGATTTGTAGAATATTCGTAAATCTCAGCAAAATCAGATAATTCATCAAAATCTGTATCATTGCGTAGTGGATTTGTATGTGCAGAATAATATTCGAAACCATCAGTTAAATTATCATGGTCCGTATCCTCCAGTAACGGATTCGTATGAATCTGTAATTCAAGCCCATCGGATAGCCCATCGCCGTCTGTGTCTGATTGTAACGGATTCGTATTTATTACTAGTTCAGTACTATCAGAAACATTATCATGGTCCGTATCATTCAGTAGCGGATTCGTTCCATGCATCAGTTCTAAATAGTCTGTTAAATTGTCCCCATCACTATCCGGCAAACTACTCGAAGATCCAGACGTTATTTCAAAATCATTTGGAAGCCCATCATGGTCCGAATCTAGAAATGAACCGGTTCTATTCACATTTCCTTTAAAACCGATTGCAGGATAAATGTATGCGTTTTCATGCTCATGAATAAATCTCAGACAATATAGAGTATGATCAATAATTGTGCCACTGAACAATATTTCTTGATTCCCATCATTATCAATATCGTATACTAGAGGGGACCCGCGAATCCAATAGAATCCGAGAAAACTCGCAATTTCAGTTCCATTCCATGAAACAATATGTAGCATTCGATCATCGGAGCCAAATACTATTTCCAAATGTCCATCTAGATTCACATCAACCACCGCTGGCGAATAAACATATCTGTATGCTGCAAACTTCCATACAAGGCCACCTGTAGAATTTAATACATACAGATTGTTATCAAATGATCCAAAAATTATTTCTAAATCGCCATCTTGATTTATATCCACCACAACAGGTGTTGAAACAATTGCATCTTGAGATGCGAACGTCCATTGTAAGTTTCCGGTCACATTGAGACAATAAAATGTTCGATTCTCACTTCCAAAGAAAATTTCAAGATACCCGTCATTATTTGCGTCTGCAACGTAAGATGATGCCCCAATTACATCATCTGCTGCAAAAGACCACAGTATACTTCCAGTTCCATTTAATGCATAAAACTTCGAATCATCACAACCAAACAATATATCGGGATATTCATCAATGGAGAGATTTGCAATGATAGGGTCAGACCTAATCGCATAGCCCGTATTAAAATTCCAAAGAGTTGTCCCATTTGGTTCCATACATATGAGAGATTCATTCGTTCCAAATACGATTTCCGGAACAGTATCCAGATTTAAATCTGCAATACTTACAGAAGATTCCACAGCATAACTTAGTTGATAATCGTGCTCGATATTCCCGGAAGAACTGAAAATAAAAATATGTATACCTACACCCAGAATAATTTCTAAAGCCCCATCATTATCAATATCATATATTACAGGTGTACCATCAATAGAAACACCAAGATTTACCTTCCAAATAAGAGACCCTGTTGAATTTATGCAATATAAATAACCATCTGCAGAACCAAATACAATTTCAGAAAGCCCATCATGATTAAAGTCCGAAATAGCAACAGAACCTTTTATACCCCCACCAGCAGTAAAATTCCAGATGCTTTGCAGATCTGCTGCTCTTACTCCATAGGATATATCAGATACAATACTTACCGGCCTATTATAGTAAATGTGATTATTGGATGTATTTGATACTATCAGAATTGATAACAAAACCAATGCAATCATATATCTCTTTTGCATTCCATTACAATCTCCATTGATTTATGAAAATAAATAATCTTGAAAGTTCTTAAAACAATTTTTCGTATGAAATAAAGTAAATTTGCAGTAATAAGCTTAAAAATAATATAGAAACAAAATTAAGAGAAAAAAGAGGAAAGATTAAACCGGCTCAATATAGCCAAGTTTAATCATTTCGACTAGATCGGCAAACATTTGTGCGGGATCATCAGACTTTTTCAGAACCCAAGATATCGTGAATACAGAGGGCAGTGAGGCGGCTATTTTCTTATATTTACCTTCAATTTTTACATCCTTTCGTACATAAAATTCCTTTAATAAATAAGTATCGAGATATTTTTCTAAAAGCTTCTGAACTTCCTCAGGAGGAATCGTATCAAGGTCGCCTACAAAGTCCCTAATTGCATCAGCATATTGTTCGCCAAATGCATTTGTGAACTCTTCGAATTTATTCAATAATTCATCAATTGGAGATACATTACCTATTAATACAAATGAAACTGTGTGCCCTTCAATTTCTTTGTTAAATACGAATACTTTCATTCCCTCATAATCAATTGATTTGAGACGCATCGAAGTATCATCACGAATCTCAGAAGCTACGCTGTTAATTGCAGTAAGCAGACCGGCAATTAATGTCTCATCGGTTTTCAGACCCTCACCAAAACTATATGAAAATATGGGAACTCCGGTGTCAAGTATGATAAGCACATGCTCTTGTTGGGCCAAATTAGTAAAGTAAAACAGTTTTTCTTCTAATTCCATTCTTTTTGCTAATCGCTTTGGTAATATGATCTTTGTATATACGGCACTTGATATAATACCAAAAATTACAGCTACCATCAATAGAGACCCAAGTGGGGTCTGAACTACTTGTACAACACGATCGATTATAGAAGGCGCAGTAGTTACCTCTATTGAAAGTGCAGATGATCTACAAGACCAATAATATTTATTTCCGATATATTGTGCATATACTTCTATACGGGATAAACTTTCATTAATACGAATAGCACCTTGAGTGAACCCATTCGAATTTGTTTCGGATTGCTTAATGATCGTTAAGACACTATTATCCTCTGTGTAAACTTTGAAGATAAATTGAACTAATTCGAACCTAATTGGTGCAGAATCATTTAGACGCCTCAAGGTTGCATCAACGACGAGATAACCACCTTCGACGATCGTATCAGGACCACTAATTGAAATAGATGTGGAAACCTTTTCTTTAATTACAAATACGATAGTATTAGTTATATTTGCATAGCCATAGGCATAAAAGCTGATATTTCCATGATATATTCCAGAAGTATTTATGAACACATGTATTTGGACTGAAGACCCGATTATGTTATAAGTGATGTCAGCATTCTCCAAACCCAAAATAACATTCAAATTGGGAATAGCATTATGAGTTTCACTATCAATTACTGTATAACTTAAATCAATCGTTTCATTTTCAAAATCGGTAATGTAAAAACTACCTGAAATTGAATATGTTCTTGGTAGAACCGTTATAAAACAATAGACTGTCCGGCTAATAAATTCAGGATTTGCAGCCGTAATACGAACAACATATGAATCAGGTCGTATAAGATTTGTACTTAGGAGGATAAGATATGTTCTGTTTGATAACAGTTGAATATTGTAAACCGACCAATTAGTTTCAATTAGTCCATAAATTGGAGAATTGTTCCATTTAGAATAGAAAGTAACCCGAATTGCTAATGTATGATTCATTACGACAGATAAATTATTATCAAAATCTAATACAGTATCAATAGCGTTAATATGAACAGATATCAGAAGGTGTTCAGACTCATAATCTATATGATACAATGTGATCAATATTGTGTAATCTCTGTTTGAAATAAACTGTGTTGAATTGATTGTGATATTATATAAACCATTAGTATAGATAAATGATGAGGATACATTTAAAATACAATTTGCACCCTCTATTGGACTATTATTATATAACCATCGAACGGTTATGTTAATTAAATCACCATAATCTACAATATTTGTGTATGTAATTATTTCTGATGACCCTTTGTACAACCACATATTAAATGAAAGCGGCGAAGTTACATTATTAAATCCAGGCATGAATCCTGTTACGTTAAGATTTACAGTCATATTCTTAGTTACATGAAATACAAATGAAACCAGATATGTTCCGTTATTATAGTCCGTAACATTACAAGAATAAATCGAAGAATTGTTGTAGATATCAAAATTAAATCCGGAAACAAAACTGCTATTGTATGTATTTGTAACATTTATTCTTAAATAAATCGTATCACCCGACATTATTTGCCCTTGATTCTGCAATACTACATCTAACGACGCATTTAATGGAATTACATTGATGAATTGTTGTTCGATTTGTGAAGCAAACCCGTATTTATGTGAATATATAGTAAGATTATATCTACCAAATCCACGAATCATTATATTAACAGTATAGCTTCCATTATTATGATCGACAAAGCTTCCAACTACACTGCCATTTACATATGCAGTAATTATAAAACCGGAAACATATGTCGAGTTAAGTAGATTAGTCATATTAAGATATATTTTGAAGGGTGTATCACCTAAATAACTATCAGGATATTTGGATTCGATCCCTGTTGGAATATTAACCACATTGTAAGTAATTGAATCCACTTGTGATTTGAAACCATATCGCCATGCAGAAACTGTAAATGCACTATACATAACAGAAGTACCATTTAATTGAATTGTATAATTTCCAGTTGTTTCATTAAATCGAAGTGGATATACTGAACCGCCCAATGTAATATTAACTGTAGCGTCTGCAATAACGGTACCGTTTTCAGCCATGTATCGGTATTCAAAAACCGCATGCTCAGTATAATAAATGGTTATACTAGGAGGGTTATATTGTTTAGTAGTATTGGCATCAATAATTAATACATGAGCAATCGTACTTCGTGATTCAAAGTATGTTCCAGTTCCATTTATGGCAATCGAAATATTACCAAGATCGTATTGCCAACCATAAACAGTAGCAACCCACAATTTACTTGATGCATTATATAGCAAATTGACCCAACTACCAGTTATATTCGCCTGTACTTGACCGCCATTTGTATTTGTAATTGCAGAACCATTATACATAGTATAATTAACTTTCAATAAAGTTGTCTCGGAATATGCCAAAGATGAAACAATTTGATAATCAATATGCGTCCTATAATAGACATTAATATAAAATGACTTTGTTCTGTTTTCATATCCAAATCCATTAGCATATATTGTTATTAAATGATGACCGATATCAAGTGAGATATTGGCAATCCATTTAGTTCCAGAATATGACATTGGATTATGTGCTCCAAGATCTATAGAATATTCTAGAGCTGCTTCAGAATCATTAATATCTTGATTTGCAAACGTATCCATAAATGTAGCATTGATATAAAGCCATTTAACATCAGGATAATAAATAGTAAGATTATTATCTGTTGTAAGACTTGTTGGATGATATACGAAAATTTTAGACTCTTGAAATCCTGCGCGGTCACCATCAGTCCAGTTCGCATGAATCTCATAATATCCATATAGACTCGTATTCTGATCTATGTCCCAATTAAATTCCGCAATCCCAGTAAAATCGGGTATAGCTGTAGCATTATAATATAATATAGAATCTTTTGTAATAGACAGCCAAACAGTTCCAACACTAATTCCAGATGTACTATCATTTACATAGACATCTATAGTCAAAACATTTTCAATTGAAATTGATTCTGTAAGTTCTGCACCATCAAAAGTTCGAATCTGCGAAACATAATCGGGGGCAGTTGCTACTAAAACCCACGTTGTATTTCCCACATTTGTTACATTAACCCGATTTGGACTTGATAATAATATATAATTTGTATAATTCTCATTTGTAGATTGGTTATACAAACCAGTAACTACCCATGAAGAAGGATACTCCATTATGATGAATGAATCATGTGAATTAGCGGGAATTGCACTTGTAAAAGTCATATTCCACGTGACTTGACTGTTATTTAGATACCATGTATGCGATTCTGATATTGATTTCGTGTAATACAAAGTGACATTCATATCAAAAACAACAGAAGAATTTGTATTAAATCTAAACACATTAGTTGATGGATTGTCTATTACCGTTTTGTGAGTTGCATTAAGTCCATTTATCTGCATGGATACTGAAGCAGGATTATCAAAGACAATTGGAAGATTTGTCGTATCATTCCAATATATAAATGATACATTTATCTTGGGCTCATATATAATCGGGGGATACCATGAATTACCATTTCGATAATGTTTTTGTGCAACTTGATTTGTGTTTTGACCCAAATTTACCGCATACCACAAAATATTTGGAAAATATCCACTGACATCATTAAGTTTAGTACCATTATATGCAAAATAGTAATCGGATCCCTTAGATAGAATTAATCCCTCAAATCCGTAATTTACCCAAATTCCACCAGCAGTAGTATTTTCAGAAATAGGTTCATAATTAGTTATATTATCTGAAAAGTCCCCAGTCGAATTTAATATAGCATAATAACAAACACCATAGTTAGAAGTCGAATATGTTGCAAGAAATTGATTGATAGACACACTGACTAAATTCCAATCATATGCCCATGGCGTAATATTGCTTCTTAATCCATCATATATATCTCCTGCATCTGTCTCTTCAATCTTAAATCCTAAATATTCGGTTCCTGTTTGATTTGATGCCCAATATTCATAGCTTGCATTCATATCATTAATAGAGAAAACTATTTTTGATAATGTCCAGCCAGATTTTTCCTCAGCAATATAAGTAGATTCATGTGTGCTATTAGTATAAGAATTTTCAATATTCATTCGTACAGTCTTTTGAACTGTAAATGTAAGATTTCCAGAGTAATCCGATGCAATATTCATATTTTGCGTAGTAAAATTCGGACTACTTGCAGATATATTACCCAATTGCGATGTAGGACTTTGCACAGATATCAACATCATGAATGCGAACATTATTCCAAACAATGCTTTTTTCATTTACACCACTTCTGGCTGACACTGATTAATATTATTGATTTGAATTATAGTTATTAAATCTTATTGGCGTAGATTCTGTTTTTGTAATGATAAATAAGAATTTTTATTAAAAAAGAAAAAAAATCCAATTAATCCAAAGGAGCGCCATTTGGGTTATTCAATAGCTCGCGTAAGTCACTTCGAATTTCCTCAAGAATTTCCTCAATTATGCCCTTTCGAAAAATCAGGACGAGTCCTTTCTGCTTCAACCGAGGGATTCCGCGTTTTCCGACCAGTTGCGAAACTGTGACGTGAACGTCTTTAATGACTTCATATACATCATATGTTTTGCCGCGTTGTAGGGTTTTCTCATACGGGTTTTTTCTTCGCTCGACTAATTTGAACTCATTGCCGTCAAATTCGTAAATATCAAAATAAGCCGCTCTACCGAGCATTCCACGAGATATTGTTTTGTGATCATTAGTAGCAACTGCGATTCTGAGAATGTTCATTTTGATCAAATAAATATCTTACAAATTTTAAGTTAAATCTTTGGAAGGAAGAAAAGAGGAGTGGAAATCTAATAAAAAGTATCGATAATCCACGCCATTGCTTTGATGACATCAAATGCTTCGCGAACATTATTTGTTTTTCGCATCACAGAAACTTCAATAACAAAGTTTTCATTCTTGACGGTTACATAGATTGAAAACGGTCCTTGTACATCTGCTAAAGCGTATCCAAGTTCAATATTAGATTCTAATGCTTTTTTAAATTCTTTATTATTTGAACTGATTCTCAGGCTCTCTAATATTTTGTCTGCGGTGATGATATCATTGTCTTTCGCAGTGACTCTACCGACAATACTTGCTGTGAAACTAACACCAGTGGATCTTGTTCCCTCGACTTTAAAGTGGTACTCATCTTGAAGAATATCAATGACGATAGATTTTATGTTTCCAAATGAAGGCGTAAGGATTACGCGGTCGAATTTATTTTCGCTTGGCAGGTATTTTAAAATTCCATAGTAACGTAGAGGTTCAAATTCTTCGTGTAATTCACGATATTCATCACTGATTTCTGTTGGCTCGGAAATTTCAGAGGATTGCATCTGAGATGGATCTTCAGCCTCAAAAGACGTTTGATAATTAAATTTCGTTTCAAACAATGAGTCAGCATATGAAGAAGTTGAGGAGGCAGCCACTTGTGATATATCGCTTGATGCTTGTGGAGTAGTAGCAGGCGTTTTAGAAGGCATTGATGATGCCTGAGTTTCTGCAGGAACTTCAGGGGGTAATGTAGACTCTGAAAAATCAAAATTGCTAGACGCCATAATTTCTTGGAGTTTATTATCGTAACTATCGCGTGGCATTATCATTAAGATTTCATATGTATGTTCAATGTCAAATTTCAATGGAATATCAACCACAAATTTAAGATACCATCTCAGTTTTAAAATTCTATGATTTATTGAAAATGGAACTGCTTTCGGAATTGTTATTATAGTCTTATTCCATCCAAAAGGATCTATTTCGTCCTTTTTAACCTTAAAGATGAATTTTTTGTAATCTATAGTTCTACTGCGTCCTCTCGCATAAGCTGTTTCTTTTACAATAACTTCAATTCGCACTCCACGATATTTTTTAATATTATGAAGCATAAAGGCAATAGGAATTTGAGCCCCCGGATAAAAGTCAACAGTTGGCAATACGAGTTCTACATAAGGTTTTGAAGTATCATTAACATTTGGAAATGAAAACTTAAAAAGATCAATTTTAGGTATTGCAGGCGGCGGAAGAACAAAGAATCTTCGTGAAAAAACCTTATCGAACCAGAATGGAATTACAATTCGTGCAGTCAGCTTGTATTGTACATTTGAATGATATCCATCGTAAAAAGGTATTGCATTATTTGGTAATTTAAATGTAAATTCATATACTCGCTGCTGTGATAGGATGCCCTTGGTATCAAATACTATTTTGTCATGAATTATTGTTTCCTTTTCAGAATATACATGTTTGTGCTTTCCGCGATTAATAGAAAATCTATTGCTAATAAGACCATCAATTTCAATATGTAACTCATCAAATTTAATTTTTTTATTGGGATTAAAAATAACTTTCCCCGAAATTACATCACCAGGATAAAAAACCTTTCTATCTAAAATAATCTCAACCTCAGTCATAGCACGTAAAACCTCATATTATAATAAAAAAGAATGCATTTAAAATTTATTATTTTAGAGCCCATTTTCTCTTTATAACGCATAAAAAATAATTTGTTCTAAAAAAGATTCTGTAATTAAAGTGATTTTCATTATAAACGCTTTTAAAAAATCATACTGTTTTTTGCATTTTTATTGTCATGTAGAAGCATTAAAGCAAAGAAAAATAATAGATTTTACTTTCAATTAAAAGGAAAGACATACGAATAGGAAATAAAAAATAGGAAAATTAGAAGATTATTCTTCTAAGAAGACCTTGTATATTTCATAAACAGCATACAAGTCTGCCTTACTTGAAATTTCGTATGGTGAATGCATACCAAGTAGAGCAGGACCGCAATCAATAACATCCATGCCATGTTCTGCAAGGAATTTTGCTACGGTACCACCGCCACCTTGATCTACTTTTCCAAGTTCGCCTACTTGCCATGGAATATTATGCTTGTTCAAGAGAAGTCGAACTTCAGCAACAAATTCGGCATTTGCATCGTTTGCGCCTGCTTTACCAGCAACACCGGTGTATTTGATCAGTACGCCTCCACGACCAATTACAGGAGTGTCCTGCTTGTCGAATGGCTGTGGAAATACGGGATTGAATCCAGCACATACATCAGCAGAAAGGGCTTTTGCATTTGTGAGAGCCAGACGAACATCGCGTTCGTTGTAATCCTTGTTCTGTAATGCTAACAGGTCGCCAATAATGTTTCGGATAAACATGGATTTCATGCCAGTGTTACCTTCACTGCCGATTTCTTCTTTATCAACCAATAGAGCAATGGCAGTATACTTGGGAGTGCCAATGGCAAAAGCAGCACGTCCTGCCGTGAATCCACAGATCCGGTCGTCCTGACCATATCCAGCTATGAGACCGCGGTCAAATCCAATATCTTTAGGCTTGAATGCAGGTACAATTTCAAGTTCAGCACTTGCGAAGTCTTCTTCCACCATACCATATTTTTCATTAAGATATTTGAGGACTGCAGTCTTGAATTTTGCTTTTACATCTTTATCATCAATTGGAATATGACCAACTATAAGGCGTAGTTCTTCTCCGGCAATTCCTTCTGGAAGCTTGCGGTCATTCTGAACTTTTCGAGACAAGTGTGGTAATAGATCAGTCATCACAAAGACGGGATCATCATCTTCTTCGCCGATTCTGATTTTGATTTTCTTTCCATCTTTAGTAATGACAACACCATGTAGAGCTAGAGGTATATTGACCCACTGATATTTCTTAATTCCACCATAGTAATGAGTCTTAAGAAGTGCAAGATCTCCATCTTCATAAAGTGGATTCGGCTTAAGGTCTACGCGAGGAGCGTCTACATGAGCTGCAACGATCTTAACCCCTTCAACAAGTGGCTTTTCACCAATTACGATCAAAGCAATATTTTTGCCGCGATTAACAATGTAGATTTTTTCACCGGGTTTATAGGTAGCTTTTTCAATCGGCTTAAAGCCTTGCTTCTCAGCTTCTGCAATAAAGAATTCGACAGCCTCGCGTTCGGTCTTTGCTTCTTTCAAGAATTTCTTGTAATCTTCAGCAAAATCAAAGACAGCCTTCTTCTTGTTTTCGTCCATTTTGAGCCAGTAAGACTCAGTAGTCCAAGAAAGCTGCTTTTCAATAGTTTGTTTTTTCTCTTCGGGCATATTAAGGCCTCCCTTAATTTAGTTGGACCGAGTATAAAAAGAACATAGATGATAATAAAGTTAATGGAATGATTAAAAAATCACTCATCATAGATTTTGAAAGCATCGACGTTGGGCTTCTTCCAGCCACTCATATCTGGACGTAGCTTAATTCCCGCTTTGAATGCAGCCATCTGAAGAGCAATCATATGCCAAATACTTTCTACTGCAGGATGTATATGAAAATCATAAGGTATAGGTCCTAGCACATGCAAATCAATATTCAAAACTTTTCGGAGACCGTCCATAGTATTAGAAAGCCAATCTTTGCGTTCTTCGACTCGTTGATATCGAACACCAATAGCAAGATTATTTGGAGCCATAATTAATTTCGCATGATGCATCATTTCATCTGAATGTAAGGCAAATCCACGACATACTGAAAACTCATGGAGCTTCATTGAACCCAATTGCGCAACTAAATACCCATAGCTCTCGCCGATCAAATAAACAAATTTTCGCTTAGTCAGTTCTTCAGAAAGATTATCGCTCCACTCATTTATCCATTCCATAATGGATTCCCAGTGCTTTATCGTTCTTAGTAGATGCTCTTTAAATTCAATTGAACTTATCGAGTCCACAATACCCAGCAGATATGCCACTGCAGTAGTAGTCGTACAGCTCGGAGAGATATCATAATTATTCAAATTACATTGAGTCAGCCATATCTCATCAGCCATATCAGCAATCATAGAGTTTGGGTTGTCTGTTAATAGAACTGTATATGCACCATTTACCTGAGCAGTCTCGATTAATTTACGAACTTGAGATGTACGCCCGGATGCCGAAACGCCAATTACAAGTGTATCATCATCATAATTTAAGCGATTAAAGTCTGAAACTTCAAATCCATGAGCAAATATATCCTGCTCCAAAAATAAATATTCACCAAACTTTGCTACAACATAAGAATCTCCAGCACCTGCAAGATACACACGACTAAATTCAGTAAGTGTATCTGCGGCTTTTTCAAAATTGTTTTCACTTAGGGTTTGTCTAATTTTGAATGGCTGACTTAAAATAGATTCCCGGTTATGAGTTATGAAATCAGTCATTTTTAATCTCTCCGAGACTTTTTTTTCATAAAAAAAATTTGTTTTTTATACATTTAACTCTATCTGAGAGACCAATACAGATAATAAAAATGAAATGACAATCACATAAATGTTTCAATATACCGAACATAATATAATAAAAAATTTTGGCGATTCATCACCGCTTTCTAAAGCGATGATTTCTCGCATCTCATTTATAAATTATAGCAACTCTTCCTTCTTTTTCTCTTCCGCTTTGATTTCTTCTAATTCTTCTTGCGATAACTTGTAACCCTCTGGTAAAATTCTCTTACCGATCATTTTTGCACCGGGTAGGAACCCACGATCAATAAGATTTCTCAGAGTTGCAAGATCATTAACTGACATGCCTTCAATTACAACAGGCTCACCAGATTTGAATTCTTCCATAATTGCATCTAGCAACATTCGTTTAGCAGACATGACGGCAATACGGCGGTCTATGGCTCCAATTAAAATTCCAAGAATACCACCATAGAAGAATCCATAAAATCCGCCGGAAGCCCCGCCTGCATAACCACCTACAAATCCGCCTGCAAAACCTCCGATAATACCACCTAATACAGCATCTTTGCTAAGGTTGCTAAGTACTGATGAAAGACCACTCAAGAAAATTCCGAACATAGCACCAACCATTGAACCCATTAATGCTCGAGAATATGGGTCTTGGCCTAGACCTGCAAAACCGCCAAAAACACCACCAATTAAACCACCAACAAGAAAGCCAGTAGTATAATCGAGCATTTTCTCGATTTGCTGGAATAAGTTATATGTATAAATCTCCTCTTTCATTTCAACTTTATAATAGATCACACCAAATATGATACCAAAAATTGTCATTATTGGAAATGAAGGATAAGGATTGCCGATATTATCAACAGGAGGATTAATAGTCATAAGAACATCAGCAATAAAGAAGGAGATAATAGAAACAATCAGAGCGGTTTTTGCCGCTTTGTGTCTGACGTTCTCAGAAATATCTCTAATAATCGTATGAGCGTCCATTTTATTGTACCTCTTCTCGTTATTTATTTTCTTTTTGAAGAAAGAGTAAACTCACAAAAAAGTGTTTTGGTTCTAGATTTCAAACATATTATTCAAACATATATAAGTTTAGAAATATTTTTAGGTAGGTTACATTGATTAATATGTAAGTTATTCGTTGAAAAAGGGAGTAGAGGTCTTCAATTGGAACAATTATCTATTGACTTATTAAATACATCTGCGAAATCGGGCGAAAGTATAGAGGGTAAAATAATATTATCCAAACTTCCAACAAAAGTAGATGTGATCTCCATAGAATTAAGAAGAAAAATCTTGGGAACTATCAAAATCCCAAGAAAGCTCATGCCCGATATTCGAAAAGATTTTGAATTATATAGCACATCAAGTGGAACATACATTTTAACCAATAATTCGAAAGATGGCGAATTCAACTTTTCAATTAAAGTTCCAGAAAGCGCAATATCATCTTTTAATTCTCGATATTTATCTATATCCTATGATATCTTTGCAAAATTAACTTCTGAAGAGAGTTTAGACACATACTATGTCTCGATTCCAATAGCAATTATAGGAAAAAATAAACAACCAAAGATCAATACTGAAAAATCAATTTATACAATGTCCGGTAAAGATGAACTATTAGACATAAATTTAAGAAACATTTCCATAAAGAGAGGAAAACCAATACATATCGAATATCGCATAATTGATAATTCGGACTTATTTTCCATAGTTGTTCGCCTTAATAATAGAATACGAATAAAGATCGATCCAGATATAGAAGAACCAATGTGGTATGAATCAACAATATTAGAGGAATCAAAATATTATAAGGGAAACAAAATCCCAGATGTAGATGAATTATCGATAATAATACCGCAACTATCACCCCCAACAATTTCAAATCCAATGTTCGATATAGAGTGGGAACTACAAATCGAATATGTAATGGATTGGGGTAATTCAGTCTCAATGTCTTTACCAATACATATTGAGCCATGACATACTCGCCACATTGAATTACAAGAGTTCTACGCATAGGCTATCCAGCGGTAGCCATTTCACGCATATACTCGCCATGTCTCGACAAGGGAGCTTTGATTATCGCTCCAGCCCCCTCTTAGTATGTTTAGTTCCATTAAGATATGGATAATCATTAATGAACTATTCTGCGATTCATCACCGCTTTGAAAAACGATGCTTTCTCGCAGAGCGTTTGTAAATCCAAACCATTTCAAGAATTGAATCGCCTATTAATATAAAAAAAGGGGAAAAGTCTACAAATTTACGTTGCCTTTAGGTTATTCTGCATTCTCAAATTGAACAATTTTTCATCAGATTATTCTTCGCTTTCCATCATTTTTTCTGCTTCTTCAACAATTTTTCGTGCTCTCTGAAGACTGATTTTTAGATGAAACGCTAATTCTTCAGGATCTGCTAATGATACTGAGCGTATGGTCGAATAGCCTAATCGTTTCATTCGTTCAGCTGTCACTTTGCCAACACCTTTTATTTTTGTTACAGATTGTTCGCCGATTGGAATGTCTTTTTTCTTAGTAGTACTTTTTGTTTTTACAGGTCCTGTTTTTGCTGCTTGACGTTTTACTGGCTTTGAAGACTCTTCAGATAAATACACATCCAGTTCGCGGTCTAGTTCTTCTGAACTACCAATCACAATTTCATCGAGTGATTTATTTTGTATAATATCATCTACTGCTGCTTGGACAGCTCCTTGATCAATTGAAATTTCCAATTTTTCGATTTCAACTTCATTTTCTAATACTTCAGGAGCTTGGGCAAGAGGATAGAACGCAATTAGTGCAAAAGTTATTGCGAGTGATAGACTAAAATTCCCAAGAGTTAATGGAAAGACAAATTCATTCACATGTACAAACATTGCCCCACCAATGAGTAGGATCATATAAGTCCATGCATAAAATATCCGTCGTGCTTTGTTTTGATACGAGCCGATTTCACCCCAAATAAGAAACATACCTATACCTACAATATAACCGAAAACAAAATCTTGGATTATACTGAGTGCAGAGACCAATTCGGGCTGTCCTGAAAAGCTTGGAGTATAAATTGAAAGACCGGCTAAGAGTAATACACCAATTGTAGCAGTCTGTCGTCTGCCTAAACGATCTGACAACATTCCGGAGATTAAAGCACTAATTGCAATAACAACTGATCCAATATGAGGCATATCACCAAGAGGCACAAAACCATGATTGGATAATGCAACCATTATTTTGAGATTATGAGCATGTATATACCAAGTTATTAATGAGAGCCCGATAAAGAACCAGGATATCGCATAACGACGTGGAGTCCCATGTACTGTATAATTATGACGCTCAAAATTCCATGGTTTAATAAGAATTGAAAAACCTAAAACGCCAAGAATTGTGATATCCAGAATTGAGATACCATCAACAACAAATGGAACACCATTAACTTTTAGAGCAGAAAGAATTGTAACTCCAATCATAGTAATAAAAATAAACAGTCCGGATAACTTTCCTCGATCCTCACAAGGGACCAATCGCGCAACATTTTCAACCAAAGCTAATGTCGCTGCAAGTATCAGATAAGCTCCTATAGTATACAAAATAGTGTACCAAATATTAATGTCAATAAATATGCCGACTTTCGTAATTACAAGATCTAGCAAAATAGGAAAAGATACCCCAATATACATCAAGTATGTTGCCAATCGGTCGTTTAATTTTACATATGATGTGATAAACATTCCTAGAACTGCTGCTGCGGTTATAATTAGAGGAATTACATTGATAGAGCCCAATGCATAAGTTCCAAGATATATATCAAATAATCCATTAATTAGCCAAACTAAAGGTCCTGAAAAAGCTAAAGCAAATATTGTAGTCTCTAATGTAAGTTTGTTATACAAATTCCTCACCGAAATATTTGATGCGTGCTCAATAAATGATAGGTGGACCTTTCTTTTAAATTTTTTATAAGATTCTGAAAGGAATAATTAATTGTGCGCACATTTAAAAATTCGACAAACCTTTAGAGCTATGGTTTATAGAAAAAAATATGAACGAACTCATACAAATTCAAATCGACACAGAAGGCACATTAATATCTAGACCAAATAGATTCCTTGCATATGTGAAACTAAACAACGGATCTGAAGTAGCAGCTCATGTACATGATCCCGGAAGACTTGAAGAAATTCTATATGCAGGTAATCGTGTATTGTTAAAACGAGTAAATAACAGAAACCGAAAAACACAATGGGACATGATCGCTGGAGATGTTGAAAATAAATGGATTCTAATACACTCAGGATACCATAGAGCAATTGCTCAAACGATAATCGAACAATACAAACCATTTGGAAATTTTAGAAGCATACAAGCGGAAGTTACTTTTGGACATAGCCGAATAGATTTTGTCCTCGAGCAGGAAAGACAGTTGTGGGTCGAAGTTAAAGGTTGTACTCTTGCAAGGAATAAAATCGCACTATTCCCAGATGCACCTACAAAACGTGGAACAAAACATCTACAAACATTAATTGATATTAAAAAATCGGGAATGAACGCTGCGATTCTCATACTTATTTTCCGTCCAGATGCCGAATGCTTTTCACCTAATAAGGAAACAGACCCCAAATTTGCAGAAACTTTTCATGATGCAATTACAGCAGGAGTGAACATAGTTCCAATTGTTTTGTCTTATGATGGAAAATTTGTAAGATTCCTAAAATACGTAGCATTGTGTGAGGATTGATGAATATTTAGAAACACTTTTGTAGAATAAACAACCAATAAAAAAGCAGTAACACTCGGAGGGATCCCCTTCTGATTGAACTCGATGGTGACCTACTGTCTTTCAAACAAGGACTTTCAAAAGAATGGATAATAGCAAATGGAATTGGTGGATACGCATCCAGCACTATAATTGGAATTCCAGCAAGGCGATATCATGGGCTCCTTGCTATCGCACTTAATCCGCCATCTGAGAGAAGATTAATAATTAATCACATTGAAGAGCGCGTATCTCGCATGAGGGGGAAGCCCATCAGGCTTGATTCAACATACATAGACGGCGAAATAAAAACAACAGGATTTAAACATCTTAAGAAAGTTAAATTTGACCCATTACCAATTTTTGAATATTCTTTTGAACATTTTAATTTAACAAAGTGTATTGTTCCGATAAAAAATGAGAATGCAACTGTAATTCTCTATAGATTTTTGAACAAGTGGGATGAAGCATTAAAAGTGAAATTCACACCGTGGATCGCCTTGCGACGACTTGATGAACTCATCATTGCAAAAGACCACAAAATTAAAACAAAAATTGATGAAGATACTATTATTTTTTCATCTGTAAAAGAAAGGGACCTCTATGGAAGCATAACGATTCCAAATGCAAAATATATTTCAGAAGAACGATGGGAAAGAGGCATCACGTACGAATACGACAGGGAATTCTTAGTAGATCCACGTGAGCCGCTATGGGTTTCTGGAAGCTTTGAAACAATTATGGACTTAGGAGAAACAATCATTCCAATAATAATTACAGGCGGAAATTCAGAAAAAATCGTATTAAAGATTTTAGAACGAGTGAGAAAAATTCTTAAAGACCCATTTGAAGACTTTTGTAAAAAACAAAATGAAACCTATGTTTCTAATTTTAATAAGTATCTTGAAATGAAACAGAAACCCATAGATCCAGAAATGAAATTATTAATTGATTCAGCAATGCAATATATCGTAAAACGGCTATCTACTGGAAATCTAAGCATCATGGAAGGCTACCCAATGCTTGAAGATAATGGCAGAGCCGCTATGATTTCATTCACAGGACTTACATTGGTAACTAACCGATTCAAGGAAGCAAAAGAGATACTAAGAACATATGCGAAATATCTTAGATTTGGACTCATACCAAATCATTTCCGACAAAGAGGAATCAAACCAGTATATGATAGTGCAGACGCGTCTCTATGGTTCATAATAAATATTTGGAAGTACTTGAAATATACTGGAGATATCGATTTCGTAAAGAATTTTCTCTGGGATAAAATAACAAATATTGTAGAATCATACATGGAAGGAACACGATTCAACATTCATTTGGATCATGATGGACTCGTAACTATAGAAAACGACAAAATTCCCCTCACTTGGATGGATGCAACAATTGACGGAAAACCTGCCATACAACGTATTGGAAAACCGATCGAGATCAATGCATTATGGTATAGTTCCTTAAGATGTGCAAGCGATATAGCAAATATAATTGGAGAAGATCCCCAAACATTCAAAGCAATAGCAGACTGGACATACGAAGGATTTCACGATATTTATTGGTATGAAGAAGGTGGCTATTTGTATGATTCAGTCTCGGATGATTTTGAAGATAAAACCATAAGACCAAACATGATTTTTCCTGCTGCGCTTCCATTTCCAATTCTTGATATGAAATCTGCCCGTAGTATTATTGATGTTGTAAAAGAACATTTGCTAACTTCTAGAGGAATAAGAACATTATCACCTAAGGACGAACAATATGAAGCAAAATGTTCACGATTAGAAAACGAACTGTTATTTAGAGGAGCAGCATGGCCTTGGCTAATTGGTCCATTTATCGATGCATTTCTTTACGCATACGGAAGAACAACAAAGAATAAAAAGTTCGCATATACGAAATTCTTTAAGCCACTTCTGGAAACAGTATATAGGGGCGCATTAGGAACGGTATCTCAGGCATATTGTGGAGAATATCCACACAACCCCTGTGGAACTCCATCATATGCCATGAATGTTGCCGAACTGATTCGCGTCTATTTCGAATCATTACAATAATTTTTCAATTAATTTACTTAATTTAATATAAGAATTTAGTAAACTTAATAATGGATTTTGAGATATATTTAATAATGAGTTTGTTAAAATTAGGCTTGCTTAATTTATTATGCATAGGTGATATTATTTGACCAATAATGAATATGATGCTACAGAATCTGAAGAAGAATATTTGGAATATATATATCGCATCGAAGAGATAGAGAAATCACCAGTCAAGACAACGGTAATTGCAGATGAACTTGGATTTTCAGCTCCAGCTGTTAGTGAAATGTTCAAGAAGTTGTCTTCAAAAGGCTTAGTTACACTTGTCCCTTTTAAAGGAGTGAAATTAACAGAAAAGGGAAGAAAAATTGCGGAGTGGGTAATAAGCCGACATCGACTTGCAGAGCGATTTTTAGTCGATATGTTAGATTTTGATTGGGCTAAGTCTCATGATGAGGCATGCAAGTGGGAGCATATCATTACAGAAGAAGTATATGAGAAAATGTTTATAAAATTAGGAAAACCCCGAACTTGCCCACATGGTAATCCGATTCCATATAAGAATACTGAAAAGATTGATACTGGAAAACCACTGTGCGAATATAAGGAAGGAGATGTTTTGATCATCACAAGGATCAGCAGAGAATCTTATGAATCATTACGGCATTTTAAAGACCTTGGATTAGTTCCCGGAGTGAGAATCGAAATTAAATGGATATCGCCCATAGACAATTCTATGGTGATTGATGTTAAGAATAAAACCATATCTTTAAGCAAAAACAATACAAAGATTATATGGGGTAAAATAAAAAGAAGAGAAGGATAGCGTATTCATCAAGATTTTTCATTATTTTGCTTTCGCTTCTTGATGACATGATTGAATATTGCCAATGCTACAAAACCAACAATCACACTGTACCATAGAGTTAGTAGGCGAATTAAGATTGTAGAAGCAATTGCAATGGATTCAATTGCGCCCATACGTATCAGTAAGAATGATGCACTGAACTCAGCGGCACCAAGACCACCAGGAAGGAACGTAATTGCACCCACTACGGAAGCAGTAGCATGTACGAATATAGCTTGATTAATAGATAATGGAAATCCTAAAGCGTTTACAATGAGCCAGAGTGCGATACATTCCATAAGCCAACCAGGAACACTGATCAATGTGCTTAGGAGTAAAGGTTTTGGGGATAATGTAGCAGATAGAGTGTTTTTGACATCTTCAGCTTTTGCCTCCGGATTATTTTTGAATACGAGTCCAGCTAATTTTCCTAAAACTTTATCATATAATTTTCCAGAACCCAAGAAGATAGCTAAACCCAACACAAGAACGCCCATTACGATAAGTGTTGTAGTCATTTCAGCCATGGCGGAAATCCCAAACATAGCAAGAATTACCATGGCAAGCAGATCAGTAATTCGCTCAGAAATTACAACAGTAGCAGTTTTCATGATGGGCTCATCATTGACTTGATTTACAAAGTATCCTTTTATTGTCTCACCGATTTTTCCGGGTGTTGTTGTTAATGTAAATCCGGCGAGAAATATGTTAAATGATATTTTCGCATCCAAATAAACACCAATTCTATGAAGATAATATTGCCATTTGAAAAAGCGAATTACATAATTTGCAAGAGGCAATGCAAGCAGAATAGGAATGAGCCATAGAGGAATCAGGCTAAATAGTTGCACCATTTGATTAAATCCTACTAGGAGTGTAGCAATCAGATATATGGCAACACCTGCTATGACGAATGCTACGACCTTTCCGGGCGTAATGATTTTCTTTTCAGTTTTTTCTGAAGTCATTTAGAACTCACCTATGAATTTGGATAGGACTACACGAAGATACTTCATTTCGAAACTAGCCAAGTGGGCAACATATCCCGATGGCTTACCGAATACTTTTTGGTCCCCTTTTAACAGGGCTTCTCTCAATTCATCGAGAGATTCTACTTCTGGTAATAAAGTTATCGCACTAGCAATTTCCCATGGAAAGTGTGCATCAGATCCAGCAGTCAATGGCTTTCCTAATTTTCTGGCAAATTCTTGAGCGATTTCGTTGAATTCAGGTCTGAGACAGCGAGCATTGAATCCTTCGATCAAATCAACATGCTTCTTAATATCACTAATTTTCACATACCCATGTTTCCAATTAGAATAGCCTTCAATTTTCAATCGGCTTTTATTTCTTATTGAATCAAAGGGGTGGGGTATTACAACAAGTCCATTTTGATCATGAATCATTTCAACAGTTTCAATAAAGCTAATCTTCTTAGGTACATGGTGTTCAACAAAAAGTCCAATTACTTCTCCTTGAAGAGTTTTTACTTCAACTCCGGGAATAACTAGGAAATTTTCAATTCTCGGTAATTTATCTTTTTTCCATACCTTATTATGTTCAGTAAAAGCTAAACCGTTCAACCCACGTTTCTTTGCAAGCTTGAGCATACGATATGGTTCATTATAAGAATCTGTAGAATAGTAAGAATGATTATGAAAATCGAAGGCTGAAAAGCCTTCTTTAATTTGCCATTTCATCACAACCACCTCATGGTGGATTAAGGAAATCAAAGCTCACCTTGATTTCTGGGAAGAATGTACTCAACCATGTGAGGAAACCCATAATTTCTGCCCAGAAATAGAACAAAGCAGTAACAGATACAACAAATATGATTCCACCATAAAGCATGGTTTTGTCAGATAATGCTTTGTGGGGTTTACGACCTGCAGGATGTCCAATGAAGACTAAATACATGTATCTCAAGACCAAACTGGCAACAATTGGAATTGTAATGATCAGTCGTTGCTGTACAGATTCACAATATAATGTGTAATAAAGAATAATCATTGCACCAGACATTGATATTGCATGGTCAAGAATGTTGTGATTGTATTTTCGCATGACTTTCTTGTGAGCTGCAGCTTCGTCTTTTAGAAGCAACATCTCATTTTTGCGTTTACTGAATCCGAGAAGTAATGCGACAAAGAATACACCAATTACAAGCCATGAAGTAAATGGAATGGATGCCAGAACACAACCGCCAATTGCACGCCATACAAATCCAATACCAATTGTAACTACGTCTATTATTGCTACATTCTCAAGATAATGATTGTAAATCTGGGTAGTTATGAAATAAAGGATAAGAATTAGGAAGAAAGCAAGACTGAGAACATAGCCAAGGAACATGCCCGCGATGAATGTAAATATTGCAAATACCTTAGCAGAGCGAATAGAGATCTTTCCAGAGGGAAGAGGACGCTTTTTCTTTTCCGGATGAACTTTATCTTCCTCAATATCTTCGATATCATTAAGAATGTAGCTGGTACTAGATAATAGAGAGAATGCAAAGAACCCTACGATTAATGGGGGATAATAGACCAATTCAAAGGCATGCATCGAGAACAACATTCCAATAAATACTAGCAAGTTTTTATACCATTGCCAAGGACGCATGAGATAGACGTAGTCGCGGGCACTTCCCATTATTATACCTCCGAATACTGATTGAATAACTTTCCATATGGTGTGTTAAAGTACCATTTCACGTATTTTTTGCCAAATAGAGGGAGCCAGAACCAGTCATGGTAGATTCCAGAAGCTGCACGGGGGAACTGGAAGAAGATAGTTCTGAACAGTAAATATTCAAGAGGCGAATCAAGAAATACTCTATTATAATGGATAACAGGGCTTTGGGCCGGATTAAGGTGGAAGTTTGGCAATTCATCGATTGATGAAAAGTCTCCGGTGATCTTTATCTTATCTGGATTTGATTCACCAAGTCCATACTCAGAAGCAATCTGCAGTTTCTTAATTGCTTTTAATGGAAGACCCATGACTAATGTCTGAACAGTATCAATTGCAACAGGGTCATTTGAGGCTAAGAGGATATTACCAATATGCGGCACCATGGTTCTAGGACCGGGGCCATCGCCTAAGATAGTACCATCAGTTAGAATGAATGTGTTTGGTGCAACTTCCTTTTGAAGCATAAGAAGATCAACTAAGACCTCATGAATCTTGAGATGAGCCAAATGTCGATTCTTTGTCAGAAATAGACCAAATGAATTCTTTAAGGCACCAGTCATTCCGGAGTGACCATGAGTTTTAATCGTAGGCAGATGAATAATGTTCTTTCCAATCACAGACTTGGGAGCTATGACTTCATGGAAGATATCTTCCAGAACCAAAGTCTTACGAGGTAACTTGACATGTACCCACTCATCTTGAACTAGAGGAACAAATTTAATCTTGTGCTTTTTCATTACAGGAAGCCAGCGGTTCTTACGAATACCCTGATAAATGTTAGTTACAACAGTTTCATTCTCAACAGCTGTAATCTTTTTGTTACTAATTCCGCCGTGATTAATCAAAGTATCAAGTAAATAATCGAAAATGTAAGGAGCAGTTGAACAAGCAGGATAGAATTTAGACCAACTAAGATTTAATTTAATTGCAATTTCCTGTTCAGGAGGCAAATATTTCTTATAGTTAGCAGCCTCCATAACCCTTCGAACATCATCATGAAGGGTCTCAGGAGATGTTTTTACTACAGCAACAGTACTTGTCATATAAATCACCTATCCATTCAATTATTAAATTTTGTCAAATCATTCCACATATATTACTGCAAATAAAAAATCGATTTTCCTTATATGTGTTATTGCTTAACTATAAAAATATAATTGTTTTTGAAAAAGAAAAAACACGAATTATACTTCATAACACACTATATAGATCCTCTATTGAGAGAAAACTCTTTGTGTATATAATTGTGCCAAATGGTTTTTTATTTATTCAAATGATATTTTTGAATACTAAATCCTCAAATCATAATCATTTTCAATTCTACAATTAGTTCATATTAAAAAAATTAGGCGAATCATCACCGCTTTCTAAAGCGATGAGGACGCGCCTTATTCCAGCATCAGATAAATGCAAGTAAGAATGTTAATATGGCGGTAGCAGTGGTCATTAATAACGCAACGACTAGTGCGTATTTTATAATCTGCCCTTCAATACCAATTTTGTCTATTACCGCCGCTGCATTCTGTAATTTCGCTGGAGATAATACACTTGCTAAACCACCCCCAATACCATTAGCAGCTCCAACAACTAATGCATTAGCACCAATAAGCTGGGCAGTCTCACTATGATAGCGAGTGAACATAGCGATGGCTGAAGTTTCACTACCGGATATGAATCCTGCAAGAAGACCAAGATACGCTGAAGTGAGGGGATATAGCACACCAAAAGTAGCAGCAGTAGCTGAAGCCAATAAGAAAATCATATTCATTTCGGGAATTCCTCTTTGAGCTGCCGTAAGCCATTCACCAGTAGGTCCGATAATTGAACCACTTTCATTTAGAATTTCAGCCATAGCGAAGAAAATTGCAGAAGCTAGAACTGGCTTTGGTGCTCTCTTTTTGGTAAGCGATAATGTCTCTTTCAGCGTTTTCTTATCATGCGGTAAGAAAATCATTCCAATGAAGGTAGATATCAGGACTAATGTATATGCATTCCAGAGAGGGCGTGTTGCAATTGTTGCGTGTCCAATAGTAACTGGAAATGCAAGTGTGTGAAATAGATAATCACGAATTGGTGGGAACATATTCGTAAGAAGTGCAAAAATCACTAGAATTACCCAAGGACTTGAGGCAGCCCATAACTTCATGGATTTTTCAGACTCACGATCTTCATCAGTCAGAATCGATTTGTCAATGATTGGGAGTTTCTTAGCTTTTAGATAAAGTGAAATTACACCAATTACAGCAAGCCCGGCATACACGTTAGTTAGCGTAGTCTGACCTACAAGTGGATTATTAGCAATTATTGCGACACCACCAGCAGTTAAACCAGATAATAGAGCCAAAAATAGTGATTCTTTATCGAAGAGCATTTTTTTACCGCCAGCAATCCACAGCATTGCAAGTGCAATTCCTGTAGATACTACAGGCATAAACATAGCAAAAGTTGAACCACATACGAATAAAGGATCAATATTCGCAGGCCATGCCCAGCCAGGATTTACTGCCTTAAAGATGTCTGTGAACACTACAACGGGTATTCCGAGAAGAGCGTAGGTTGTCAATGGATCATAACCCACAGATGGCAAAGCAACTGCAACCAATGGAGAATAACCTAATGCAAGCATGACGGGAGGCAGCATTGAAACAGGAGTAGCACCTAAACCTACAAGAAATAAGCCCAGTCCAAGGTTTATTAACATAATCTGAGCGGATTTATGCTTTCCGCCAAGAGTCTTAAAGAATACGATAACACGTTTTAAGGCACCTGTAACATGCATATAGGTAATCATAAAGATTGAAGTGCCAACCATAAGAGAGATTGGAAAAGAACGAACCACTCCTGCAATAGTAGCAATAATAGCGACTCGGGGATCTGTTGAGAAGAAAATTATTGCAATTAGCGTTGTTAGAAGCCATGCAACAACACCAGATGAGTGAGCACCCCATCTGAATTTTACGAGTAAGACAAATGTAACAATGATGGGTATGGAAATTAATAATACACCAGTTATCGAATCCATTACCAAGCTTCACCTAAGTATCTTTTTAAGATATGAAATACAAAGGTCCTAAAATAACTTCCCAAAAATGTATGAGTACATTTTCTAGAAAACACACCATACATTAAAAATATAAAGTACGATTCAAATAATATAATGAAAAGTCGTGCGTGGAGGGTAGAATAATGAAGACATTAATAGGTGTAATAGGCGGAAGTAGTGCTAATGTGGAAGCTCTAAGAATTGCATATGAAGTCGGAAAAGAAATTGCAAAACGAGAATATATCCTAATCAATGGCGGCAAAGGAGGCGTAATGGAAGCTTCAGCAAAGGGAGCAAAAGCACTCGGTGGAATTACAATTGGACTTCTCCCAGGCGATTCAATAGATGAGGCGAACAAATATATTGATATTGCTATACCGACGGGACTCGGACATTTACGTAATGGCATTGTTAGTAGAGCTGCCCAAGGCGTTATTGTAATAAATGGAGGCGCAGGAACAATGTCCGAAATTGCTTTCGCTTGGATCTATAATAAACCAATCGTAGCAATGAAAAATTCTGGAGGATGGGCAGAAAAAGTAGCCTCAACACGAATTGACGAGAAAAGACCCGATAAAATATATGCAGCAGAAACAGCACAAGAGGCTCTCGACTGGATTGAAAATGAATTGAATTCATCAATTAATAATAAAAAGAAGTTATAGGGATTCAATATTATGTGCATCCTTTAATTTTAAGGATAGTAGAATTGTAATCACCATGACAAACAAAGTCATATAAAATGGAAGACGATAATTTTGAGCGTACATCCATGTTCCAAGAACTGGGCCTAAAATTCTCCCCAAGCTTGACGCTGAATTTACGATACCCATTGCTTTTCCACGATCAACCAGGCTTGTCTTGTCAGCAGCAAGAGCAGTTATCGCGGGGGATATAAATCCTGTTGATGATGCCAATAGTACAATCCCAATACCAAAAAGAATCAATTCGGTACTTATTGCAAACATACCATAACCTGCAGTGATCAATATGAGCCCAATAATTATACTCTTTCTACGTCCATGCTTATCGGAATAATGGCTGAACAGTAGTTGAGAAATAATTGAAAAGATTCCGAAGACTGAAAAAACAAGACTTATACTAAGTGGAGTTAAATATAAGTAGTCCTTTCCAAAAAATCCCAGAACACCCTCAGAAAGTGCAGAACCAAAACTCATTACGGTAGCGATTACGAAAATAAGAAACAGAGACCGTACTAATTCCAAACGAGCATATAGACCTTTCTCTGAAGTTGCTCTGTGATGCGCAAGAATAGCTTTCTTTTCAGGTGTTAGTGATTCTTTTACAAATATGCCAGTAGTGACAAATGTTACTAGCGACAGAATACTTGCAACAACAAACGGTGTGACAAAATCATAAGTGCCATTAGGTCCAATTGATAATATACCACCAACCATCGGACCAAATATAAACCCGATCATATTTCCAGCCATCAAAATTCCTAAACTCTGACCTCTTTGTTCAATAGGCGAAACATCAGAGATATATGCAGATGCCGCAGGCATGAATCCACTAGACAGTAATCCTTGAAAGATACGAATTAAGACAAGGTCCCAGAAAGAGTTTGCAAATACGTAGGACAGAGTCACAACTGCATAACCAAGAATTGAAATAAGCATAAGAGGCTTCCTACCCAATCTATCGGACAATGCCCCCATTGGACCAGACATGATGAAACGAACTATACTAAAAGTACTCATCAAAATGCCGCCCACAATTGCAACATTACCAATAAATGGCGGAATAAATTTAGGATTATCAAGATAGTATGGGAACAAAGGCATAATTATGCCAAATCCAAGCATAATGGTTGCAGTTGCAAGAGATAGAATATATACTGGCTTCTTTGAGAAATTTTGCGACTCTTTACGAACATAATCTAGTGGATTCGTATCGCCATCCATTCAAAAATACCCCAAAATCTTTGTTTGTGTGGTCTTTTTATACATATTTATCATTTCCTAATTGTACATGAATCTATACAAAGAATTATTAATATCGATGAGAATCATAACTCGGGAGTGCGTACGATGAAGGATATTATGAAATATTTTACTGACAAAAATTTAGAAATTACAGAAGAAGATATGAAAGAAATTCTCGAAAAAGCTGAAAAAGTATTTGAGAAAGAACCAAACGTTGTCAAAAAAGATTTTGAGCAAGTTTTAGTTGTCGGAGATTTACATGGATTCTGCAATTCTGCAAAATTCGCTTTCGAACTCGTGAATAAATACCTCAAAGATAAAAAAACGGGTATTCTATTTCTTGGAGATTATGTAGACCGAGGCCCAGTTATGATTGAAGTTCTATACGCAGTTCTATGGTTCAAATTGAAATATCCAGACCGGGTTATAGTATTGAGAGGAAACCATGAGACAGATCCAATAAATCGTAGATACGGATTCTATGAAAAAATGACATGGAACTATGGTGAAGATATGTATAATTTTGCAGAGCAAGTCTTTTCAAAAATGCCAATTGCGGCTTTGATAAATAATGAGGCATTTGCCTGCCATGGAGGACTTCCGAAAGATTTGAAAAAGATTGAACAATTAGACGATATAAACAGATTTGTCTTAGATCCAATAGACGACCCGATATTTCTGCAATTATTGTGGAATGACCCCAGAGATATTGATACTGACTTCGAACCCAACTGGAGAGGCGAAGGACTATATTACTTTGGACCAAATGCATACAAGAGATTCAAAGAAGAAAATGGAATCAAGTACATGTTTCGCGCTCATGAGGCAGTTCCATCAGGTATAGTCTTCCATTTTGATAAAACTCTGGTTACTGTATTCACAGCAGAATATCCAAATGTCACTCCAGCAGTTCTGCTATTCAACAAAAATGGTACATTTAAGGAATTCTACTACAACATGGACAAAAATTAGAATAGAAGCAACGGGAAAAATTATTTCTTTTTCCCAATTTTTGGAATGAAGAAGCCTACCTTTTTTTGATATTCTTCAAATGCATCTCCAAAATATTCTCTAAGAACACGTTCTTCTTCTCGTGCTTGCAATACATATACAAATAGAAAAGCTATCGGAAATAAATACAACAAAGTACCAAAGAATAACAGTCCGCCAAACGCATTAAGCATGTATCCAAAATACACAGGATGTCGGGTTATCTTGTATGGTCCCTTTATGACAAGTTCATGATCCGGTTTAAGGGGATTAAACGGTGATGTTAAACTCTTACCAAGTATATATATCGCATATGTGAAAATAGTTGAGCCAATAATTAGCAAAATACCACCAATGTACGATAACAAATCAAATGGGGATACAAATTCAAATTTCAAAGGTATAAAATAATCCATTTGTAAGATTGTTATGAGGCTCATTGAAAATAATAAGGCGATGTTCATAGAATCCTCAATCATAGTAAACATCGCAATTTTTAACTTCGGGCGAGGATTATTAGGGTCTGGTTTCGCACGACCGGGTTTAAATGTTATAACAAGTGAAATAATTAACATGATAAGAGCATAAACTGCGATGGAGAATTTAATTAATAAGTTCATTTTTCTCACACTTGTAGTTTTTTATGATTTTGAAAGTTTAAATTTTAATCAATCAATAATAAAATATTACAGAATTTATACACTTTTCGTTATGAGATTAATAGAAATAACACAAAACCTTGAAAACTTTTTTCGATTTGGAAAAGCTTATCATAAGAAATATGAGATTGGTCACTTTTTGATAATTTTAGAACATTTGCTCAAGAAAAAATATTATAAATAGGCATAAATTTTTTAGGAACTGTCCGAAATCTTTTAATTGTAATAATGATTTTAAAAAATCGTTAGCTAATTAAAATCAAGCGATAATTACAATTCTATACTAAATTTCAACAGAAAAGGAAGCGAAAGCTTATGGAATACAGGATAAAAGAACATCCGATTCTGAATTTTGAACGGCGAGAGAAAAAGGTCTTTAGATTCAAGAACCAAGAGATCGAGGCTTATGATAATGAGCCAATCGCCGTTGCCCTTTATGCAGCTGGAGTGAAAACATTAGCACACAGCCATTACATGCATAGACCACGAGGCTTCTTCTGTGCAATAGGCAAATGTTCATCATGTATAATGAGAGTGAACGGAATTCCAAACGTTAGAACATGTATCACTCCAGTTGAAAATGGCATGATAGTTGAAGATCAATCTGAAGCTTCTGAATATTTTAGTAATAAGAAGTTAGAAGCAACTCACGAAAAAGTAGAAACTGATATGGTAGTAATCGGTGCTGGACCTGCAGGGCTTACTGCGGCGATTGAAGCAATAAAATTTGGCGCTAAGGTGGTTATTATTGATGATAACCCAATGCCCGGAGGCCAATTAATTAAACAAACACACAAGTTCTTTGGCTCTCATCGAAATTATGCAGGAGTCCGCGGAATAAAAATTGCAGATATTCTAATTGATGAGATTAACAAACTTGACGCAAAGTGGTACTTGAGAACTACAGCAACTGCAATCTTCGACGGCAAGAAGCGCCGATACAAGGTTGTAGCAGCTCAAGGATACGAAAAGTTAGTAACAATAGAAACAGATACAATTGTTGCTGCAACTGGTGCAATGGAAAAGATGATCAGATTCGAGAACAACGATCTACCGGGAGTATATGGTGCGGGTGGTATCCAGACACTTATGAACGTATATGGTGTAAAACCTGGAAAGAACGTACTCATTGTAGGTGCAGGTAATGTAGGTGTTATTATTGGATACCAGTTAATGCAAGCTGGAGTAAACGTCAAAATGGTAGTTGAAGCCGCACCGAGAATTGGAGCATATCTTGTTCATGCAGTAAAACTGAGAAGACTTGGCGTGCCAATTCTTACATCACACACCGTAATTAAGGCACATGGCACTGATAAAGTCGAAGGCGCAACTATCGTCAAACTTGACGAGAAATGGAAACCGATACCCGGTACTGAAGAATATGTAGATGTAGATGTTATTGCACTTGCGGTTGGTCTTTCACCATCATCAGAACTTCTACTTCAGGCAGGATGTAAGGCTGAATACATCAGGGAACTTGGTGGTATGATCCCATTACACAATAAGAATAATGAAACCACAAAACCGGGAATATTCATTGCCGGAGATGTAGCAGGTATTGAAGAAGCAAGTACCGCTATGATCAATGGACGAATTGCAGCAATTTCAGCACTCAAATACTTGAACAAATTAACGCCTGAAGCAGAAGCACGACGTGAGGAAGCATTCAAAGACTTAGAAGACTTACGTGGTACTGAATTTAGTAAGCATCTTCTTGTAGGAAAGGAAAAAGTATACAAGAAGTACAAAGAATACATGGAGGCGGCCTAAATGGAACTCCCGAAAGAAGTTACTGGTATTTTAACTGAAGAAGAATTTAAGAAGCAGCTGCCACCACTCGAGAGAATACTCAAAGGTCCAGTGGCATTTACAGAATGTATTCAAGAAATCCCATGTAATCCATGTGTTGATGCATGTAGATTCGATGCAATAAAAATGGAAAACATTTCAAAACCACCTCAAGTAGATTTTGATAAATGTACAGGTTGTACCTTGTGTGTATCAAGATGTCCCGGCCTCGCATTCTTTATGATCGATGGTTCCAGATCTGATACACACTGGAGAATTACAATTCCCTATGAATTTCTACCAATGCCAAAAATTGGTGACGTCGTAGAAGTAATTGACCGAAAGGGCGAAGTTAGAGGAAAAGGAAAAGTCGTCAGAGCAATCAAGCTAAAAGACGCCACCGGAGTTGTCACCTTGGAAGTGCCCAAGGAATACGCAGTAGAAATTAGACATTTCAGGAGGATTGAAGAATGAGCGATGAAAATACCAATGAAAAGGGAAAGATCATCATTTGCCGCTGTCATGATGTTACTTATGAAGAAGTAGCAAATGCGATT
Source organism: uncultured archaeon (assembly GCA_964589775.1). Lineage (GTDB taxonomy): Archaea > Asgardarchaeota > Thorarchaeia > Thorarchaeales > CAZPUN01 > CAZPUN01. The sequence continues at coordinate 69,339 of CAZPUN010000039.1, forward strand.
AAGGCAGGCTTTACTACCCTTGAAGAACTCAAGAGAACAGCTCGTATAGCCGGTGGCGAATGCCAAGGAAGAACTTGCATTCCACTAGTTTTGCAAATCATACGTGAACTGACTGGAAAATCACCTGAAGAAGCAGGTTGGGTAAAGAAAAGGCCGCCTATTGCACCAATGCCCGCAGGTCTATATGCCGCAGCAGATTTAGAGGAGGACGAGTAAATGAGCATGGATTTACCAAGTCGTGCTGAAGTTGTAATTGTTGGAGGAGGTATCAATGGTATCGCCCTCTCTTACTATTTAGCCAAGAAAGGAATTCAATCAGTAGTGTTCGAAAAAGGATATGTTACCTCAGGAGCAACCGGGCGATGCGGTGGTGGTATCCGTCAGCAATGGGGAACAAAAGAAAATATCATTCTGGCACGCGAAAGCGTAAAGATTTTTGAAAAAATTGGCGCAGAACTTGAACATCCTAGCGTTCGATTCATGCAAGGCGGATATCTGGTACTTGCACACACTGAGGAAGATGTAGAGCAGTTCAAGAAGAATATAAAATTACAAAACTCGCTCGATGTACCTACAAAATTAGTTCCTGCAGATGAGATTAATGATATTGTTCCAGAATTAGATGTCGAAGGTGCAGGAGCTATTGCCGCAGCATGGAATCCAACAGATGGTGGTATTCACCCAATCCCACTCACATACGCCTATCTCAGAAAGTCTATGATGATGGGTACAAAATTATTCAGATTCACCGAGGTCACTGGAATCGAATACGAAGAAAAGAATGGCGTAAAGGAAATTCAAGCTGTAAAAACCACAAAGGGCACTGTTAGAACAAATGTCGTCGTAAATGCTGCAGGAAAGAACTCAGTAGATATTGCAAAGATGGTGGGTGTCGAACTTCCGAATAAACCATATAGACATGAAATTCTCGCATTAGAACCAACTAAAATGTTCCTTAAACCTATGATCATATCATTCCGCGATAATATCTACTTCAGACAAACAATGCTTGGCGATATTATTGGCGGTTGGAGTGACCCCAATGAACCTCCCAATCCAAGTTATGAATCAACATTCAAGTTTGCTGTTGAATTTACAAAGAGACTCACTAGATATATGCCAATCTTGAGTACAATTAATGTCATTCGTCAATGGGCGGGATCTTACGACACAACCCCAGATCATAAACCAATCTTAGGTAAAACACCTGGCGTTTCAGATATGATTCAGATTAACGGATTTAGCGGACATGGTCTTATGCTTGCACCCATTACTGCAGTCCTAATGGCAGAACTAATTGAAGGCAAAAAGCCACATATCGACATAGATTGGCTGAGCATTGAGCGATTCAAGAGCGGCAAGATTGAAAAGGAAAAATTTGCAGTTGGTTAAAAAGTTACAATTCTATTTCAATTTATATCTCCTTTTCATTTTTATTTTTTCAAAAATATGAAGAAAATTTTATAAAAATTAAAATAGATATTATAATTGATTATTTGAATTTAGGGGATCAATATGAATGTAAAATATGAAGCTCTTTTACTTCATGATAAAAATATTACTCAAGATATAATAAATATGGCAATTGAAGTGTTAAAAAAAGTCAATATCAAAGTCAGTGATGTCAAAGAAATTTCAATTGAACGCTTTGAATATGATGAGGAACGCAAACAGTACAATGGTAAAGACATTCTATACAAGCTTACAGAAGAGAATGAACAAGTAATCATAATAATAATATCCGATGATATATATCTTCCGGGTCTAAATTATGTAATTGGATTGTTCAGAGAAAACGATGGCGCATTAATTTCCACGTATCGCTTACAAACAAAAGAACAAATAAAAAAGAAAATTCTTCATGAATCTGGACATTTACTTGGCTTGGGTCATTGCAACAATCACTGCATCATGAAGTACGCAGAGTCCCCAGACGATATAGCCAGATTACCATTTGAATTTTGTATATCATGCAGTAAAAAAATAGGATTGGGATAAATTTGTATGAAGTGGAAAATTTAGTTACGTACAAAAATATGGACCTTTATAATCGTGTCATCGAACAAATCGAGAAAACAAATAATGAATTAAGAATTGCAACTGCTAATTTTAAGAATTTTAGAGTAATGAAAGACGAGAAGCATACAATATCAATTAGTCAATTACTGAATAAAATTGCAGAAAGTGCAAAAATAAAAATAATTACTTCTACAATATATTCCAGCGCATTAAAAGAATTAACTAGCCTAAACATCCAATATGTTGTTTGCCCTAGAAACCATATGAAATTGATCATAATAGATGATGTCTTTGCATATATAGGTTCTGCAAATATGACGGGAGCAGGACTAGGAATTAGAATGGAAGAGAGCAGAAATTTTGAAGTTGGAGTTACAACGCGCGATATTAGAATTATAACAGAATTAATTGATATTTTTGATTCAGTATTCACCGGTTTATATTGTAAAGAATGTAAATTAAAAAGAAGAGGAAAATGCGACGGAATCTAATAAATAGGAAAACCAATACCGATTGTGAAATCGCATTTTGAATCTATCTTTCTAATGCATTTCAAAAAAGAAATCAAGTTCTTTTCAAATGTATATCGCTTTTTCCTATTTTGCGGTGCTGCTTCCGAAGATAAAAGAGCATTATATGTAGTATATATCGCAGAAATTGGAGATGTTGGCGTTTCCATTTCCATGCCGGGATCTCCAAAATAGCTAGGAATATCTTCAAGGTCTATTATGTATCCATCAATGGTTTTTTGAACCGCAGAAGAAGTAAAGTCTGAAAATGAACTCCGACCACAATCAATTAATTCATCTAAAATTTCAGAATTTGTTTTTACATTAATTTCGCCGAAGAAAAATATATCGGCATCAATGACCATGTTTTTGAATTCCTCAAAATCCATATTTATTTTACATTCCATGGCTACAGACTCTATACGGTCCATAAAAGGCAGTTTATTAAAAATATCAATTATTGAATCTATATATTCAATATCAGTTTTCCTCAATATTGGTTTCAAATCAATTGCAACTGTTTCAAATCCATAATTTTCATATTCTTCTCGTTTAACTTTAACACCAAATGCTTTCAAAACCTCATCCAATTTATTTCGCTCATCCAAGCTTAATGTATCATATTCGATCATGAACAAACCAGTCAATTCTATTTTTTTATTAATTATTAACGAATAAATATCGGATAATAGCAATTGATTCACCACGTAATATTCATAAAAATATCCTATTAAAAATTAATGTATAATTGAAAACATTAAACAATGAAATTGGATTCAGTATATGTTTAATTTAATAAAAATAATTACTATGATGAAAACAAAAATGGAATATTTTTTTATGTATTTAAAATTTATATTTACATTTTTTAGAAAAATTCTTTAATATATATAAAAATAATATAACTGTAAAAAAGGAGATGAAGTGAGGAATATGAATAAAATATCAATTATTATTATTGTGCTTTTTATAAGCAGCAGCTTTTTGGTCCAAAATATTCCCACTACTGAAGATATATCAAATTCGAGTGCCCCGAAAAAGGTATTACAAAAGAATATTGAAGATTTTCAATTTTGCATTGAAAAACCGACAAAAGTATCTATAAAGTTTGATCACGAACTCACAAAAGTTGAGATTCAGGATTTGAAACAAGCAGGGATTACATTCACTGGAAATGTCGGAAACATATATCTGGCGACCCTTGATAAGGAACAGTACGAACTTTTGAAGACATTTCCCGGTTTTGTTAAAGTTGAACCGCAAATCAGAATAAAAGATTTACCCCCCCGAGATATATCGATTCCGGAAATTAAAGCAGATCTCGCATGGAATCTTTTGAACAATACAAATGTAAACATCACAGGAAAGGATATTCTGGTTGCAGACTTAGACACAGGAATAAATTGGAGACACCCGGACTTTTTCTATGCAGATGGTGGAGTATACAATTGGATTGATACGAACTCAGATGGCGAGCTGACCAATGGGACTGATGCAATCGACATAAATAACAACTCTATAGCAGATTCAAATGAAACATGCTACTATGAAGATGTAAACGGAAACGGTAGATACGACCCACGAGTGGATTGGCTCTGGTTGGATAATGGTTCAATTAGTGGCGTAATTGAAAATGGCGAACCATTTTTCGTTGTAAATGATACAACTGGAGATGGATTACTAAATACAAGCGAGCAGGTAATCATGTTAAAGACGCCAAAGACAAAATACATTTTCCATATGAATGGCAATAACCTTGAGCATTGGGAGAAGGATGTAAATCTCACTCAATGTACATTGCAAGACGTAGATGGGCATGGTACGTCTGTAGCGGGAATCATAAATGGAGGACAAATAGGATATCGGGATTATGTGGGCGTTGCTCCAGATGCCGAACTAATGATGATTAAAGTGTTTGATTCAGACGGTTTATCCGTAGATGAAGCTTTACAGCTTGCTCAGAATCATAGCGCGGATGTTATTCTTATCGAGTTAGGTTCATGGACTTTTCATTATCTTGATGGCTCAAGTAATGTAGAAACAATGATCAATAATATTGTAAATTCCGGCATTCCAGTCATTGCTCCTGCAGGCAATCTAGGAGGCTCTAGAAAACATGCGAGAAATCAATTAACTGCACATGTACCTAAAGTAACGCATTTTAATGTCACACCATATTCTCCAGACATAAATGAGGTTTATATTACAATACTTACTCGTGATACACAAGATACAACACTTAACATTTCGATTCATGAGCAGATTAATTCCACATATTATGTAAGAATTCCAATTAATCCGGGTATTGGATACTATAATTTCCAATTAACTCCGGGTTCCAATGTAGATATATATTCATTCGTATCAAATTCATCACGCGGAACACACATGGTAGCTATTGTAATAACAGGCAGAAATGGAGCACCTTTAGTAACTGGTTCATTGTGGGCAGTCAATCTCACATCTAATTATGCAGGTACTTATCATTATTATATCTCAGATGCTCAATCATCATGGTCTGGAGGTACATTCTGGGTTGATGACGCAGAAGAAAAATATATCATCACGTGGCCTTCAACTGCAGATAAAGCACTAAGTATTGCATCATATCATACAAGAAGTCTCTGGGCAACTGCAGGAAGCTTGGCATCATATTCTCCGGAAGGCCCCAGAATTGATGGCGTATTAAAAATGGGTGTTGCGGCACCAGGTGGGTGGGATATCATATCAACTTGGGCTAATGAATCAGGATGGTCAAGTTGGTATGATGGATATAGTGCGTTAGCATTGAAGCCGGTTTTTGGAGGATACAGATTATTTAGTGGAACTTCTGCAGCAGGACCGCACGTGGCGGGAGCAGCTGCATTATTGATGCAGGTAAATTCATCCGCAGGAAGTATCATACCGGATATTTTGAAAGAAACTGCTAGAAATGATTCATTTGTAGGAGATATACCAAATAACCAATGGGGATACGGAAAAATAGATGTATATCAGGCAGTACTAAAGCTGATGGATAGCGAACCACCAAATATAACAAATGTGAATATTACGCCTTCAAATCCGAACTATGATGAGAAAATAAACATTTCGGCAAACATCGCTGATAGTTATTCTTCAGTGTCCAAAGCTTGGATAAATTGGAGCGTGAGCTCAGAGAGCATATCACATATTCAAGTACTTAATAAAAGCGGAAATAGTTATGCAACCCAATTAAATGGCTATCCATATGGCACGATATTAAAGTTTAGAATATACGCCAATGATTCATCAAATAATATAGCAGTCACTTCGGAATACCAGGTGATCTTTACAGACAGAGTTGATCCCGTTATTCTACAAGTAGATCTGAACACATCAATAGTCTTTCCAGAACAAGCAGTTCAAATAAACGTATCAGCTTCGGACATTAGTACTCATGCTTCAGGCATCTATAAGGCGTATCTAAACTGGACATCAGATAATTGGACATCCTTCACGGTAGAAACAATGACTGATTTAGGTAGTAACAAATTTACAGGTGTGATTCAAGGATATCCTGCAAATACATTAGTTAGATATGTTATCTTTGTAAATGATACTGCAGGTAATTCTGTAATTTCCAGTGAGTATTCATACAAAGTTCAAGCGTATCCGGATGTAACACCCCCAGTAATTTCAAAGGCAGTATTACGCCCAACAACACCAATTCAAGGAAGTTCTGGAACCATTTATGTTTTCGCAACAGATAATTCAGGAACAGTATATGTTACAATTTCATATTCATTTAATGGTGTGGATTGGACAAATATCACGGCAACAAAAATAAACGAAACTACATATTCTGCAACAATAAATTATGGTCAGCATTCAATGTTGTATATTAAGATATACGCTCGAGATCCATCCAACAATTACGTAACACTGAATCTACCAGCGATTCCAATTCAAACGTCGACATCGCCTAGTTCAGGCACATCATCAAATACGACAGAAGAGAGCTCATGGAATATATTAAAGACATTCTTAAGCTATGATTTTCTTACGATATTGTTCTTAGTATCTCTAATTGTAAATATCGTATTAATAATAAAAAGAAAGAAGAGCTAGAGGATTCCTAATTATTCTTCTGCTCTATTTTTTTATTTTCAATAATTTCTCGTACTTTTTCGTATACATCCTTTGATAAAAATGATTCACCCGGATCCATCTTGCGAACTTCTTCAAAGGATTTCATTGCTTCTTCATATCGTTCTAGACATGCTAGTAGGCAAGCATGCGTATCATGATAAGGCGGTCCAATAGGGTCTATCGCTAAAGCTTTAACAGCATAGTCAATTCCTTTTTCGCATTCCTTCAATTTGTAATAATTCCAAGCGATTCCATTGTATGCACTTGCATCTTTTATGTCGAGCTCAATTAGTCTTTCATAGCAATTAATGGATTCGTGATATCGCTTCAGTCTAGTTAAGGTATATGCTTTTGCACGAAGCGCGTCTTTGTTTTGCGGATCCATCTCGATTGCGCGGTCAAATTCGGTAATTGCATCATTTAGCATTGCCATACGGCGAAGTATTTTACCGATTCTATGATGCAATGCACTGTAGTCTTGAATTTTAGATACACGACGTAATGTTTCCACAGCAGCACGAGGATCCCCTTTCAGTTCCTCTGCCGTAGCTTTACTTAGCAAAGCTTCAATAAAATCAGGATAGATTTGCAATGCTCTGTTAAACAGATAAATCGCATCGTCATAACGTCTCAGACGCCCCAATAGAGTACCCTTATTTAGTAATGCGCCTTTATGTCGAGGATCTATCTCAAGAATCTCATCATAAAGCTCTAGGGCTTTCTTCCTATCTCGAGTCTTACTCAAAGATACTGCCTTATTAAACATCACATCCAATCGGCGTGGATCTATTTTTAGTGCCATGTCATAAATGCCAACAGCATCCGTATGACGTCCCATCTTCTCCAGAGCAATGCCAAGATTATTTAATGCTTCAACATCATTAGGATTAGCCTTTACTATTTTTTGAAAAATTCGCATTGCTTCCAGATAATTTCCATTTAACAGCTCTGTAATTCCAGCATCCATAGGATCGATTTTTCTATCGCTCAACAAAGTTCACCAATGACAAACTAAAAGTCTATCATGACTATTCGGAAACAAAGCGTAATAAGTCTATTGAAATAATGAAAAAGAGAAAAATCACACAAATTGAATTTTCAAAATTGCAGGATTCATACTTGCACTAAATTCACTAAGATAAAGAACTCCATTGTTAATATTGGGTGTAATTTGATATGAGCTTCCAGAAATAGGATTCATAATAGTAAGAATTACATGGGTAGAATTGGAAAGAACATTCAAGTCTATCGAGATATTTATGGAGACACTATAAGTTGTATTGCTCCATATTGGAATATATAATTCTTTATTGCGATTTATTAGACATGTATGATAAACAGTACCACTTGAGACATCTATTGTAATTCCGATTTTACTTGTAGAAACAACATTAGACCCGAATATGTCAATTAAGTTATTAATGGCATAGTAGGCAGGTCTCGGAACATAAGAATAATTAAGAATACCATATGAATAATCACTAGGACGTAAATCATCTACAAGGGAGAAAATTGTATGCTTTGTAATGTTCAAATGAAAACTCAATAGCATGGAACGAATAATATAGGCTGCTTGTGTATATTCATCAACGCCAGACGGATAAGGATCTGATACCTGCCAACCCAATTCGGTTATCCATATATCGGCTTGTGGAGCATATGAATGAACCATGTTTTTAAATGCAGTATATTCTTGAATGTAATTAGAATATTTAGCTTGCATTTTGAGAACTCCATCTTCAATATAGAAGCTTGGGCCCTCAGGTAGTTCCCCAGACCATAATCTATACGGATGAATACTAACCACATCGACTTCTTGTGCAATTGTAGGATTCTTTAGTATAGTACTAATGAAATTAAAATCGAATAAAGCTGTAGCACCAAGAAGTACCTTCGCTTCTGGATCTTCAAGATGTATTGCCTGTGCCGTGCATAAATAGAGATTACCATACGCGGTTGCATTTACTGGAATCCAGAACCCAAAATTAGGCTCATTCCAGACTTCCCAATACTTAACATAATTTTTGTAATTATGTACTACGAAACGCGCATAATTTGCAAAAGCACTAACGGCCTCATCGGTTACAGGGGCACCACCACCATCATAAAGTGGATTTCCAAGACCTAAAACGCCAATTAGAGTGTATCCACGCGAAATGAGATTATCAATCATCATTGTGGCAACAGGATCAATATTCAGTACACCCTTACTTTTCTCAAAATAGGTCCATAAAAATCCAATACGTACAAGTTTCAACTTAAAGTTAGACATCAAAGAATTGAATTTATCAAATGTGAAATATGGATTCCGACCTGCACACGAAGAAACCTTTGGAGCTCCCGCTAAATTAATTCCATTATTTAAGCGAATTTCAACCTCATTCAATTGGAAATAATTGTACGTTTCACCATTATAGGCTACATAAGCAGAATACGCCTTACTCGCCAATATTCGCACATATCGTACATGTATTGGCGAGAAAGTAAGTGAAACCGGTTCAGATGATTGTGAATAGTTTGTATACGATGCAAGTATATTCCATGTAATTGTATCATTAGAGCCAAGAATTTGAAAATTCCTAGGAAAGCCCATCCCATTAATTGATGGGTATAAGGTAATATTATTTACGAGATATGCGCCGCCTATATCCAGTTGTATCCACTCAGTTGAATTTTCATACATTACCCCAGAAGACCAAATTTGGTCCAAAAAACCAGAAACTATACCATCTGTCAGATATCGCCAGTCATGTTGGGAATAAGAAGTAATCAAAACTGACGAGACAAATATGTTTGAATTATTAATTAGAATTTTATGAGTTGTATCGAATATGCTTATTTCAGCTATTTGAAAGTAATAATTTGAACCATCATATGTAAGCTCATTTGCAACGATCCGAATGTGTTTTGTAACCCTATCAATTGTAAATGTATAATCATTTAGATTTGAGCTCGAGAAAGAATGAAAGTCATAAAGGCTTGTCCATGTAAGACCACTATTACTGATTTGAATTTGAAAAGATGACGGAAAGCAAATGAAATCAGATCTTGGAATGAAGGAAACATTCTTAATATATGTAAGGCGGTCAAATTTAATTTCAACCCATTCATATGCATCAGGATTTGTATGAATACGACTTGCCCAAAAAGTGGAGATATCATTGTCATACAGATTTGAAGGGGAAAAATAATCAATTATATTATTTATATCAATATAATTCACACCAAAACGACTGCTCAGCGGCATTTTTAAAAACTCAAGTTCATCATTTGTAAAATATTCATTTTCTTTAGGATTTATATTTACGTTTGATGCATAAAATGTAATAAAGAGTGATAAAAGTATTAAAATAATAAAAATGCCACCATATTTTCGATTCATTTTTATCTTTAAATAATATAATTTTAATGCATTATAAATATTTGGCACATCAGACCCTAACACAGCAATTAATTATTTTTGGAGAATTAAAAGCTATAGGATTTTAAATAGCCAAGAATCATGCATGTTTGATGATTATGAATGATTAAAAACCATACAACAAAAAAAATAGTAATAAAAAAATACAATTAGAGAATCAATATTATATAATGAAGAGGAACTAAATAAAATTTTCGTGCATCAAGTACAAAAAAATCAGAAAACAAAAATTAAGGAGGAAGATATTAGGATTCTCCTCCAAATTTTATTCGTCAATTTCTTCGACGTGGATGATCTGGACAGGACAGGATTCGGCGGCTTCCTCTACGCAATCCTTGAAGTCAATTGGTACAATACCTTCGCCGACATTACCGTTTACACGGTATTCCTCAGCAATTGCAGAAAGGTCCTCATCATCCATGATAAATACATCAGGACAGATTGAGGCACAGACTGAGTCTGAGACACACTCATCACGGTCGATTGTGATCTTTAATTTCTTGACCATTTTTGACACCTCATACAATTTCAATGAAAGTAGCTTTTTAAATTATTCTACTTTTCATTGAATGCAAATGAATTTCGACAAAATATAAATTTAACATTATCGGATTTGCCAAAAATTTTCACTATTACGGTGATAAGGACAAAACAATACAACAAAATAAATATTTTTAAATATAACAAAAATTAAACTTTTAATGTATAGAGACAGAAAAAGCACAATTTATGTGCTCTGCTTCTATACTGGGTGAAGTGGATATATGACGGAAGATATCACAAAAGACAAAGAAGAAAAAGATGAAGCAATAATTGAAATATCCAATCGAGAACTTTTAGAGATGACAGATTTCTGGGAACTTGCACGACGATATTTTATCACGAACTTTTTTG
>CAZPUN010000040.1:0-18204 GCA_964589775.1 uncultured archaeon
CTAAGTAGCTTACCTAAGATTGGATTTTACTAAATATTCAAATTTTTCTTTAAGTGTATCATCCAGATTATGAAAATAATGCCCACTATTGAGCATCCTATGAATTGTAGTGATAAGATTACGTCTGCTAATATTGCATAAGATGCAACTCCAAATGTAATGCCTGCTGCAAATCCATACACATTTGTAATATTGTTCATATCATACTTTTGAAATTCAAGGAAGAACCATACAAAGAGTGCTATGAGGATTAAGAAATCAAACAAGGCGGGCATACCTAATACACGTAACAGATGTGGAACTAGCAAAATGAATGCCCATACCATAAACATACTTATTAAAATGGGGCCTTTAATGGATTCATTGGTACCATAATTTTCTGGATATTTCTTAGCTATATGCAATAAAACAACCATTAGACCCGCGAATACAATGTAGTGCAGAATTGATGGTTGATAGGGCGTCATAATGTTAAAGAGAAAACCATCAATTGCGAGAACAACTATCAGAACTTTAATCAAACCATCTGATAGTAAACTTTTACCGCGTATTTCAGGAAAGACCAGATCTGTAAGCATAACTGGTGTAGAAATACTAATCAATGAGTGAAAGATCATCAACATTGCAACCCAAATCCAATTGACATCTAAGAATCTGCCATATACGCCCAAAACACCAACATCAACCCAACCAGGATTAAAGAAACTCTTTAGAATAATACCTTCCTCTAATATACCATATGCAAGTCCAGCTATGAGAAGGCTAGCATATCCCTTATTCCACCGAACAATTAATTCACGAAATAGTAAAGCACCAACACCGTACAAACCAAGTAGCAGCATAAGTACTAGAGGATGAAAGAACTCAAATAGCGGTGTGCTACCACTAAGAACCTCACCCATGATAGGTGCAAGAAATAACAGAAAAAGAATTTTCTTTTTATTGCTTGTTTCTCTCTCTTCCAAAATTATCACCTTTTTATTCCATGTTTTGTAATATGATATCATATTAAATTTAAAATATCGTCGAATAATTTATATGTTTTTCTAGATTTATTGCTAAAACTGAAGAAATATGATAATACTGAATCTTAAAATTGTTAATTTTTTACTATGGCTATTTGTAATGATAATTGCATCGTATTTCGACTCTAAAAGATATAGGGTGCCAAATCTACTTTTTTATATAGCAATACCGCTCTCATTCTTAATCAATACCATAGAGTTTATTCAAGATTTACAAAGATTCGTAGAAATGACTATAGCAACCATTATAATTGTATTTTTTCTAGAATTTCTCGCTTTTGTAAGAGCATTGGGTGGAGCTGATCTAAAATCATTTCTTTTATTTTTATTGATAGGTATTCCGATAAAAAATACAAATATAGCCTTTCTATCAACCATGATTCTAATCTTTTTGATTTTATTAATTGGATTAATCCACACGAAGTATTCGAAAAAAGAGGAAAACACATTTCCATTAATACCATTTATTTGTTTAATTGGAACTATATTATTAATTATATAAAAAAGGGAAAAATTGAAAAATTATTCTTTGTATTTTTCCAAATTTTCAAGGTATTCTGCTTCTTTGCTTGTTGGATACATTATGAATCTACAAGATTTGTCGCCCTTCGCTTCACATAATACTTCAGTGGCGTCTAATGGAACTCCACTCGCAACAGAACACCATCCGGCACTATATCCTGCATTAAAATAACATACAGGTTCATCTGATTTCCCAATTTCTTCCTTCCAATATGTTGCTTCAAAGTTATTTGGATGTTCATAGAATAAGAAAAAGTTCTCGTCCTCAGTAATATTGCTTGGTAATAGCTTAACTCTTACAAAGCCAGCATATCCTGCAAATATTGGACCTGCAGCAACTCTCTCAACAACATTTTCAAGATTTAATTTTGGCAGGAGTCTCTTTGCAGCAGTTTCACCTAAAGTTTTTCCAAACCGATACATGAATAAATTGACACCATTTGGATCAAGTAATTCCGCAAGCTGTTGTTTCATGTCTACAGCTATAGACTGCAAATTAATTAACATATATTCGGAATCTCCAAGAATAATACGACTTTCTTCTGGACGCATTTTCATAGCATTAAATAGGTCTTCCATTTTCGCTTCAATCTTATCTATCAAAGGATGTAGTTCCACAGGGGCATCTACGGTTTTTGGCATAAATTCACCTCAAATTAATATATAAAATATATGTAAAAATTTGTAAAATGGTATATAAAAGATTTTTGTAAAGCATCAAAATGCAGGTAAAAAATAAAAAATTATAAAAATTTTATTGATTTTTTTGTATTTTTTCTAATAAAACAGTGATAATAGTTTAATAGTGGTTTTGCATTATATATGAGGTTACACAGAGGTGATTAAATCATGGGTCTATTAGGATTCATAAACATACCAATCTTAGAAGACATAATCGCCTTCTTTATTACACTGATAGCGATTTTCATGCTGATTGGTATAAATGATAAACTGAGAAACTCAGGAAAATTGAATATAAATATCTCAAGAAAGGTTATACATACCTTTGCGGCGCCAATTTTCATATTCTTCTTCCCATTCTATTCGGGATCATGGTTTTCACCATTGATCGCAATGATAGTTCCACTAATATTTGCATTAAAATTCCTGACAATTGGATTAGGAATCACAAAAGATGAAGCATTTGTAAATACAATGTCCAGGTCTGGAGAACCACAAGAACTTTTGAAAGGTACATTCTATTACACCGTCGTTATGATTATTCTTGCTTTGGTATGGTGGACACATCCACTTGCAGTCATAGCGTTCTCATTATTAGCATTTGGTGACGGTTTTGCAGACATTGTTGGCAGAAACTATGGTAAGAAGAAAATCAAGGTACCAGCAGGCGAAAAGACGCTTGAAGGCTCTCTAATTGGAATGTTTCTAATTGGTCTTATACTAACAATCATAATGTTATTCTTCTACGGCTTGATGGGAGCCGTTGTATACAACAATGGAACAATTGTATATGTATACACCATAAATACAATTGGCGAGTGGATAGTACCATTAGTTATTCTTGCATTTATCGGAATGATTGTTGAATTATTCTGTCCAAAGGACATCGATAACATTGTAATACCTGCAGTAATTATTATCGTGGGTATAATATTGATCATGTTTGGATTCTGGCCGGGAATCACAAGCAAGTTCCAATTCTTCTGGGAACTATAAGGTGACATAGATGGGATTCGAGAAATCAAAAGACCTAACAATAATCAAACTTGGTGGCTCATTATTAACGGACAAATCTGTGCCGTATAAGATGCGAAAAGGAATATTCAGAGACATTGCCAGAGAACTCCATGAGACACTTGAAAATCTAATAATCATCCATGGAGTCGGATCATTCGGGCATCCACCTGTTAAAAAGTATGGCCTATACAAGGGCTATACTGGACCCGGTAATCTCTTAGATCTTGCAAAGACTCAGAGTAGTGTTTTTGAGGTGCGATTAGAATTAACAAAAGCTCTTCAAGAAGAAGGCATTAACGCAATGATATTCTTACCCAGCAGCCAAATAATATCCGAAAAAATGAATATCCAGCAATTTTTCCTTGAACCAATTCGGAAATTTATGAATATAGGAATGGTTCCAGTAATCGGCGGAGATATAGTAATAGATACAAAGATGGGATTCTCTGTATGTTCAGGAGATGCAATTGCAGCATATTTAGCAGAAGAATTCGGAGCAAAACGCCTCATATTTGCAACAGATGTTGAAGGCATTTATACTTCGGATCCCAAGAAAGACCCTGATGCAAAATTAATTCGCGAAATAAATCTGAATAAGCTAGACTTGTTAGCAAAAATCACAGGTTCGCAATTCACAGATGTAACACACGGCATGGCAGGAAAGATTGAAGCCGTCATGAAATACAAAGATATAATTGAGAAGGGCACAGAAGTAGTGTTTCTATCAATGTTTTCGCCGGGACATCTAAAAGCATATTTATCCGGAGATCCACAAGCAAAATTCACAAGAATAATTGTAGATTGATTTTCGAATCCTGTTTCTTTTTCTATTTTTTCTTTTTCATCTATTATCGTAGTAATACTAAATTTATTCTTTTTACAACCGTACAATATACACGGTGAAATATTCTTGGCAATTGTAAAAACCAGCTCAAATTCATGGCAAAGCCCAATTAAGGTAAAATTGATCGCATATACGCCAGAACCAGAAAGAGTGATCGCTGCAGCAGGGAGGTCATGCTACTCAAAAGACCCAACAGATGTTCTAATGGAAACAATGACTGAAGAAGACCGTAAAAAATTAATTAGAACATTGGTAAAGATGGGGCATCATTCAGTAATAGAGCATGCAGTTTTCACTTTTGCAATCTCTGGAGTTTCAAGAGTTACAACACATCAACTCGTCCGACACAGAATCGCATCATACTCGCAAAAGTCCCAGCGATATGTAAAGGAAAAAAATTTCGATTATGTAGAACCACCAAAAATACAGAAGAATGAAGAGGCACATAAGATTTTCACAGAGGCAATGAAATATCTATCTGATGCATATTCAAAATTGGTAAAGATGGGAATTCCAAAAGAGGATGCACGATATCTTTTGCCAAATGCTGCACAATCCCATATAACGGTTACAATGAATGCTAGAGAATTATTACACTTTATAAATCTCAGAATGGCACCATCAGCTCAATGGGAAATTAGAATACTTGCAAGATTAATGCTTGAAGAAGTACGAAAAGTTGCGCCAACAGTTTTTGAAAATATTCCGCTTGAACCCATTGAAATAGACAAAGAGGAACTTGTAATACAACAAGAATAAGAAATCAAAAAATAAGAGGGCTAAAGCCCATCATTATAATTTTATGCGAGTCCAAGTTCTTTCTTCTTTTCTTCAGTGGGTACGCCGTTTTCGTCCCAGCCACGAACCTTGTAGTATTCTGGTAATAGCTTATCGATGTGAGCGACCTGACCCTTATTTGGACCGTCGGGCATGGGCTCTTCAAGAAGTCTCTTTGGCAATGTATCATCAGCCTTTGTGAATCCGGCCTTAAGGTTGAACAAACGTTCAAGGTTCCAGATACGTTCGCCTGCTTTTAGTGCTTCCTCAGGAGTATATTCAAATCCAGTTACAGCTGTTAGTAATGCTGCGTAATCTGGAGCTCCGAGAGCAAATGATGTGAATAGACACATACCTGAAGAGTCAATAACAGCAGTTAGATCCTGGAATGTCTTTACCCATTCGGGCTTACCCTTTAGTTCCTGTGGGTCTAATTTCTCAGGCACTCCCAGAATTTCTGGTGAAATCATATATCCACGGACGTGACATCCACCACGGTTGCTTGTTGCATATTCAAGTGCATGTCCCTGAGCACCTCTTGGGTCATAAGCGGGTAATTCTTGCTTCTTTACACTCATTGAAAGTTCAGGGTGACCATATTTTTCGGCAAAACGATATGAACCCTCAGCTAATTCATCACCAAGACCCTCACGATATGCAATCTTCTTGAGATATGCAAGTAATGCTTCAGCGTTACCGAATTTAAGTTCGGGACCGTCAACTTTGTCCTTTGGAAGATATCCTTTCTCATACATTTCCATAGCACATGCGATGGTTCCACCAGCTGAAATAGGGTCTAGACCAAGTTCATTGGATAGATAGTTTGCTTCAACTATTGCTTCAAGGTCCGAAATGCCTAAGTCGGCACCATATGCCCAACCCACTTCATATTCAGGGCCTTCACCTTCACGACCATTTGGCAATTTTGTCTTACGACCACAAGCAATCGGACAACCCCAACATGCTACATTGCGGACGAGATATTTCTCGCGTAAGGTTTCACCATTAACTTTTTCGGCTTCCTCAAAGACACCGGTCTGGAAGTTTCGAGTCGGATACAATCCATTCTCATTAATGATACTATCGAGAACTTTTGTACCATATGTAGGAAGTCCTTTGCTAGTAACATCATTTGTCTTGACCTTATCCATTGATGACTTTAGTGCCTCTTGCCACTTTTCTTTGTTTGCAACCTGAGGTCTCTTCTTACCAACTACAGCAATTGCCTTCAGATTCTTTGAACCCATAATCGCACCTACACCAGTACGACCTGCAGCTCGATTCTTATCATTGATAATACATGCATATTTTACTAAGTTCTCACCGGCAGGACCAATACATGTTACTTTGATTCTTCTATCGCCGCCATTCTCTTCTACAATTTTATCGGTAGTCTCATGAGTGTTCTTGCCCCATAGATGTGATGCATCACGAATTTCAACCTTCTCTTCATCGATCCATATGTATACTGGCTTCTCAGCCTTGCCTTTGATAATCACCATATCATAACCTGCACTCTTTAATGCAACACCCCAATCTCCACCAGAATTACTCGATGCAATCGTTCCTGTGAGAAGTCCTTTTGTTACCACCATGTATCGCCCAGCTGCAGGAGCAGGTAATCCAGTTATTGGACCTGTTGCAAAAATCAACATGTTCTCAGGGCTCAATGGATCTACATTAGGATCCAATTCATCATACAAAATTTTTGAAGCATATCCTCTTCCGCCAATGTAATCCTTGGCTATTTTTTCATCAATGGGCTCAACCTTAGTCTGACCTGTAGTCAAGTCAATCCTAAGGATTTTACCCATGTATCCTCCGACTATTTTTAACACCTCCACAATTAAAAATAATTTCGTAATATCATTTAGTCAACAAAGTATATATATTTTTTCAAAAAATAAAAAATTCGATATGAAATTTTAGCATATCGGAAATAATTCATAAAATTTTATTATTTTTTATCGATAAACTGCCTAAGGTTTTCCTCTTCTTCAGGTAGCATTTCTAATTCGGTTTCAATATCAAGTAATTTTTCAGAGATTATTTGAGGAATTCGTTCGATTTCATTGGTGCCAACAAAATTAATACCATGAGCAATCATTAATAATCGAGCGGAATTTGTAAATCCGGGAATTCCGATTATTAAAGCCTCGCGGGGAGAAAGTTGTAATAGTTCTTCAATTGCCTTACTAATTATTTCTTCGCCGATTGGATTAATACTGGGGATAAATTTAACAACTACAGAAATATCACCTTTTTTCAAAACAGCATGTACTTTTATTTTGCGGCCTTCGGGACTTTCCATTACGACATCTTTTTCAACGGACCATCCGGATTTTTGTATAACTTCGATAAGCGAATCTGAAAAATCAATATCATTTACGATCTTTTTAATATCAGCTTTAGGACTTAGAAAGTATCCATAAATAGGACTTAAGATAGAATCGCGAATAGGTCCTTCACGGCCACATTCTAGGCATTCGAAACCAATTTCAGGGTGTTCAATATATGTACCACAGGATTTACATTGAAGTATAATACCAGTAAATGCCCAATCTACACTCATTTGTTTAAGTTCCTTTTTACAATGCGGGCAAACGAGTTTATCGTCTTTCATAAAATCTTCTCGAAATGCTATGAACCCACATTCAATATGGCGAATTCCAATTCCCTTTTCAAAATTTCGAGACCCACACATAGGGCATGCGATCCATGTTCTTAGCTTCGAACTCTTACAATTTGGACATAAAATTAGATTATCGGTGATCTTCTTCTCTAAAATTCTGAGTTCAGTAGCAGTTTCGAGGACTTCTTGAATCAAATCATCACTAACGCCAAGAGCTTTTATTGCAAATGGATATACGATACCGCCATTTATAGTATAATGTGGAGAGATATACTCTAAGTCCTGCTTTCGCATTTCAGATACTAATTTGTATATTAAGTTAGCTATATTCTTGCTTAATGTCACGACAAATGCCACCCAGAATTTAGGGTCTCTAAATTTGTTTTATCAATAACCATTATATAAATTTATTTTAAGCAATTTTCTGATTTTAGTTTTTATAATAATATCTTTTAAAATTAACTGAATTTTTGAAAATTCTATTCATGGTATATCGAGTGAGACCATAAATTGTTAGAAAAAAGAAGGGCAATTAGGAAACTTGGACTCCTTTTGCAATGACTTTACCTAATTTGAAACAATTCTCGAATACATCATCGCTGGTAATAATATCGCTTTTTACCGTGCCATAGATCATAATCATACCCATTCTGCGCATTCTATTAAACAGAACATCCGCAGATTCACGAATTCCAAATGTGCCACCAACCTTACCTGAGAAAGTGGGGCCTACGGTCTGGAGAATTCGATCAATTTCACGCGATACATTACGCTTTTCATTAGGACTACCAATTATGATCCCGTTTGCCTTTTTGAAAATCTCAAACCGAGTGACATCATTTGCAATTAAAACTTCAACATCTACATTATCGACGGATTTTATTCCTTCTAGAACTTTTTCTGCCATCTTTGTAATTCGATCATCTGAATTATCATATAATAAAATGATTTTAGGTTTCATTATTTCATGCTCCTCAAGTTAGAATTTCACCTAACATTCCATCGCGAAGCGCATTTTTTATTTCACGTGCGATTCGTTTACCCGCGTACATTGGTTCTTTATAATAGATATACGCATATGGGTTCGAAGGAATCCACACGTTTGTTCCTGCAACAATTCGTGCAGAAATTTCGAATGCAATTATTCGAAGATCTTCAGTAATCATAGTTTCTAGACAATATGGTCCTACAATACCCGGCTCTGCGAGTTCATATGCACGTTTTGAGATATTATCACCCATTTCAAGAACTTTAGGAATCAAAGATTCTCTCAAGACAATTGGGATATTACCTACAACAGTATATGTTGGGCTTATGTTGGTTTCGAGTTGTTTAGAAGCAGGAATTCTTCCCAGATTGTCAACACTAGATTCATACCTACGGTCGACCCCCATAAATTCTGTCTCTTCTTTCAAAGGAGAGTAAAAGTAGTGTAAATATGCAGGTACTCCAAATATATATTCTTGTATAAACAATGGGGGTAGTTCTTTTATCTTCTTGCCTGTTGCTTTACTGATCTTCTGCAAAACATAATCTGTTCGATTTTCAACCTTCTGAAGTTCTTCTTCGCTAAGCATAAAATATCCGCGACCACCACCAGCACCATCGAACTTTACAATGACTGGACGATCCACATCATCTAGGCTTTCAAAAGTTCTTGGCATTTCTACTCCGGCAGTTTTGAGCCAATCAGCAGATAATTTTCTATCAGATTCATATGGGAGAAGATATCGATTCCCAAACATAGGTATTTTTAATTCGTGTTGAATCGCATCTGTGCCGAGATATGCAACAAATGAACCATGTGGAATGAGAATCACATTTAATTCTTTAAGGTCATCTTGAACTTTTGGATCCAGCATGTCTTTCATATTATTCAGTGTATACTCAAGATCAACAACACCAAATCTCTGATACATTTTTATTCGGTCTTTTGTCCCAATTACTAATGTTCGGAAGCCTTCTTCTTGGGCACCGCGTAAGATATTCAGTGCGGAATGACTACCAATTGTCGCAATAGTAATTCGATCTTCATCATAATCATAAATTATATCACGAATTTCAGCACGTAGATCGCCCATTGTAGTTCACGTCACAATAAGTTCTAGCATACCATTATCAATTGCACGTCTAATTTCAAGAGCTATTCGCCGTCCGGTGGACATTCTTGAACGCCATATAATATTTCCATAAGGAGCTCCACGAAACATATGAACGTTAGTTCCGCCACCAATTCGTACAGATATATCATATACGGTAGGTTTCATATCATCTTCGATTGTAGTTTGTATGGTAAATGGACCGATGATTCCGGGGTCAAAGTATTTTTGGGTAATGCGAATGAATTCCTCACCCATTTTAAATACATGCTCAAGCAATGATTCACGTAAGGTCATATCAGAATGCCCTACAATTATATATGTCGGTTCTTCTTGGGATTCCGGAAGTGTAATTTGCTGGCGTGCAGGCAATCGAACATAACCATCAAGAGAAGACTCATATCGCGCATCAATACCGAGTAATTCAAGAGGTTCTTCTCCGATTTCTTTGCTTACTGGAGAATAGAAGAAATCAAAATTCGCAACGGGACCAATTGCATATCGTTCAATACGAGCATGTTCAAAATTTTCGATCCCCGTATAGTAACATTTTTCGCAACCTTTACCACCACAGGAATGACAAGGTTCAATAACACCGCGTTTGATTAATCGTTGGGCTTTTTCTTTTAATTCATCAAAAGTTCCCGCAGTGAAAAAGCCGCGTTCAAGTTTATGTTTTGCATGGTGTAATTTTATAATCACTAGAGAATCAATATCTTGAATGTTCTCAGGCTTGATTTTGTCAGGAGTACGTAATATAGATTTATCAACATCAGTTTCTTCAATTAGCCAATAATAATCGCGAGTTACGTCTCCACGATTTTCAAGTTTCAAAAGATTTCGAGAACCGACAAGAGGAACATAAAAGTCGTTTTCAAGCGCATCTGCACCACAATATGCGACCATCGAACGGTTAGGAATAATAAGAATGTTATTCTTAATCATAAAGTCTTGCCATTTTTGACTGACCATCTCTTTAAATTTATCTAGCACAATAGGGTGATCCACCACACCTTTTACATGCTTTCCGTTATGCCATACAGACTTAAAATAAGTTGTATATGTTTTCTCTCGACCTTTTTGGCACCATAGATAACTTTCAAAATTCTCGTCTTTTGCACCATCTGCAATATCAAGTGCAGAATGACTTGCTAGAGCTCCTATCGCTATCTTGTCCTTGTTATATCTTTGTAAAATCTTAATAATTTCCTGACGGTCAATCAAATTTAAAGCCTCTGCGTACTTTTATTATTTGGCGTTAATTTTAAGATATATATTTATTGTTTTAAGATTAAATCTATTTTGATTTTTCCTTTTTTTAGGTTATTCAATCACTGAGATTACAATTCGTATTGCCTTGACCATAAGATCTAACGACATTGACGGAATTCGCCGCTTTACAGCTTGTTCCGGAAGCGATGGAACATGAATAAATCCCGCAGGTATTTTAATTTTTGACTTGTCTAAAATGTATAGCGTAGTGTACATAAGTTGATTACAACCGTATGTTCCCGCAGTGTTAGAGATTTCAACGGGAATACCTGCCTGAGCCACGGCGTCTTTCATTTTCTTAATTGGCAATGTAGAAAAATAGGCAACGGGTCCATCATCAAAAAGAATCTCATCGACTGGCTTGCTCCCACAGTTGTATGCCACACCGGTTACATCTGCAATATTTATTGCTACGCGTTCAATCGAAATTCTATCACGCCCAGATTGCCCCAAGTTTATAATCGCATCAGGTTTTATTTCATCAATGAATTTTTTTATCGTAGGATAGATCTCTTTATATTTTACAGGAATTTGACGGGCAAATACTTTAAAATTACCAACGGTCTCCTCATTCAAAGATTTTGCGATCTCCCAACTTGGATTTAATTTATAATCATTAAACGGTTCAAAACCTGTTAATAATAACTTTTTATGTATCATACGCTTAGTATTATATGAATATCTTTATAAATGATTTGGAAAATTATTAAAAAAATGGTGATTTTTTATGAAAAAAGTACTCTTGGGAATAATACTCATATTTGCAATTACCGCTATTACGCCCACATATTCTGGAAATGGGATAAGTGCAGATAAGGCAGTAAATACTTCCGTAATCATGGCATGGGAAAATGTTACAGCTTCACCGATCGAAGCATACAACATATCTGGATATACGTATGCTGCTACTACAATAGGAAACACGCTATACTTGTTAAGTGAAAAGTGGATAGCAGCATTTGATATGAATACACATCAACTCGTAAATCATACAATAGAGCTAAGTTATACATATGGGGTTTCTCAATTAGATAATCAAATTATCATGCTTAATCAGACCTCATATTTTCCGATGAAATACGAATTAATATATATGGATCCAAATACTTTTACAATCACAAATAGAGTAGATCTTAGTGGTTTATCTAATGTGTCATTTATTAATGGATTGACTGTCATCAACAATATACTATATACAATAGATCATAAAGATGTAGGTTCATTTCTGTTAGAATATGATTTATCAACCCAGACTATAGTAAGAAATTACACATTTCCAAGTAATTTCAAGTTCTACGAATGTGCATTAGCTTATGATGGAAATCTTTGGATTACATTACCAAATATGATTATGGAATTTGACTTGACCAATTACATAATAGAGAGAATAATGAATACAACAACATCATCAATTGAAGCATATAATGAATATCATAGTAATATGAATATAGCGCAGACAACTTCACGATGGAACGTAGCTGCAATACCCGTTAATGGAAAATTATGGCTCCCAGTTGCATATTATACGAGTAAAGAATCATTTACTACGATCTATGTATATAATTTAGGAGACATCGATCCCGCCTATGGTAGTGGAAGTGAATATATACCACCTGATGAAGGAGAAAACAGTGATCCACAAACCACAACAATTTCAGGTACAAGTTCTGTTTCTGGAGCTGTAGCAGCAGTAGCATCTGCAGCCGCAATTTCTTCAGCAGTATCCAGTGTATCATCGGCAAGTGGCGGAATTGGAGCATTCCTATTTGGTGCTCAAGGTTCATTCATAGATAGATTAAAGTCGCTATTAGGCATTAGGAAGCTAATAAAGAAGAAAGAAAAAACATCGAAAGAGAAATTTATCAGACCCAGTCTTAGCGATAGCTTTATTGGAATTTTCATAGTTGGAACACCACTCGGAATTGGAGCTATGGCTGCAAGCCGAATTGCAATTACAAACCCACTTAATTTCTTAACTATGCTGTTTTCAACTGTAGGTTTTGGCTGGTCAATATTTGGTACGTTCATGTTCTTATCAATCTTAGTAGCACGAAAACAAGGCAAAATTCCGAAAATTACTGGATTTACACTATTTATGATTACGATAAGCATTGCTGCAAGCATTTACGGTATAATTTCATCTACACTAACCATGAATAGAATATACATATTTGGAGTTTATATTACATTAATCATATTATTAGGGATTATTTCATTTGTAGTCTATTCAAATGCATATAGATCTTTGATTCAGAGATATACATCAATTAAAGAAACTGAACCTGAAGAAATAAAGGAAGAGCCTTCTGAAGATTTAGAGCAGGTTTCCGAACAGTCAGAAAATACAGAAGAATAGAATAAGAATAGAACAGTATAACATAACGGAGCATCGGAAATTTCCAGAATAACTCAAGAAAGAAAAAGTCAATAAGACAATTCTGCATGCTCCACTTTTTTTATGACTATACATACATCACATATTTTTCTATTTGGAATTCCCAATCCAATGTCCGAGCAAGCTAGCTAAAGTTTCATCTCGCA
Source organism: uncultured archaeon (assembly GCA_964589775.1). Classification (GTDB taxonomy): domain Archaea; phylum Asgardarchaeota; class Thorarchaeia; order Thorarchaeales; family CAZPUN01; genus CAZPUN01. Next base: position 13,411 of record CAZPUN010000040.1, read on the forward strand.
TTTTTTATCTCGTCGCCGAATACCTCCTAAAATCTCCGTCATAATCCTTTATATTGTATACATATACTGTTGAAAAGCAGCCCGCAATGATCGCGAATTGAAAGAAAGAAAAAAAGAAAAAAATGAAATATATAAATGGAGGATTTCCTCCAAATTCTTATTCTAGCAAGTTAGGGCATACATCTTTTAATTTCTGTAATGATTTTGATGCATTCTTAAAACTCTGCTCGAAAATAACGGGTCCATCAAAATTAGTTTTCAATAGCCAATTACAGAAATCTTTCAGTGGTAGTTTTCCTTCACCTAAGGCGATATGGTCTGCAATTTGTGTTTGCCCATTTTTTTCTATTCGGTATCCATCATGTAAATGAATTTCTCTAATCTTATCAGAATTCATACGAACAAATTCCATAAAATCAAAGTTCCCAGGGTATCCTGCTAAAAGGTGCCCGGTATCAAAACAAATTGAAGTATCGAATTCATCTACCAATGTTCTTGTATAGCCCCATGGAAATTCAATATCTTCAATTGCAATTCGATGCGGATCAATGTCCGTTTTTTCAATGAACTGCTCGAGACTGTCTCCAGCATATCCAGTAAGTAATTGCATCAGTAAATCCTTAATTTTGGGATTTGTATTCAATCTACTAAATTCTGCAGCTAAAGCACCTGTCGCATGTAGAACATAGTATTCTGGTTTTAATTCTTCAATTATGTGAAACGCATCAACTAGAGTTTCAACAGACGCTTTTCGAATATAGGAGACAGGACTTGATGGCTCGATGGACCATAAGGGAAGATGTGCAGTATATGAGATTTTATATTCATGCCTGATTGCTTTAAGGGCTTCAATTGTTTCTTTGCTTAAAGAGTTTGGAATAATGTACGCCATATCTAGAGTAATCTCAATGACTTTATAACCAAGTTTTGCAGCTACAAGAACATATTCCGGAAAATGAAAATTATCATATGAAAAGCCTGTATTTTCGTCCTCAAAAGATTTTGCAATTATTTCGAAATCAAGTGGGACTATGCCTAGTCTCAAGATTTTCACCAAGCAAAGAATGTGCTTTGCTGCTTTTGTACTTTTTGTATATCTTACTTGATAATGACAACGCAAAAGCGTATAATATGCGCATCCCAATACCTGCAGTGCCCATAAAAATTTGTATTAATCGTTCTTTAGATGTAGCCTTTTCAGGATAACCGATATAATATAATGAGTGCTCAGTTAGAATATCATCGAGAGCTACCGCAAACGCTTCACTAGCAAATTCAGATGAATTAGATAGTTTCTTAATAGCACTCTTTTTCCAAAATGCTTCTGGCTTCAATACACTTTGCCATTTTATAAACTCAGCACGTTCTACAACATCTACAACAAGCTTTACAGTTTTTTGAATCTGTGGAATAAGATCTGGAGCAATCGCCATTAATTCCGAATCTAATTTTATCTTCCGAATCATTTGGAAATAGTAGTCATCTTGCTTGGCAGGCGGAATATGCCACATTATATACCATAATTGTCTAAGTAACTTTTTGGATTTCTTAGATTTAATTTGATTCATTACGTTTTGAATTAATTTATCCAGCTCTAACACAGCTGATAGATAATCATGTAAGTTGAAATTGAGATCTTCAATATCTTCAGGAGTAATACAATTTTTTTCTAAAATTTCGTAATCTCGACCATGAATTATTAGTTTCCAAATCATTTCATAATCTACAATTCGACCACTATCAACAGATTCTATTGTGTCTAATCTTAGTGCATGATCACCGGGCTCTGCTACAAGATATGAATGCTCAAGCAGTTCTCCCAAATCATGGAAAGAACGAATACGTGCGGGTTTTAAATCAACAGCGCCATGACCGATTGTAGACCAGACTTTCAGCACACCATCACGGGATTTTTCAATAATTACGCGTTCTTTATCGCCAAGATGGTCGAATTTTTCGGTAGCCCCTTTACTAAATGCCATAATCGCATAAACTACATAACGAATAGATTTGTTATCTAACCCGGGTAATTTAAAAATAATACAGACATTGTCAAATGGTTTTCCCTTTATGAGCCATTCACCTGTAGAGGTCTTCCATTCCCAACGTTCGCCCATTTCATATAGAACTTTTCGAAGTCCTCGAAGGTCCGTTGCCTCTTTTGCTTTCTTGAGTACTTCGCGCTCCCAAATTTTATATTTCTGTGCGGCTTTTTCCATGTATTCTAATTCTTTTATTAGCCATAGTTTGTTAATTTTAAATCGGACCTTCATTTTATCTCAAATATATCATTTACTTTTGGATATTTATATTAGCTGATAAAAATAAAAAAAGAGAAAGGAAAAACTATAGATATTCACATACGTTTAGTTCTTTTCCTTTAGTTTCAGGGAATAACCAAATCCATAATGCGACGGCAATGTCAAATATAATTGCTAATGCCAAACCACCTGCAAGACCAAAGCCAAGGTCCTGAGCTACAAGTGCGACAAGAATAGGTGCAATAGCAGAGGCACCTCTTGCTACATTAAAGCAGAAACCAGCAGCGGTGTTTCGGAGCCTCGTCGGGAAGATTTCAGCAAATAGAGGTCCATATCCACTAAATGCACCAGTTCCAATACCCATTAGGAATAATGGCACTAGCAATAACTCTACGCCAAATCTAGATGCACTAGAGATCCAATTGGCAAATATCGTAAGTGCCGCTACAGAGGCAGCTTGGAGTAACATGAAAATTGTAAATGCTGGACGACGACCAAGTAAATCTGAGACATATCCAAATGAGATATAGCCTATGAATGCTCCGACTTGCGTGATAATCATCCATATACCAGATAGCTGGAGTCCGAGACTGAGATTATCCTTGAGATATTTTGGTAGCCAGCTAAATAGAATCCAATAAGCGAACATATCAAATGCTGCAAGCATCAAACCAAGAAATACTGCTTTTCGGATCTTCTCATCAAAGAGCAGTGAAAGTTCAGAGCGGCCTAGTTTTTCTTTTAATTCTTCGGGAATTTCACCCTTTGCAAATAGTTCCTGATTTCTTAGCCAGAGGTCACTTTCAGGCATCATGCCACGAATTGGAATTACAATTAAGGCTGCAGCAGCAGATATGAAGAAGGTCATTCTCCAACCAACGATTGGAGTTACAAAACCACCCATGATTGCTGCAAGAGCAACACCTATCGGAACTCCAGTTTGCATGAAAGCTCCTGCTTTGCCTCTCCACTTTGCAGGCCATGTTTCACCAATCATTGTTTGACCTACTGCCCACTGACCACCAACACCGAATCCGGTAATCAATAAGGCACCTATTAGGAATAACACATTTGGCGCGAGACCAGATAGAAATGTTCCTAATGAAAAGATAATAATCGTCCATTGAAGCGCCTTTTTTCTACCCATTCGGTCTGAAATAATGCCAAATGAGATTCCACCAACTGCAGTGGCAACCAATGATGATGCAAGCATAGCTGCACCTTGAAGCATGTTTCCAGCAATACCGAAATCTGCTAAGATTGGATCTACAAGGAATGTATACAATATAAGGTCATAAAAATCAAACAGCCACCCAATAAGGCAGAAGAACAAAATAGCCCAATGCGTTCGTGTGAGAGTCTCACTTTCATTGAGAAGTTTTGGTCTCTCAACTAACTCAACTTTTGGAACAGTCATTCTTTATCGCCTCAAAGCCTAGTACCCGTCGTATATGTCTGAGGCGAAAAAAGTCACTAATAACAATTTCTATTTAAACATTAATTTATGATTTTTATCTTTTTATAGACATTTTTTGTTTGAAAATGTAAATCTTGTGATTTTTTTAGGGTTAAAAAATCCCCTATTTGATATAATATAAAAATAGTAGACTGAAAGATGAAAGATAAGTTTATCAAATGAAATTGTGTTACTTTTAATTACAATAGTAAGATTTAAGAAATAATTAATAAAAATGAAATATTACAAACAAAAGTCGTGGTATTGAGATGGGGAGAACAGTCTTGGAAAAAGACGAAAAATGCAAAATATACCTAATAAGAACAGGAAATGTTCTTGAGGAGATACCAAAAGAATATGCAGAAGAATTCCTGAGCCTAGAATACCCTATGCTGATCATAGATCCAATATCTGGCGTTAATTTCCTACTAAACGCAGGTCATAGTGAGGAATTCTTATTTAATGTAATGATAGTAACTAAGAATGTTGCCCGAATAAACAAATTTCCAATAATAAGAATAACAAGAAATGAGGCAATTCATATATTAGAAAGACTGAAGAATATTGACAATGAATAATCCAATTGGTTTATATGCTATTTTTTACTTTTCTTTTGTGGATTTGCAGCAATAGCTGGAGGAATTATATTGGATTATGCAATTATTTCCGTCTGGGATAAGCGAGGAATTGCGGACTTCTGTAAAAAAATCTCGTCAAAATTTAAATTTATAGCAAGTGGTGGTACTTATGAGTATCTAAAGAGTAATGGCATCGCTGTAAAAAAAATTGATGAAATAACTGATTTTCCAGAAATACTCGGAGGACGCGTCAAAACATTACATCCGAAGATTCATGGAGGAATTCTATCACGGCGTACTGAAACAGATAATAAACAGTTAGAAGAGTTAGCAATTAAACCTATTTCACTTGTTGTATCAAATCTATATCCCTTTACTCCTGATAAACCACATGAGGAAGCTATCGAATTAATTGATATTGGAGGCCCTACATTAGTACGAGCTGCTGCAAAGAACTATGAACATGTAACTGTTGTAGTAGATCTAGATGATTATGAGC
>CAZPUN010000041.1:0-9477 GCA_964589775.1 uncultured archaeon
TCTGAAAAATCCGTACGATATCGATGAAGTTTTGGATGATAATGAGTTTATGCTTATTATTGACAGTCAGACTCAGGGTAGAGTCCTATCTGAAAAAGTTGCCATTGCCCCGCGTGAGCCATATGGAGTCCCGGTTCATGAGCTATATAATTTGCTCCTTGGAGGTCCGCATTATCACCACGATTTTGATCCTAAATGTCCCTGCCCGATTGGTCTCAATACTCCTGAAAATGAATTACCATTCATAATTACAGTTCCCGAAGGTGTCCCACAACTCGATATTGATTACTTGGAAGAAACAAACTCAATACTCGACAACATTATCGAGCGAACTCAAAAGATCTATGAAACGGCGCTAAATTCCCCCTTGTGCGAGAATTGTGTTCTCAAACTAAAGAAAAAATACTCTCTCTAATCTCTTTTTTAGTGTTTTATTTCCTTAAGTGGTCCCTAAATATTTTCGTTCGTAACGTAAACGTGAATTCAATCTTGAAATTATTGAACGAGATACTCTCTCGGTAAAAAATTCAGACTAAAGTAAACGCTAGATTGCATGCGAAAGTACTATAAAGGGATTTTCGAAAGTTTTCATTTGTGTAAGAAAGCGGTTTTACCACGCGAGGAGTCAATCATGTATGGCAAAAGAATAAATAGAATAATTCGAGACCGACAGGTCATAAAGTTGGAAGAACTTGGAGACATATATGTGGAGAGGCCAAAAGTATTACAGCCCCCTAAGAAGGAGGATTAACTCATTTCGAGTTGAACTCCTTCATCATTATTGTTTTTTGTTAGGGTATTTTTAGTTTATTGAGAGATCTATTACTTTTTCATCTTCTCCCATAACGTGAGCTACTATTTCGATTTCATCACGTATTTTCTTTGAACTTTTTATTTTTGCAGCGAGTAATTCTTGTACTTGGAATAGACCTGCCATATTACTCATGAAGATTTCTATCATAATTGGTTTATTATCGCCTTTTCGGATTTTCACTCTATTTATTGCCATTGCCGATGCTGAATGTATGTTGACCATTCCGGAGCTAAATGTGATCCTAGCTCTACCTTTTGTCATGTCCAATGCATCTGCTACGCCCACTAATCCTGCCTCAATTGTTAGGGCGACTGTATTTTTATCGTGTGCATATATTGCATGTAGTATATGATTTCGTATTTTTATTCGTTTTTTCAAGTTCGGGTAGATCTCTATGAGTATGCGATCAAGTATCGGTCGAGCGAGCATGACACTCCATTCATAATGTTTGTCCCTGTGAATTGCTTGACCAATATCATGAAGATATGTGGCTGCAGTTACCACAAGCATGGAATCTTCGAAATCGCCGCATCCTTCTTCAACTACTGTGGGTGGTTTATCTTTCAGATAGCGTAGTAATGTTATTGCGTGAAGTGTTGTTATCAATGAGTGGACATGACCATGATCGCTATATCCAAGTCTTCCCATAGTCATCGTATTGCTATCTTCCAAAAGCGTTTGGATTTCAATATCATTTTCCATTAATTGAAATATTTCTAGTGCTTTTGGATAGCTCTGCAGTACATCTTGTATTTTGTCTGCAAGACGCTTTTCAATTGTAACCTTTTTAGTTCTAATCTCAGATGTTTTTTGTGATTGTATCATTCTGTATCCCTCCGGTAAAAAGCCGTTCTGGATTTAATTTCAATATATTACTATGAAAGAATTAATAAGTTCATTTTTTCATGCACATCTTGTTTATGAAACGCTGGTGACTAAAATGTGTGGCGGTGACTTACTAGCTCTTGTTGTTATGAATCCCATTGAGGATTTTTTCGGAAAAAATTCCGTATTTGAGTTAAAGAATAAGGAGACTGCAATTTCACAAATTAAAGAACTTATAGCAAAGGTCAAAGACCATAATTCTCCTGTAGTTTATGTTGTAGATAATCATCTTCCTGAGGAAATTGAATTCTTATCGATTCCCAAACATGGTATTCGAAATACGCTCGGGCGTAAAATCATTTCTGAACTTACACCTGATGATGCAACATATATTATAGAAAAGCGACGGTATTCTGGATTTTATGAAACTGGCTTGGACCAGCTACTGAAAGACCTTGGTATTGGCGTTTTGATAATTGCCGGTGGAATGCTTGAAACTGATGTTGTGCAGACTTGTATTGACGCTCGATTCAGAAATTATGAAATTTATCTGGTTGATAAGACATATGGTTGTATGGATCAAAATTCCAAAGATACTACCCTAGAATATCTCAAGAAATTTTATGATGTTGAACTATTGCAGATGGATGAACTTCACGATATCTTACATGAATATTCTATAGACCATCATGAACATGACCACGAACACAGTCATGAACATGGCCATCAACATAATCATGAACACACACATGCACATTAGTTTCTTTTATTATTTTTTGGAATGTGGATTCCGATAGAGTTAAAATTAAACTATAGAATTAAATATTTGATAATTTAAATCGGGGTTGCATTTATGATTTACCCAATATCGATGGCAAGCGTTGTAGAACTTGAAGAAATAACAAAGAATTATTTTCAGATACATGATTATATGATTGATCATGGGATTCCTGTGTTTATTGTTTCGTCTGCTGGGAATACTGAAGGGGCGTTTCTAAATTTGACAAAGGATGCGAAGCGAATCGGAACGCTACCTTTGCTTCGTTGGTATGATAAAGACGAAAACCTTATGATATTGCGTTTTGTTCCAGAAATTAGAAAAGATAAATCTGACATTAAAATCAATATTATTTTGTTTGTTATTACGCTAATTACAATGAGCTTTACTGGATACTTGTTTGTTTCGAGTCCATTATATGAAAAAGTGTTCTTTCCGAGTGGATATACATTCACGTCGCTTGATTTTGTATTAGGAATTGTAACCTTTGTGTTGGCTTTAATGGGTATTATTGCTACTCATGAGCTTGGTCATTATTTCACTTGTAAGCATCATGGAATAGAAGCTACATTACCTTATTTCATACCCGGGCTTCCCGCCACCGGCGGAACATTTGGTGCATTTATTATGCAAAAAAGTCCACCCCTAAACAGAAAACAACTATTCGATATGGGAATTAGTGGTCCTATGGCAGGATTTATTGTTGCCTTGATCGTTTCGATTATTGGAGCATTCTTGTCTGTACCTCTTACCGCCGACCAATTAGCTAGTCTTGCACCTGCTGGTGAGACTGGAGAGCTACCAACTCCATTGTTGTTCGATATTTTGATAATGCTTTTGATAAACGTTCCCGAAAATGGTACCGTTTTAATGCACCCAATTTTCTTTGCAGGCTGGGTGGGTATGCTTGTTACCGGTCTCAATCTATTTCCAATAGGACAATTAGACGGTGGTCACGTCGCTCGTTCTGTATTAGGAGCAAAATACCACAAACTATTAGGATACGCTGCATTTGCGATTATGTTAATTATCGGATACTGGTTAATGGCATTTTTCGTTGCAATTTTTGTTCGTAGTGATCATCCTGGTGCATTAGATGATGTATCTGAAGTATCCAAGGGTCGCATTGCGCTGTTTATCCTTGCGCTGATAATATTAATAATCACAATTCCGCCACTTACTATATTCTAAGTGGTTTTCTTCTATATTTTTTAAAAAAGAGAGAAATTTGGTTTTATGGATCCATCGTACCTAATATTGGATCTTCTTCGGGTTCATAATGTCTGTTATTATTGTCTTCATCACTTGGATATAGTAAGACTATTGCGATGAGCATAATTACTGTGATTAAGATTATTGGATTCCTTAACCATAAACTAACATAGCCGATATATGGAATTCTAAACACGACAACACCAATTATGTCCTCAATTGTTCTAAATCCTGGATCTGATACAGGATTCGCATCTCCTTTTGTGATGAATTCTAATGTTCCGCTATTATTGATTATTTCTATGACTCTATGAACCACAGGTGATTCTGGATGCCAATCGGATGTATAAACAACGATATCACCCACTTTAATGTCACTTGCTTCACGATGCTGGATGATTAAAAGATCACCCGTATGTAAATTCGGAGACATTGATTCACTTGTAACGACTACCAATGGTGTAGGTGTTCCCATGGCTAATTGTAATGACAAATAACTACCATATGATGCACCAATTACAATTGCTACAATAAAGATTGTCTTGTATGTTTCATTTTTCCAAAGTTCTCTAATAAGACTCATAGGAATCACTTTCCTATTTTTAACTAATTATTCTTGTAATTATCAATCGTATAAAAAGGAATCGAAATAAAAAAGAGAGGAAGCATTTATTTCTTCCTATGTAATAGATCCAGAGCTTTTTGTAATTTTATATCTTCTTTCACGCGGGTTGGGTTCCATTCAAATTCTTTGATCTCTACACCTGGTCTTTCTTTCAAAAGTAATTCTTTCATTAGTTTAAGATTTGCAACATCCATCTTTATACATTTTGCGACATATTGACAGTTTTCTATTGAGCAGATGCTTGTTGTATAAATTCTGAATTTTCCATCTGGTTCCTTGATAGCTACAATTTGAGCTGGGCAGGTTGGAATTGGCTCTGTAAATGTAATCCTATCGCCTTTGTCCTCTTCAATAAAATCTCCTAATACTTCGCGGGCTGCCTCTCTTATATCTTCTAAGGAAGCGCTCGTTAGGAGTTCGTTTCTTCCCTTTAACATAATTGTTTCTTCAGACGACATATTTCTTTCACTTTATTTCCTTTGGTCTGATTTTTTCGAGAAGAGCTAGAATATAAACTATTCGTATATCTCTCTGATTATTTTATACACTATAGCTCATTTAAGCCTATCTGCATATTCAGAAATACAAATTTATAATTAGTTTTTGTACACTATTTTACATTGTTTTTCTTATTACATGCACATACATTGGCAAATTTTAAAAATATTACCGAAAGCTATAGCTCAATATGTTGGGACATATTGCGAAAAAGAAAGTTAATTAAGGAGTATATATATTTATTATTTAGTAATTAAAATGAAAAAAGCATATTGGGGATTGGTTGTAATTTGGTAAGAGAACTAATGATACTAAAAAAAACGGGACACACACTATTTCATTATTCTGAAGATGATTCAAAAGTGCTATCAGACCTAGTAGGGAATTTTCTCAGCGCTGTTAGTACATTTGCTGAAGAATTGGGCGAACGAAATATCCAGTCTCTTGAGTTTGAAGAAAATAAATTCGTTTATGAGGCTCTTGGAGACTTGCTATTTGTCTTCCTAATCGGGACCGACGAGCCTGAAGATATTTATCGAATTATGCTTCGCGATATTTCCAAAGAATTTATGGATCGGTATGGTGAGATTGTAAAAAGCGAAGTTGTTGATTTTGATCTATTTAATGAATTCAATGATTATGTGAAGCAGGTTCTCATGCGATATGAAGGTTTATCGCCAATTGCAAAGAAATATCCCACGATAATATTACTCTCTGAAGATATGAGTAAGCTAAAAGATGCAGTAACAAGTGCGGAATCCGGCGATGTTGTCCATAGATTATGCATTATTTCTCAAGATGGCTATGTATTCTATTCTGATTTGAAATCATTTGAAATGGATCTTGTATTTGAGTCTATCGAACGCATAAAGCAAGAGGGTAAGGATAAATTACCGTACCTAATAATTGAGCGTTCGATTTTGGACCCACAAACTTCACTGTTTCTTTATACAATTACAGATATGGCGTACCTATTAGCAATTATAAATTCAAATTATGATATTGACAAAATCTTAGAATCGCTTCTACCATTGATCAACACCATACGCGATTTGAACAAGAGTAATTTTATTAAAATCACTCCTGAAATGGCTGAAGTTTCACTAGAAGACCTACAGATTTCTGTATTTGAGCCTGTTTTCTCGAGAATTGACTTACTTCGAGAAAATCCCGCTAAGAAGCAAGAATTCAGGAATCTATTTGGCAAGATTGGATTTCAAGTCGTTGATTCCTTAACGCGGAAACTTTCGTTTAATGATTTGATCGTTCGAACAAAATTAGCTCCGAACACACTAGCTGAAATATTAAACTATCTTATACATTTTGGAGCTATTCGAATTGTTGAATTGTATCCCGTGATCAATGAAATTGATGAACGATTTGATGCATATCTGGAATTAGTTGGTATGCGTTCACAAGATTATCAAATACTTAAGGCTGCGGTACCGTTCTGTGACGGCAAGACTTCTCTGGGTGAAATTTCATTACGCATAGGCGTACCGCGAGCACAATTATATGAAATATTGAAATCTTCCGGGGACAGAGTTAAATGGATTGAAAAATAGGAGGAATTAAGTTGGGAAAGATAATTACAATTCATTCGTTTCGTGGTGGAACTGGTAAATCAAACCTATCTGCAAATCTCGCTGTATGGACTGCACAACAGGGGAATCGCGTAGCCGTTATAGATACTGATGTTCAATCACCGGGTATCCATGTAATTTTCGGACTCGGACGCGAAAAAATCAGTCATACTCTAAATGATTTCCTTCGAGGTAATTGTACAATTTCTGATACTTCTGTTGATTTGACAAAGAAGCTTGGGCTCAGGCGTGGCTCTCTTTATGTAATTCCTGCTAGCTTGAATGCTAAAGAGATTACCCGTATTCTTCGTGAAGGATATGAAGTTGCAGATCTACGTAAAGGCTTTATTGATATCGTTCGCGAAAAGAAACTTGATTATCTATTCATAGACACGCATCCCGGTGTAGATCGTGAAACTTTGCTTTCAATGGCTACTACAGACTATCTATTCATTGTAATGCGAGTTGATGAACAAGACTTTTTGGGAACCGCAATAACTATTGAGATATCTAAGAAACTATCAGTTCCGCATGTTTCGCTAATTGTGAATATGGTTCCGGGCATTTATGACTTTGAGAATGTACGTTATGAAATTGAAAGGCAGTTCGGTATCAAAGTTGCTACAATTATTCCATTATATAAACAAATGTTCGAACTTGGTAGCAGGCACCTTATGACATTAAAATATCCGAATCATGAATTCACAAAGCGTATAAATGAAATATACAAATATATTGCGCGATAGTATCTCAAATATCAAAAAACTAATATTAACCCCCATATTTTATTTTTTAGAGCCTACGAGATGATAGAAATGTCTGAAGTATTTGAAAAGCCAAAAATTGTCATGGTTTCGACGCTGGATCTTAAATTTCCGGAAATTTGTCCTGTGTGTGGTCAGCCTGCAGAAGTGCCTAACAATATGATTATAGCTGATTCTTCTGAAAAAGGGGCTGTGGCTGCTTCAACTCCTACTACGTATGATGCATTTAACATGCCTATCTATTCTTCAAAAGGTCCTGCAAGTAGAATGTCTACAAAACTTAAAGTATACGTTGTGCCATCCTGTCCCGAACATGCAATACGAAAGGATAAGAAAAAATCAAAATTCAAACTTATTTTCGGATTATTGTTGTTTATACTTCCGTTCTTAGGATTAATGACATATTTATCGATATCTAGTATTTTACAAAATGGTGGTAATTTATTGATTCCGATTACAATATTTGTGATCTATCTGATTATTACTGGAATCTTTGGATTCTTTGCATATCAAAAGTCTCTACTTGAAAAATATTTTAACATTATTAAAGTCGATAGTTCCATAAAAGTTGTATTTGTCAAAATTAAAAATAAGAAATATTACGATGAGTTTCTTAGATTAAACTATCCTGATGCAAAGGAGTATGTACCTAATAAATCTGAATAAATCTATTTTTCTCTTTTTATTTATTTGCATTTGATTTACACAAAAAAATAAAGGGTCATGTTATTCCTGAAACCTTTTTTCTGATAAACCATGGGACCATTTTTAGACCTTCTACAAGCCCATATGCGATAACGTTTCCATATGTTAGTTCTCCTGTCGCAAGACCTTCCATGATCTTTATACCAAGTCTGTTATTATCAAATTTATCAATTATTGAACCAAACATTGCATTTCCTTTTGCACCCATTTTTTCTGCGAACTTAAAATCTGCTTTAAAATCTCGATGTATTATTTTCTGATATTGCATCATGAATTCTTCCGAAAAGTCATTTGCATCTAATGCTCTATATATTACTTGTGCTGCACGTATTCCCATATGCATTGCATAATATATACCTTCTCCCATCAATGGGTCTACATAGCCTGCTGCATCCCCTAGCAGAACTCCACGCTCAAATGCGATCTGGGTTTCCCATTTTGCGCCACCTAACATCCATGATTTGGGTTTTGTTTCCGGAAGCGTAATAGCATGTGCTTTTTCAAGATATTTTACAAATCTATTAAACACAGCCTTAATGTTTTTTAGTTGTGCCGCTAATCCTGCTACACCGATTCCTAAATGTTTCCTTTTTGGAAAGACCCATCCATAAGCTATGCTGATGCCAACATTATGTATTTGCAAGATCTCAGGATCTGAAAAAGCTTCAACTCCATCTTCACCAATCTCAAATTCAGCTTCCATACCTATTCCGATTCTATCAAAATTCTTTTTGTTTGTTCCCCAGAATGTTGGTGCAGAAATTCCTGTCATTCCATCAGCGCCTACAATTACTTTTCCCTCAATAGATTCACCATTTGCTAAATGCACTACAGCTTTATCTGGCTTGATTTCAATGCGTTTTGCTCGGGCTTGGTCTCGGATTTCGGCTCCTGAATCATGAGCTAAGTCTACAAGAAATGCATCAAACTTACTTCTCATAACAGTTATGCCTATTCGCTTATTTGATTTAAATGTGGCATGATGTCCTTTTCCAAGATAAAATGATAGACCTTTGAATTCGCGTTCGATTATTTCGTCCGGAATCTTCTTGTTAATTATTCGTAGTGCTTTTTCAGTAACTCCACCACCACATACTTTTTCTCGTGGAATTTTCTTTTTCTCTAATAGAATTGTATCAATTCCGAATTTTGCAAGAAAGCGTGCTGCAGTTGCTCCAGATGGTCCTCCTCCGATTACAATGGCGTCATACATATTCATCCCTCACTTACGTTATTGCCAAAAATATACGAAAAACGATGTATTAAATTTTTATATACTGGAAAATAAAAAAGGAGAGAAATTAATTTAATTAAATGTTTTCGATAAATGTACTTATTATTGCAAGTAGAATGCCTACGCTTACCATAGTGAACGCCATTCGCCAAGGACTAACTTCTGAAATCCTTGCAAGAAAGACGCCTATTAAGAAGAGCATAAATAGTGATATTAGTAGGGACATTATTACCATAATTAGTGAATCAATCGGGATAAAGAACCCTAATATGAATGGTGACATGCCTATAAGTCCTGCAGTTAATGGGCTAATGCTGTCTACAAGTGAGTTCAGAATCGTTGCAATTCTGTTCGCGCGTTCTTGAAGTGTGTTGTTGTTCATTCCTTCTTTGAGCAATAGTGCTTTTCGCATTTCGGACATTTTGCGGCGGCGTTCAGC
>CAZPUN010000042.1:0-8597 GCA_964589775.1 uncultured archaeon
AATCAGAACGATTATTTTCTCATTTAAATGAGTGCAATTTTCATCTTTACATACGTAATCTTTTACACGTTTTGCATCTTTTGAAATCTGCAAAATTAGATCACTAATTGTTGTGCCTTCTTTTAATTCGAGATCAATTTCTCGAGCTCCACCAAGAATTTGTCTAATTGCTCCAAAAGGCTTTACGATTACTTTCATATTTCCTCATTGATGTTTTCAGAAACTTTATTGATAAAATTAATGATTTTGGAATAATATTTTAATCTGCAAGATCGAGAATTCTTGCCGATAGTTCAGATAATTGACGCCCTATCTTTATAAGATCCTTCTTTGTTAACTTGCCATCCTTAAGATCCTTTTCAATACGGTTCATTATTTCACTTAGCGTTAATTCATCAAGAAGTTTCTTAATGCCTACAGCGTCTACAACTCTTTTAATGCCTACAGCGTCTACAGTTTCCTTTACTCCCACATGGTCTATAATATATTCTATGAAATCCTTACTATATTCATGTTTCACATCTTCTAAGACACTCATTATATTTTTCACCTTTTGTGGTTCGAAAATAATAAATCCTATAGCTAAATCTTCAATTATTATTGGATCTTTAATTATTTGAATGTTTTCAAGTATTTTTTTGCGCCCACGTTTTGAAAATACTAAATATAAATAATCATCTATGGTTTCCGGTTTAAATGTATTACTAACTTCTTCAAGGGAAATTATTTTTACGGGTACTTCAAAAAACTTGCACTCTTTATCTAGTTTTCCTTTTTTAATTTGTATAACAATCGGGATAACTTTCTTATATTCTTCAAAGTTTTTTAATCTCTGCCAAATATACAATGACCTATATGCTAATACCTGTGCCACCGCTGTTAGTGTTGCTTTCTCCTTGAATTCGATAATCAAGACATTTTTTTCGCCATCACATGTCTGGCCTTTAATTATCAGGTCAGCTTTAAGAAGTCCTTTAGCGAATTCAGTATTCTCATTTATTATGTTTGACAATTTAAAAAGGCGTGTATTCCTAGTGAAAATACGTTTGAGATATCCATCGAACATAGACTGTGGCTCCAATCATTGTCATAGATTTATATAATGGTTTTCTTAATAAACTAAACCATAAATAAATGTGGTGAACCTCTTGGCTAGCAAAAGTAAAATTTTACCTATCGGATTGGCAATAATTCATAAAGCACATACGCCGGATTCGTATCTGTTCATTCGCCGGAAGAACGAACCCTACAAAGGATATTGGGGATTAGTTGGCGGTAAACTTGAGGAGCATGAGCATATTCTCGATGGTATCTTACGAGAAGTATCCGAAGAAACAATGGTAGAGAACTTAAAAATGTTGGGTTTTGCCGGGATTGTTTCTGAACATCTTGTGAGTGGTAAGGATCTTTTAGTTAATTTTCTAATTTTTGTAGCTCATGTCGTAATTGATGGAGAAATCTCGTTTGATACACGCGAGGGCGAGCTGAGATGGTTTAGTCGGGATGAAATAAAAGCGCGAAAAGATGAGTTTATTCCAAGTGATTGGAATATGTTCTTTAAATTTAACCGCCCGATTGAGAATGCATATTTTGACGCATTAATTGAAAAACTCGGAGACAAGTATGTCCTTGAATATTTTGAATAGAAAATGAAGAAAGCAAAGAATATTTATAATCATTTTCTGAACTTATGCGTGAATCCGAATTATTTATTTATGTAAAAAGATTGAAAATCAACAGAGCCAAGAAAAATCTTGGTAAAATGTGAGGCGCATTAAAATGACAAAAGGTGGTTGGACAGGTAAACTTCTCAGAGTGAACCTAACGGAAGGTAAAATATCTGTAGAAGATATCCCTGAAGAAATTTTATTGAAATATATCGGTGGAAGAGGTCTAGCTGTAAAATATCTTTGGGACGAACTTCCCCGTGGTGTAGATCCATTATCTCCGGAAAATAAGCTTATTTTTGCAACAGGTCCATTGACCGGCACTCCCACAACGAGCTCTGGAAAATTACTTATTGCCGCAAAATCTCCGCTAACTGGTGGATATGGCGATGGAAATGTTGGGACTCATGTCACAGTTCATTTGAAGAAAGCAGGATACGATGCAATTATAGTTGAAGGAAAAGCACCAAAGCCAGTGTACCTGTACATTGAGGATGATAAAGTTGAATTAAAGGATGCATCTGAGTACTGGGGTAAAGGAACATTTGAAGTCATCAAGAAGCTTAAAGAAAAGCATGGATCAAAGGCAGGCTTCCTTACAATTGGTCAGGGTGGAGAAAACGGAGTTCGATATGCTGTTGTAGTATCAGCACTCACTCGAAGTGGTGGGCGTCCCGGTATGGGTGCAGTAATGGGCTCAAAGAATCTAAAAGCTCTGGTTGTTAAAGGTACAAAAGACGTACCAATTTACAATAAAGGTGATGCTAGCAAGCTTACTCGTGAGGCTATAAAAGACCTAAAGAAGAGCGACGGATACAAAACATGGGTTGCACAAGGAACTATGATCGCTGTTGAATGGTCCCAAGAAAACTCTGTACTTCCTGTACATAATTTCTCAGATGGTGTATATGAACACTACAATAAAATGGATGGCAACTTAATGGAAAAGGAGTATAAGAAGCGACTTGCAGGTTGTCCGTTGTGTTCAATGCCTTGTGGTAACCCAATCAGAGGCAAAGGCGACTATAGTGAGTTTGAAACTGAAATGGATTATGAAAACATTGCATTACTCGGCTCAAACTTGATGATGGATTCAATTGATCCAGTGATCGGTCTGAACTACAAGTGTGATGATTACGGAATCGATACAATTTCAATGGGTAACATTCTCGGTTATGTCTTTGAATTATATGAAAAGGGTATTCTTACGAAGGATCACACTGGAGGTATTGAGCTCAAATTTGGCGATGGGCAACTAGCAATGAAACTTGTTGATATGACCGCTAAGATGGAAGGATTTGGCGAGTGGCTTGCTCATGGTTCTAAATGGATTGGCGAAAAGCTTGGTGGTGATGCACTAAAATATGCAGTACAGGCAAAGGGTCTAGAAGTTTCTGGATATGATTGTCATGCAGCTCCCGGTATGGCATTAGCTTATGCGACTTCGCCAATTGGTGCGCATCACAAGGATTCATGGTACATTGCACAAGAAGTTCGTGGTGGTCGATTAGACTACGAGAAGTGGAAAGCTCAGGGTGTTATCGACCTTCAGAGAATACGTGGTGGAATCTTTGAATCACTTGTTGCATGTCGATTGCCATGGGTTGAACTTGGTCTTGATCTTGAATATTATCCCAAGTACTTCAAAGCAATTACCGGTTATGACATGTCTCTAGATGATATGAAGAAGGTTGCTGATAGAATCTATGCATTGATTCGTTCATTCTGGATCCGTGAATTCGGACACTGGAAGCGTGAATACGATTATCCACCTGAAAAATGGTTCAGTACTCAACTAAGCAAGGGACCATTAGCCGGCACGCATCTCGAATGGGATAAATACAACAAATTACTTGATTATTACTACGAAATTCGCAAGTGGAGCAAAGACGGTGTTCCAAAGAAAGAGGCACTCAAAGAACTAGGTCTTGAATTTGTAATTCCTGAGATTGAAAAATATGTAAAAGTGGAATAAAAATCTACTATCCACTTTTTTATTTTTATACTAATTTTATGCCATTAACGCGTACTGTTGGTTCTCTGATGATTTTTCCAATTTCGTAGGCTTTTATACAATAATTGTCCATTACTTTGAATAGTTTGCCCTTTTCTTCTTCTGGGATTACTAGAACCATTCCAATACCCATATTGAATGTCTTGTACATTTCCTTATCTGAAATGTTACCCAATTTTTGAATTACTTTGAAAACAGTGGGGGGTTCTGGAAGATGTATCTCGAATCCTAATCCATCAGGCGCAATCCGCATGAGTTTTGTGAATGCTCCGCCTGTAATGTGAGCTATTCCATGAACTGTAATTACATGAATAAGTTTTCGAATAATTTTGGTATAGATTCTAGTAGGTTCTAAGAGAATTTCACCGACCTTTTTATTTGTTTCTGGAAAAGTATCATCTACAGTTAGTCCTGCCTTTTCGAAGATCACTTTTCGAACCAGTGAATATCCATTGGAATGTATTCCGCTACTTTCTAAGCCTATAAGAATATCCCCTTCTTTTATTGTGCTTCCTGTGATGACTTCATCCTTATCAACAAAACCATATGATGCCGCAGCAAGATCAAAACCATAACCTTCGCGATAGCCTTTTATAACATCTGGCATGATTGCAGTTTCGCCACCAACAATTGCAATTCCGGATTCTTTAGCTCCCTTAATTAGTCCTTTCATGAGTTCATCAATTAATTCCGGATTTGTCTTCTCGAGTGCTATGTAATCTATTAGTCCTGCTGGTTCAGCTCCTATACAGATTAAATCATTTACATTCATTGCAACGCAGTCTATTCCCACAGTATCATATTTGTTCATCATCTGGGCAATTAATACCTTTGTGCCTACTCCATCGGAATGTAGTGCAAGATATCGATCGCCTATGTCTACGAGTCCCGCATAATGCCCGATTTTTGTCACTGGTTCTCCTAATTTTCCTTTTCTAAAAGTAAATGTTTCCGCGAGCGCCTTTGCAATCTTGTTGTGTGATTGCTTAATCTTACCGAGGTCTACGCCCGCATCTTTGTACGATATTTCACTCACTAAGCCTAGCCTCCAAGATTGGTGTTAATTCATTGATTATATATTCTACTTGTTGTACTGCAGTACCTATATATGTTTCTGGATTTAATAATTCTTCTAATTCTTTCCTAGAAATATGTTTTGCTACTTTTTTATTTTCTAACAATGCCTCTATAAATGAAATTTTTTCACGCCTTACTTTTATTGCCGCAACTCGAAGTATCTCATGTGCATCTTGTCTGCTTAATCCCTTCTCAACAAGCTTTATCATTATACGTTCAGACATTATTAATCCGTGTGTCAAATTCAAGTTTCTCTTTATTGATTCATAATTTAGTTCCAATCTATCCAAAATATCGATCATTTCTTTCAAAATATAATCCAACAGTACAAAATTTTCAGGAATGATTACTCTCTCGACTGAGGAATTTGTTAGGTCGCGTTCATGCTCCAAAGCGATGTCTTGTAAAGCCGGTATTACATTTGATTGAATTACACGCGATAGACCACAAACACGTTCTGCTCTATGCGGGTTGCGTTTTTGGCTCATAGTGCTTGAACCAACCTGTTTTGCAGTAAACGGTTCATAAACTTCATCAATTTCGGTTCTTTGTAGATTTCGAATTTCTTTTCCAATTTTATATAATGTGCCAGAAACAAGTGCTAGAAACATTATTACTTCTGCATGAATATCTCTTTGCACAACTTGGTTTGTTATTCTTGCAGCTTTGATTCCCAATTCTTTCATCATTGCTTCACGAATTTCAAAACCTTTTTCACCAAAGCTTGCCATAGTACCAACTGCACCTGATAACTTACCTACCAAAACTCGTTTTCGCATATCACTAATTCGTTCTATATGGCGAGCAATTTCATCTGCCCATAAGGCGAATTTCATACCATATGTCGTTGGTATAGCATGCTGACCATGAGTGCGACCGATGCAAACAGTATTTTTCTCATTCTCAGCTCGCTTAAGCAGAATTTTTAAAAGTTCCAATAAACGTTTTTCTATAACTTCGAGTCCTTGTTTGAATTGTAATGCAAGTACCGTATCTACAATATCATAACTCGTTGCTCCAAGATGTATGTATTTTCCAGCATCTCCACACTTTTCCGCAAGTGCTTTTACTACCGCCATTATATCATGATCTATTTCGTGTTCGATCTCTTGGATTCGTTCTTTGGATACAATTTCTAAACTTGCATTTCTCTTAATGGTTTCCGCAGCCTCTTTGGGAATATTTCCAACCGCAGCATGCCCAATAGCCAATGCTGCCTCAACTTTTAGCATCAAATCAAGTCTATTCTCATAAGAGAAAATGTTTTGCATTTCTCCGGTTGAATATCGATATTCTATTGGATGAATTGGCATGTTCCTCGCACCATTTCCTAAATTAATAAACCCGCTATGCATTCAGAATAAAAAATACATATATTTTTTTGGGAATAACATAATTGAATTATTTTTTGTTTCAAAATCTAAAAAATTTTAATTATTTTTTGTTTCAAAAAGTTTATATTTGTTCTAAAAAGTATTTCAATGATAAATATTTCGAGTGCTAAAAGGGGACTTTGAAAACATGGACGCACGTTTGAAATATTTAATTAGATTAGGATGTAATACATTATGAAAAAGAACCTCGTTACATTAGGGTTTTTAATATGGATAGTCAGTATTGGCTCTATGGCAGCTACTGTAAATGCCGTGAGCATTCCTGAAAAATCCATATTTAATAATGAGGCATCTTTAGATTTACCTGATGATGATATTGACTTTGATGACATTGTCTTTATTGCGGATCCCAATTATGACGATTTTCGACCCATAATTGAACGTCTGCGAGAAATTCTGACATATGTCTATGAAGAGCCAAGTATTGCATGGGTAAGTTCTTCAGATGAACTCGTAAACACAATAGATCGAAATGCTATGGCTGTTGTGTATTTCCTCAATACGTCTCTTGAAGGTGTACATGTAGGAAATGAAACAGTGTCTTGGGCTGATTTTTCCGAGGCACTGATACGAAGCGATTTGACATCTCACGTTCTGGGAATTGGTGACACTGTTAAGATCGATGAAGTTATCCAGAATGTTCCCTCAAACTTGTATTATGATGGCGGAGATGTCTTAGACATCGATTTAGCATTCTTTTACGATTTATGGACACTATCCGACTTAGTTGGCGCTAAAGCATCAATAGATGAAGCATATAATAAATCGTCTATTGCAATGAAGCAGATTGCTCTGGAATTCTGGAGTGACAACTTTAACGCACTTACATCGCGTGCATTTGACCCAGTAAATCCAACTGGAGAACTTGATTATCAGAAAAGACTTGAACAAATCGACTATGTACGTCGTGAGAAATTCCCTGAAGTTTGTGAGAAGCAATATCCAACTGAAGTTATAGATGGTGTTGAAGTTCCTGTTGAACCAGCGATTGATTTGAAATCGTATGCTGATTTTGACAGTGCAACTGAGATTCTATTATCATTCTTACCTGAGTCTTCTGGTCTTCAGGGACCAATGGGCAATATTGTTGATTTACTTTTGGAACTTTTAATAGATACTGGTTATGATGCATTATCCATACCAAAAGATGTTGGAAATCAAATTATTACTGGCATCAAACAAGTTTATGAACTCATTGGTGTTTTTAAAGAAGATACGAGTTCTGGTTTAAAGGCACTACTTAGTACAGTTGCTAAGAACTTTCCGTTCCCTGAAGAATATAAGAAGTACTTTGATTTATTCACAGACGCTCTATTTTCGCTTCGTGGCGATTTTGATGATGTTATGGATGTAATCCAAACAGCGATTAATACATTATGGCCATCATCTCTTCCAGAAAATATTAAGAACATAGTTCTGGAAATTATCAACATCACGCAGGGTGTAAAAGACACAATTAATAGTTATGATTCAGTGTATAAGGCATTGGCTGCATATCTCAGTAAGAATCTCACAAAAGAATTGATCTATGACTTTCTAAATGATACCTTAGGTGTAGATGCGGCAAAGATTGAGGAATATGTTCGAACCGGAAAAGCATATTTTGATATGATTGTTGATTTTGTTCTCAACTTCAATGCCACTGACCTTGCGTACAAAATCGGCACTGAGCTACTAAGCATGGCATATGATTATTTTGATTCCACAATTGGGAAACAAATTGGAGCCAAAATTTCAGCCATCGTGCGATTTGCATTGGCAATAGCAGGAATCACTAAGGAAAAAATAATTGATACGATGGAAGACTTGATTGCACAATATATTCCAATTAATGAATTCAAAGACCAAGTAAATGGCATTCGAAAACTTGCAGAAAACATTTCAGATACATTCAAAGATTTCTATGATGGTGTAATTACAGATATTGATGTTGTATCATCAAAGCTTGATGCTGCGATTCGCCAGGCAATAAGTACCATTACTTACGTCGGAATTGATGGAGACATGCAAGTTCTTGCTGTAAGCCAAGACTTGATAACTTCACTTGAAAAAGCAATATTGCTTGGTATTGCGGCATATAAAGGAAATGTTGATACAAGCAAGCTACCAAAATTAGGTCAGGATATTATTAAGCCCCTACTTGGCGAATTTGGTTTAAACACTACCACTATTGATAGTATCACCGAAAAAGTATCGCTTGCCCTAAACTTTACTATGGGCATTTATGCCGAACTAAAGAATGCGGACCAGCTCAAACAATTCATAGCGGGCAGCAAATCTAATTTTAAGAGTTGGCTCGGTGATATCAAATCAATGATTCGCACAGTTCTTCAAGAATTCATACCAAGTGATAAATTCAGTGCGTATGAATCGCAAATCAATGAGTTTATCGATATTGTGCAAACATTGATCAATCTCTACAAAGATAATGCAGATAAAAGCATT
>CAZPUN010000043.1:0-25269 GCA_964589775.1 uncultured archaeon
GCTATTACATATTCATCAATTTCTGGCCATTCATTTCTTTTACGTACCATTTTGTCCACAATCTCCGAAATTTTTAGTTTTATGTTAGAACTTGTAAGATTTTTGTTTTTATATTTGCTTTTCCACCGCGTGGTTCAGCGAGGATTCGCCCACACACTTCACATTTCACAATAGTGCTGGCGCATCCAAAAATTATTTGTTCATTACCACAATCTAAGCATTTTACTTTCAGGAATCGTGATCTTGGTTGTGGTATTATTTCGCCTTTC
The DNA here is from genome assembly GCA_964589775.1 of uncultured archaeon. Taxonomy (GTDB): domain Archaea; phylum Asgardarchaeota; class Thorarchaeia; order Thorarchaeales; family CAZPUN01; genus CAZPUN01. The sequence goes on from CAZPUN010000043.1 coordinate 270, forward strand.
ATTTTAATACACCTACATTCTGATAAATTCTACTTTTCTTAATCGCATTCCTTTTGACATTGTAATATGTCCACATACTTTACATTTATATTTTAATACAGTTTTCTTTGTGGTTTTTGAAAATCGCTTCTGGATAGCTGCAGGGAATGAGCCATATCCTTTCTTTTTACGTGTGATTCGTCTATTTCCCTCTGCGAGCTTTCTATCTTTACCCTTTTTGTAGATCGATACTGTATGTTCTGTATGTGTATTACATCTTGGACAATATTTTCTCATTACTGGTTTAACTTTCACTTTTGCTCCATCCAGAATTTCTTTTTATTAATAATGAGTCCATAGCGAAAAGGCTGATTTGAAATTATTAAAGTTTTCTTTAAGTGAGCTTATGGTTTGAAGAATATCCAACCGATTGTAATAGCTATTATTGTAAGTGCTGATATGACCATAACTGCTACTGGTCCTACTTTGATACCTGGTGTTTCATCTTCAAAGAATCGAATAAGTCCTGCACCACCTGAGGGCATTGGGCCATCGCTTTTTCTTCTTTTAGGCATCTGCTTAAGCCTCCGATATTTTTTAAAAATAAAAGTGAATATTTACTTATAACCATTATCTTCTATATGCTTTTACAAACACATGGATTTTGGTGACATTTTGGGCAAACACCCGGATACTTGGTATAGAGCGCCTTATCTGCATCTATGTCTAATATGTTCGCAATAGAGATTGTCCAAGCAATAACATCTGCAATTTCTTCAGATGGATCTGTTTTATTTAATATTGCTGAGATTAACTCTGCTACTTCTTGAGTTAGTCTTAATAGTGTTTTATCTACTCCTCGCTTTTTATCTTTTTCAAAGTATAAAGATTTCATCAAATCTTGAAACTCTTTAATTGACATTTTTATCAACACCAAAAAAAGGAAAGTAAAAAATATATTTTATCTAAACGATATGTACTCATATGCATTTGTTTTGTTGTCGAAACAATAATGTACTTTTTGGTATGGCTTTCGAAATTCAGAAACTTCTTTTGAAATTGATTTTGGATCTTTTTCGTCTAATACAATCTTTTTGATAAATTCGGCGATTGCATCCATCTCGGATTCTTTCATGCCAAGTCTTGTCATTTCACTTACTCCTAGTCTTATACCTCCTGGTCGAATATAGTCTCGCCCCTGTCTTTTGTCCCATGGTAATAGGTTTCTATTGATTATTATATTTGCTTCTTCAAGTTTTTCTTCAACAGTTCTTCCATCCTTCAGAGGCGTATTCGTTATATCTACTAGTACGATGTGAGACTCTGTAAATCCTTTATGCTCTCCAAGTACATTAAATCCACGTTCATATAATGATTGTGCTAGTGCTTTAGCATTTTTTACAATTTGTTTTGCATAATCCTTACCAAATTCTAGCATTTCCGCAATCGCGACACCTAATCCTGCTACATTGTGTAAATGATGATTGCTCATAAGACTTGGAAATGCTGCACGTTTAATTTTTTCAGCATATTCCATTTTGCTAAGTACGATACCATGTTGTGGTCCTGGTAATGTTTTATGAGTACTAGCAGTCATTACATCTGCGCCTTCTCTAAGTGGATCTTGGAATTGTCCTCCTGCAATCAAACCTGCTACATGAGCCGCATCATAGCCAATTCTCATGCCATACTCCTGGGCAATCTCTTGGAATTCCTTAACCGGATGTGGAAATAGTAAGACACTAGCTCCAAAAAGTAACAATTTTGTATGTTTTCCAGATTTTTCTAATTCTCGTATCTTTTTTATACTTGCATCTACATCAATATTTAGTTCCTTTTCATCATAAACGTAGTTTTGTACTTTCAAGCCATGTACAGCTCCTGCGGTACCTCCTAAATTACGTCGGGCATGGCTTATGTGTCCACCAGACTGAATACTCAAAGCAAAAATTCGGTCTCCTGGTTCAGTACATGCTGTATACATCATTAAATTTGCAACAACACCACTGATTGGTCGTACATCTGCAAATTCTGCCTTGAATAATTCTTTGGCAAGTTCCATTGTTTTTATTTCAACTTGATCTATATATTTACATCCTGCATATACTCTTTCTCCGGGCCATCCTTCTGCATATCTGTGTGAAAAATCTGTTGTTATTGCCTCTCTTACAGCTGGGGATGGGATATTTTCTGATGCAATAAGATTAATTGTGTTTTGCATCCATTTGTGATGTTCTTGTAGAAGTGTAAAAATTTCCTCATATGCTTCTTTCGGATTCATGATTATCACCATTTATTAAATTTAACATTTACTTTTTATTTTTGCTATATCTCGTATATTATGCACTTATTTTTGTTATTCTTCTATAATTGATATTGAAATTTTGATTGATTTCTATACTTTTTTTGTAATCTGGGTTGTGCACAAATTAGATTATTTTTATATTATCTATATAAATAAAATGCACCTAAACGAAATTCGAGGTTCAATAATGAAAAAAAAGAAGATGTTTTCTGGTGCTCCCTTTCTAGGGAAAATTAAATTACATTGGTGTGATGTATGTAATTTACCTATTCTTGATAATTTTAAATGTGATATTTGTGGAAATGAGCCTCGAAAGGTAGATCTCACTCCTCCTGGAGATCCTTTTCCCATACAAGGTGAATTTTTGAAAAAAGTTCGAAATGTGATTGATGAACTCTATGGTACAAATATTGGACTTAAACTGTTACCTGATGATAAAATAATTCTTGCGAATAAATCGCCTTCACAAGAAGGAATGTATGAAATCATAGTTGATGGTTATGTTATCGGTAAATTAAAATATAATATATATACAAAGAAGAACTATTTTTCACCAACATTAGAAGGCGCTAGACGGTTATCCTTCTTTAAAGCAAAAAAATGGATACTATGTGCGGATGATGTAATTCCCTATATTTTAAATGGTGCAAGTCTTCTCATTCCGGGAATTCTTGATTTAGATCCTTCAATTAAGAAGGATGATGATGTGTACCTTATTAACAATAATGGTGGTTGTTTTGCAGTAGGTCGAGCCAGACTTTCTTATGATGAAATACGTGAATTTAGCCGCGGAGTTGCGGTAAAAATAAGAGAATACGCATCACCTAAAAAGTGCAAAATACTTGCTGGTGGTCGAACATTATCTGATGCTATACAAGCAAACTTACATTATATTGAAGACATTGAAAATAAAGCTATTAATTTTATACAAAAAACTAAGAATAAGTTTAATTTGCCACATGTCGTAGCCTTTTCAGGAGGAAAGGACTCTCTAGCTACATTTTTGTTAGTACGGAAAGCACTTGGTCGTGCTCCGATTTTATTTTTAAATACAGGAATTGAGTTTCCCGAAACTCTTGAATATGTGAAGCAAATCCATGAAAAATATAACGAAGATCTTATTATGACTGATGCAAATAAATCCTTTTGGAATGCCGTAAAATTGTTTGGGCCTCCGGCACGTGATTATCGTTGGTGCTGTAAGGTTGTAAAGTTTGGTCCTGCAAGTCTAAAATTAAGAGCTTTATTTAATACTAAGGTCTTAACCTTTGTTGGGCAACGGCGATATGAATCCTTTAAGCGATCTAAGGAAAGCAAAATATCTCAAAATATTTGGGTTCGAGAGCAAATTTCAGTGAGTCCTATAAAAGATTGGACTGCATTAGATGTGTTTTTGTATTCTATGCGTGAAGGCGCAGAGCTGAATCCTTTATATTCGCAAGGATTTCCTCGAATTGGATGCTGGTTATGTCCTGCATCGTCATTAGAGGAATTTGAATTTTTGAGAATTACACATCCTGCTTTATATGAAAAATGGTTCTCTATTCTTAAGCATTGGAAGGATGTCTTGAATTATCCTGATGAATGGATTGAATTTGGCATTTGGCGTTGGCGTCACGCACCCGGGTCAGTATTGGCAGAACTTAAGAAGCGAAATATTTCGTTGGATGAGGCACAAAGAATTGAACTAACTGGAATTCATTTTTCAATTGTAAATCAAGGTGAAACTACTTATGAAATACATTATAACAGAAAAGTTGATCCTTATATAATAAATAATATTTTATCAATATTTAATCTTGAACAAAAGTCACAAAATACTTTTTCGAATAACTCCGGAATGACCATTGAAATTTTTGATAATATTGTTAAGGTTTCATTTCCAAATGTTGATATCAAATATATTGCTCGTGCGATTCAAAGAAAGTTGGGATGTCAAGGTTGTGGTGTATGTGTTTCATCATGTCCTTTCAATGCCCTTGAAATTGTTAATAATAAAATACATGTAAAATCTGAATTATGTACCGGATGCTTAGAATGCGACAACTCACCTTGTCCTACATACTTAAAATAAAAAATCATCTTTATCTCAATCACTACATTTTTTACATAATTTTTGATAATATTGTCTTGTATTTATGGGTAATTTTTTGTAATTTAATAATTTTTTACAATAATCACACAAATCGTTTTCATAATTAAGTTCTTTCAATTTTTCTTTTTGTGAGCGGAATTCCTTCACAATATTTGGTCCTGTACTAGTACCTATCCTATTTGCTCCTTTATTCATTAATATAATAGCTTGTTTTGCGCTTCTTATACCTCCTGCAGCTTTAATACCCATTGACGAACTTATGACAGACCTTATTATTTCAATATCTCTTGGGAAAGCTCCAATTGGTCCGAAACCAGTTGATGTTTTTACGAATTTTGCACCCGCTCTTTCAATAATTCTTGATATTTCCATCTTTTCATTGTCTGTTAAAAAGCCAACTTCTATTATTACTTTGACAGGTTTTCCCTGACGTACTATCTCTCTTATTTCATGTTCGATATAATTATAGTTCTTTTCTTTAAATTTCCCAATATTCATTACCATATCAATTTCATCTGCACCTTTTTCGATCACATCGCGAGTTTCATAAATTTTTGTATTAGTTGTATTTGCACCTAATGGGAATCCTATTACTGTTGTTATTTTTAAATCTCTTCCATCTATAATCTTTATAGCATCAGTTACTCTACATGGATGGACACAAATAAAACCAATTTCAAAATTAAGTGCATCTTCTACAAGTTTTGTGATATCTTTGTTTGTAGCATATGGTGATAATAATGTATGTTCAATTGATTTTGCAAAATCTTTTTCAGATGGAATATTCATATCGATCACATCAAATCTAAATCCTTTATTGCTATATCAATATCTTCTTTATTTATCTTAAGATGTTGTAATATTGAATACCGGTTTCGTTTTTTCATTAGGTTAACAGCTTTATCAATAATTTTATGAAAAATTTCTTTTGATATATTAAGATCTTTAAGATTGCTTGGCATTTTATGTTCTATCAATATGCCCTTTAATTTTAATGGGTCAAATACATCTAAACCTGCTTTTCTCATAAAATACAATGTAAATTGAGATGCAAAAGCAACTTGATGCCCGTGTAAATGTGGCTTAATTGTATCCATTACATGTGAAATTGCATGTTCTGTACCAGAACATGGTCTGGAACTACCAAATTTAGACATAGCAACTCCCGATTGAATTTCTGCATTTATTAGCGTTTTAAGTGAATTATCTTCCAATACTGAATATAATGCCGAATTTACCATATTATATATTTCAATATCAAACGGTTCATCATTAAATTCGTGTCCAAGTTTCCATTCCGGTAAGCTGGATAGCTTGCATAAAATATCTCCAAAACCTGCAGTTCTTAGGTGTATTGGCGCTTTTTCAATGATGGATATATCTGCAATTACTGCTTTTGGTTCAGTGCATGGTTCTGAATATCTTACGCCATTGTGATTTATACTAGCAACATTGCTGGCGATTCCGTCATGTGATGCTGCAGTGGGTATGGAAATCCATGGAATGTGCGCCTTTTTTGAAATTATTTTCGCCTGATCTATGCTTTTTCCGCCACCAAATCCTATAACTAAATCTAAATCATTTGTATTTGGAATTATTATTTCATCTAATGCGATCGTTGGTAAATCTGTAATATGCCAGATTATTGGAATATCTATAAACTCTTCTAAAATGTGTCCATAATGCTTTTTTACAACACTATCACTTACAATGATTGCCTTATTCGGTCTAAAATATTCAATTAAATTGCGTATATATTTTAGAGCGCCTCGCTCAATATAAACTATCAATTCTTCTATCGTCATTGCTAAATCCTTTGCACTCTTTGTATTTAATTGTTTTCAATGAGAATTATTTACGTATTACTAGCTTTTTAGTTTATATTTTTCTAGATTTTTTACAGAGGTATGTAATATGAATACGATAAAGGTAACGTTAATCGGTCATGGATATGCTGGAAAATCAACTCTTATTAAATTGTTAACTGGCAAAACTATTTCCAAAACATATACTCCGACAATTGGAATGGATGTTGGGGTATTAAATTTGGAAAATGGGACTAGATTATCCCTATTTGAATTAGCGGGGCAGGACCACTTTAACTTTCTTTGGCCCGATTTTATACGAGGCAGTAAATTGATAATGGTAGTAACTGATTCAAATCCACAAGCTGTGTTACGTACGCGTCAGTTATTAGAGAAATTTAAGGAGTATTTAGTTGGAGTTCCCGTAATTGGTATTGCTAACAAGCAAGATTTGCCTGGTGCATTGTCTCCCAGTTCTGTACAAGATCTGCTTGGAATTCCATGTTACGGTATGATTGCAAAGGATTCAGCTCAAAAAGTGCATGCATATCGAATACTAATGTCTGCTTTAAACAACATAACAAAAGCAGCCTCCTAATCTTTTTTAATTATTTATTTATTTTCCATTTGAAAAGATTTTTAAGAAAAATTTATTGATGTTGTGTGAAGCAAGTTAAATGTATTATTATTTAAATTCTCAATTACGGATGTGTATCGGCATATGGAAATTACTATTTTAGAAAAAACTGAAAACACTATAAAGTTTATAGTGGAAGGTGTTGATGTATCTTTCGCAAATGCATTAAGGCGCATCATCATCTCAGAAGTGCCTACATTAGCTATTGATACTATTTATGTTCTTGAGAACACATCCGTTATGTTTGATGAAATGCTCGCACATAGATTAGGCCTTATTCCTCTAAAAACCGATTTGGAATCCTATGTAAAGCCGGATGAATGCGAATGTGGTGGAAAAGGCTGTCCAATGTGCCAAGTAACTTTAACTCTTGAAGTTGAAGCATATGATGGTCCTATGACCGTATATTCTAAGGATATTGTCTCACAAGATCCAAAAGTATATCCAGTTAGTGGCGATATTCCTCTTGTTAAGTTAGAAAAAGGTCAAAAAATAATTCTAGAACTCAATGCTCGTTTGGGTACCGGTAAAGAACACGCAAAATTCCAGCCTGTAGCAACAGCTTCTTACAAATATGTTCCGATCGTTGAAATTGAACGCGATAAATGTACATTATGTGGTGAATGTCAGAATGTGTGTCCGAGAAATATCTTTGAAATTACGGAATCCGATATCGGCATTAATAACACTCTAAGCTGTACTTTATGTAATTTGTGCGTTGAGGCTTGTGAGACGAATGCAATTTATGTGGATTGGGATGATAATCGTTTTATATTTAACATTGAATCCACAGGTGCGTTGGCACCTGAAGAAATAGTTAAAAAGGCAGCTCAAATTCTCTTAGAGAAAGCTGAATCTGCTTTAGAATCAATTAGTTAAAAAAAGGAGATTGATGATAATGAAACCAACTGGTCCAACTGACCCAAATCTCCGACATGTAGTAAATCTATTGGAGAAAGCGTCACGTAAGCATAATGTAAATATTTGGCGCTATGTCGCAGAAAGGATTAGTAAGCCAAGACGAAATAAAACTGGAGTAAACTTATCGCGTATCAATCGAAATACTAAAAATGGTGATATCGTAGTCGTACCTGATAAGGTACTTGGATCTGGCGATATTGATCATCCAGTTACTGTAGGTGCAATAGCATTTTCAAAGCAAGCATATGAAAAAATAATAAATGCTGGTGGTAAAGCTATTACTATTGAAGCTTTACTTGAGCTAGTTCCTACAGGTTCTAACGTACGAATCATAGTTTGAGGTGCAACATATAATGACAACCAAAAAGAAGCTTGTATTCAATGCAGATGGATTAATTGCCGGTCGCCTTGCAACGATCGTAGCTAAAAATGCGCTGCTTGGCTATGAAATCGAAATAGTTAATTCTGAGAAGGCAATTATTACCGGTTCTAAAAAACGAATATTTGCAGACTATATGCACTTTTTACAAATTCGCACACACTATGCACCATGGAAAGGCCCATTTCACCCACGAAGACCGGACAGAATTCTCCGTCGATTAATTCGTGGAATGCTTCCATGGGATACTCCACGAGGAAAAGCTGCATATCGTCGTATAAAAACGTACATTGGAATACCTCCCGAGTTAAAAGATACTGAATTTATAGTTCCGGAAGGCGCTAAATTCCGAGGAACAAATCGTCGCTTTGTTACCATTGAAGATATTGCAAAGAATATTGGATGGACTCCTAGAGGTGCTGTTGTATGAAAGTAGTTGTTAGTGCTGGAAAGCGAAAGACCAGTATTGCAAAAGCAACAATTAAAGAAGGTTCCGGAAAAATTAGAATTAACAGTTTTCCACTTGACGTATATCAACCAAAAATTGCTCGTATGAAGATCATGGAACCTTTATTAATTGCTAAAGATTATATTCAAAATCTCGACATACGTATTCGTGTTTCCGGTGGTGGCTTCATGTCCCAAGCTGAAGCCGCACGAATGGCTATTGCACTTGGACTTGTAAAATGGACTGATGATTACGATCTTAAGAAGATGTTTATTGAATATGATCGAACAATGATCGTTGGTGATCCCCGCCAGACTGAACCCAAACGATTTGGAGGTCCATCTGCGCGTTCGAGATATCAAAAGTCGTACCGTTAATGCATATATACTTTAGAACGTGGATTGAGGTGATAAAATCATGATGATACCAATTAGATGCTTTACATGTGGAAAATTAATTGCCGATAAATATGAACCTTTCTTACGTCGTGTAAGCCAAGGTGAAGATCCCGATAAGGTTCTTGATGATCTTGGGCTCACACGATATTGTTGTAGACGAATGATAATCTCAAATATTGATGCAATAGATGAATTTCTAAAGTTCTCAATCCACGTTTCTGAAGAAAGCATTGATACATAGCAAAATTCTTATGATGTATAAGATGAAAATTGATAGACAAGGTGAATGCATAAATGAGTGAAGAGCCAGAGTTACTATGTCCCCTTGATAAATATTTAGCGGCAGGTTGCCATATTGGGACTCAAGTTAAAACACAAGATATGGAACCATTTGTATATCGAGTTAGGCCCGTAGGATTATATGTGCTTGATGTTAGAAAAACTGATGAACGAATTCGAGTAGCTGCAAAGTTTATTGCACGATATGAGCCATCTCGTGTTATGGTTGTAGCTGGTCGATTATATGGAAAGCGTCCTGCAGAAATGTTTGCATACTATACCGGTGGGCATGCAATAACTGGGCGATTTATCCCTGGTACCTTGACAAATCCTAATTTTCCAAAGGGATATATCGAACCAGATCTTGTAATATTAACAGATCCCCGAACAGATATGCAAGCTTTAGAAGAGGCTACAAAAATTGGCGTACCAATTGTCGCATTATGTGACACCGATAATGTTACTTCGAATGTTGATCTTGTAGTTCCTACAAATAATCGTGGTAGAAAATCATTAGCATTAATTTATTGGCTGCTTGCAGTTCAAGTTCTTAAAGAACGTGGCGAGATTCCTCCTGATGGAGAGCCCGCATTTTCTGTGGAGGATTTTGAACCACAAACACCAAAATTATAAATGCCCCCTTTTTCTTTTTAATTAAAAAAAAATTATATAAATTATTAATCTATATGTTATCCTGAATATGTGGGCTGGTAGTCTAGCTTGGTATGATTCTTGACTCGGACTCAAGAGGTCGGGAGTTCAAGTCTCCCCCAGCCCACCATTTATATTCAAATTAATTCTTATTTTAATTATGTCATACATTACTGATGCAACACTTACACTTGCAAAAAGAATTGCAGGAGATATTGTTATTTCTGATCATCCTGGTTTAGTGCTTAAAAAATGGCGTGAATTATTTCATATTTCTCAAATCGTATTGGCTGAGCATCTTAAAATATCTCCATCTGTTATTAGTGATTATGAATCAGAGCGCCGAAAGTCTCCTGGAAAAGAAATTATTAAAAAATTCGTACTTGCATTACTTGAAATTGATGAGATAAATGGTGGTTCAGTATCTTCACCTCTAAAGAGATTATTGGGTGATGAACTTTCAATAGACGTATTTGTAGACTTGTTTGATTTTATGGAACCAATATCTATTGATAGTTTATGTAAAGCCATCTCTTGTGAAAAGAGACAATTAAATTCGCCAATATCTGAAATATTAGGATATCTAATAATTGATTCTGATTTACTAATCAAAAAATTCTCAAATGACCTTTTAAGAAAAATTTTTGAATCGTCTATATCTCGTGCGATTATTTTTACAAAAGTTATAAGTGGGCGGTCGATACTTGTACTTTTAAAAGATTTTTCAAACATTCCCAATTTAATTATTCTTCACGGTGGAAAACAATTATCTGAAAATATACGCGATACGCCTATAATGATCACCACTATGAATCTTAATGATTTGATTCATAAACTACGCTCTCTAAGTATTAAGATGTAGATGTAATTGGCGCGGGGTGAGGGATTTGAACCCCCGAGCCTTAAAAGGCACTGGATCTCCCTCAAATTTTATTCGAGTCCAGCTCCTTACCGCTAGGATAACCCCGCTTAAAAATTAATGGTGCGGAGGGCGAGATTTGAACTCGCGAACCACTACTGGACAGGATCCTAAGTCCTGCGCCTTTGACCAGACTTGGCAACCTCCGCATTCATATTTGTTTAATTAATCAATTACTTATGTATTTTTCTTTTAGTAACTCATTGTATTTTTCAAGGGCGATATTTTTTGCTTCTTCAGCAATTTCTTCTGTAATATATCCTCTTTCTAGTGCTCTTGCTAGAAGTTGTTGGTCTATAATTCGTGGTTTTTCTCCATATTTTGCTACAACATCTATTTCTAAATCTATATATCGAATATGGTCTGGATAAATTTCGATTGGTGTATTTATATTAACATAAATTCCTTTAATTTTTCCGTTTTTTGAAAAATACTGAGTCTTTAAAAATTTACTTCCTTCTACAATTTCTGTTATTGCGAAATCTCCCTCTTCACGTCTTATTCTAATTCCATCATAACGACTATGACCAAATGAACCAGTTCTATGGCCACTCCAAAATACCTTTTTTATAATATATTTACTATCTGTTCGCTCAATTATTCGACCCTTGGTTAAGATGATTGTTCTACCATCTAGTTTTACATGTTCGACTGATATTATATCCCCTAATTTAGGTAATTTATTTTTTAATATTTGATTTATTTTTCTAGTTAGATAATCTTTTTCAATTATGCCATCTTTTAATATTTCTTCTGATAATGTTACAATATCTCCAAACCCTGCACTTGTTAAGAAATGATGTCTATCTATCGTGGGAATAATTTGTCTTCTAATTTTATCTAAAGCAATCTTGGAATCATATGGAAATTCAATATCTGCATTTCCAGTTCCTTCGAAAATTCTATAAGGTACAGGTGCAGTTTCATAGGCCTTTAGAATCTCTTCAGCTTTATCCATCAATTCATGAATTCTATATATTAATTCATCATTTTCAATACGAGCTGCAGAAGTTCTCCATAAAATGCCTTTATTATTTTCTCTAATTTTATGACCTAGTAAAAATAATTCTTTTCTACGTTTTGGATCGCGAATTTTAGTACTAATCCTTACAACCGGTTCTGGTAATAGTACTGCAACATCACTCGGTATTGTAATTTGTGTAGATACTATTGGTAAATGTCTTCCATAATCATGTTCTTTTACTTGGACTAAAATTGTATCTGTATTTTTGTCATATGTATCCTTTAAGATTGCAATGGTATCTCCTAAATCTACTTTGATAGGTCCATTTTCATAATCGCGTCCAAGAATGCGTGCTTTATATATGGAATTCTTTGTTACTTTTGGTGTTCTTGTAATTACAGTTCCTATTCGTTTTCTTAGAACATTTTTTAGATCCTCTAATGCTGATTGTTCTCCGATGGCAATTATTCCTTGTAAATCGCTTCGATCCCATATTTCCATGTTTGGTATGTCCTCTTTTACAAGTAAACCTAATCGACTCGCTACCTCTGTTGTTGGCTGTACAATTTCATAATTATTTTCAGCGAGTATTTTTGTCAACGCAGTAGCGTAAATTCCTCTAATCTTAACTTTCATAATTGAAGCCTCAGAATACAAAGATTCTTGGGGCATTTTGCCCCTAAAAACTTCATAAATGGCGCTAATCTCGTATAGTTTCTAATATGCTGGAAACATTCCAAATTCTTGTTCTTGCATGACTTGGACAATTTGGATCTTGTGATGGGTCGTCTAGAATTGAGATTGCATTTTGTGCTCTAACTGCAGGTGTTCCTTCTCCATGTTCTAGTACATCAATCGCTTCATTTGCAGCTCTTCTAATATTTCTGGGTACTGAATTATCCTCAGCAATTGTTTTTAATAAGCCTATTGATTGATTTATCCTCTGTTGAATATCATCATCCATGATAATCACTTCCACATAATAAGTTCTAATTAAATCTGAATAATAATTATATTGTAATTTAATTATAATCTTATCTTAATATACAAATTATATAATCGCAAATACTGTTATTCATTATACTTAAAACATTTTTCTTATTCACACAAATTTTTTATAATATTTTTTAAGATAACTTTTATTAATAATAATCGGTGAATATCCTTGGAAGAATGGCGAAAGAAAGTTGTCCAGCTATTGCGATCTGGTGCTACATTATTATCTGAATCTTGTCCTGAATGTAATGTGCCATTAATAAAAATTAAGGATGAGGTTTTTTGCCCGAAATGTGGTAAAAAAATAGTTTTTGTGAAAAATGAGAGTCAAGCGATCTCTGCATTAGATAATGCAGTTCTCCCAAAAATCAATCAAATTATCTTAGAAAAAACGCAGATAATTTCAGACCAAATAAAAAATGCTAATGACACACGTGATTTGATTGATATGGGGCGTCTTTTATTAATTTGGTTAGAAGCTTTAGAAAAAATTAAAAAAATATCAAGTTAATTTTCGTCTCTTACCCCTTCTTTGGAAATAGTTGCTGTTATTACTTCAATATTTTGATTTTGTAACATCTTTTGTATATTTTGTTGATTATTCTCTTTTGTCAAAATCAAAAGACATCCTCCACCACCAGCTCCTGTAATTTTACCTCCAAGTGCGCCATTTTTCAGTGCTGTTCCTATGATATTTTCAATGATATGATTTGAGACTCCAATTGAAGCTAAAAGTCCTTGATTAATGTTCATTAATTCTCCGATTCTTTCCCAATCGCCTTTTAATAAAGATTCTTTCCCTATTTTTGCAATAGAACCCATTGCATCAAAAATGTGTTTTACTATATCCGGATTTCTGTTATATAATTGTCGAACTTTTTCAACTAATTGTTTTGTAGATCTTGAAATTTTCGTATTTACTATAATTAGCGGAGGTGTATCGTTTATATTTAGTCTTTCTATTTTTCCATTATAAAATTCTAAGGCACCACCCCATGTAGAAATTGTATTATCAATTCCACTAGGTGTTCCATGGAGTATTTTTTCGCCTTCATATGCAATTTTAGAAACTTGTTCTTTGTTAAATTTTAAATCTAAAATTCTAGATACTGCATATGCTGTAACAACTGAAACCGCTGCTGATGATCCTAATCCACCGCCTATTGGAATTTCCGATTTTATTGTAATTTCTAGACCTTGATTATATTCTGAGATGTCTAATATTTTCTTAGCTACATAATAAATTGGATAAGTTGGACTATTGTTATATTCAGAGTTATTATCGTATGCATGTTCTAAGTTTAGATCTGGGGTTCTTATTATTATTTTTCTTTCTTTGATTTTTCGTACTGTTGCATATGCTCTTTTATTAATTGCAATTGCAAGTGCAGGTTTTTTATAAACTACGCTGTGTTCTCCAAAAAGTAAAACTTTTCCTGGAGCAGAAGCTTTGATGGTTTCCATTTCACTCGCCTTTTAGTACGTAATCTAATATAGCCATTCGAGTGACTACACCATAATAAACTTGCTTAAAGTATCGTGCATGTTTTGTATTATCCACATCCGGAGTTATTTCATCAACCCTCGGTAATGGATGCATAATTATCATATTTTCTTTTGCATTTGTTAACATTTCCGAAGTTAAAATGAATTTTCCTTTCAGTTTATTATACTCTGAAGGGTCCAAAAATCTTTCTTTTTGTATTCGTGTCATATATATGACATCTACATCAGATATGTATGATTTTATTTTGTTTGTAGTAATTATTTTTATTCCTTTATTTTTTATTTCTTTTATTGTTTGCTTATTTAATGATAATTCATCAGGTGATGCTAATATTAATTTTACATCATAATTAGATAATGCATGTATTAATGAATGGATTGTTCGACCATATTTTAGATCCCCAGCTAACATAATCGTAAGTCCGTCAATTTTTCCTATCTCTTTACGAATTGTATATAGATCTAATAATGCTTGTGTGGGATGTTCTTCAGACCCACTTCCTGCATTAATAATTGGTACCGTTGAAAATTCCGCAGCAACTTTTGCAGCGCCATCACTAGGATGTCTTATGGCAATTGCGTCGCAGTAATTTGAAACAGTTCTAATTGTGTCAGCTAAGGTTTCTCCTTTTTTAATACTTGTTGCAGCATCTGTTGCAAAACCTAATACAGAACCACCCAGACGGATCATTGCACTTTCGAAGCTAAGTCGGGTTCTTGTACTTGGTTCAAAAAAAAGTACACCTAAAATTTTTCCTTTTAATATCTCCGACCCTGAATAATATACTTTTTCCATTTCTTCAGCTTTTGCGTGTATAGAATCTATGTCTGTTCTATTCATATCTTTTATTGAAATTATATTCTTTATTTTCAAGTAGATATCCCTCGAATATATTTTATATTATATTATTATTTTGTGTAATTTCCATATATCTGAAATTTTATCTTCTATTATAAGTTTTGCAATTTTATCAATTATTTGAGGGAATGCTGGTAATACAATTGAATTACTAAAGAATTCATATTTTTCAATTATTTTATTTAATGCTTCTGCTGTCAGACTATCCTTTGTAAGAATTAGATGGATTTCTGCGCCATTTCCAATTGTTAATATTGCCTTTTTATATTGTGTTAGGTTATCTTTATTTGTTAGTTCAAGTTCATTATTTACTATTGATATTGCAATTCTATTTGTTAAAATATCTATCTTATCTATTGGATTAATAATAAAATCAATATTTAATTTTTGAAAGAGTGTAATTATATATTTAATAAGAATTTTTCTTGATATTTTTTCACAAAACATTTTATTGGTTAATATATAATCCGTTTTTAGTAGTGGTGAATAACATTTTGTAATCTTATGTTCTTGAATAAGGTTTTTTATAATTTTTTGTACATATTTGCTGTCAACACTTATTGACTTTGCATAATTTATCAGATCTTTATAAAGTAGAAAACCTTTGGTATCAATTTCTGATATAATTCTAGAAATAAGATCTTCTTTCTTTTTGTAATCTTGCTTAATTTGATCTGGCTCAGCTTTAAACTTCACGCAATCACATAAATTCGTTTTGATTAAAAATGGATGTAATATGTGGGGCATGACAACAATCGCATGACCTATTGGTGCATATTTTAGAAATTCTGCAGATTCATCCGAAAGCATCATAAATTTTTTAATTATGTCTATATCATATGGGACTCTAAAGGCTATTTTAGTTGCAGTGTTAGCAATTATATTTTTACTAATATTCGGTCGACTAGATATTACAATAACTCCTTCTCCAGTAGCACGTTCCAATAATACAATATCCTCACTTGTTCCCATTTCTGCAGATGTTTTTCTTGAGTATATTTCAGGAACTAAGAAATGTGCTTCTTCAATAATTAATAAATGTTTTAAATTACTATAAAATCCTCGTTTTAATGCTGAAATAAAGACAAATGATGTAAGAATATTAACAAAAAGCTGAACATCCTTTGAATTCCCAGTGATTCTAATTTGTGATAGATCAATTATTACTCGTTTATTCATCAAACTTGATATATCAATTTGGTTTTCTTTTTGATTGAAAATATTTGCTAAAGGCGGCTTCAAAAATGGTTGCAATCTTGAAATTAAAGCATCTTTTGATGCCTGAATTGAATCTTCATCGTTTTTTATTTCTCTAATTAAATCCTCAAATATACATGCTTTGTTTTTCATTGCTGACTTTAAAGATTTTAATAATAGCTTTTCCATTGCTGGGGTTAATTCAGAAGATGTTGAAAAGTCTAATATCTCTTTAATTATTGAATATATTCTTGTTGCATGATTTTCTATTGAGTTATCAATTGGAGAAAATAAATTAATATGCATCGGAAAATCTTTCGAGCTTGGTTTGAAAAAAATAATTTTTTTGGGGCTTGTTGTCATTAATGATATATATTCTCCTTTATAATCCAATATCATAAATGGAATATCTGTTTTTCTTTGTATTTCATCTAATAGGCATTTAACAAATGTAGACTTTCCTGAACCTGTTTGTCCAAATACTGCCATATGCCTTGTTAGATAGTCTGTTTGAATCCCAACAGAAAAAATTGGTTTTCTGTCAAAAATAGCATCTCCTATATAAATTGGTCCAGAAACATCTTTTTCATCAGGAATGATAAATTCTGGAAATGATGGTTTGACTATTTGTGGCAATTGAATTGTGGGTAATGTTAAATACGTTGAAAGTCTTAATGTTCCAATGCCTTGTGAAAAACTCTTTCCATTCTTTAAATAATTTAATATTGTTTTGGAAGGATCTCGTAATTTTACAGAAACTGTAAAATTTGATTCTGAAAAAATTGTTTCAATTTGGTGAATGACATTTTCAATTCCTGCTTTATGATATTCCAAGCTTTTCTTTGATATTACAATCAAATCAATTGATGAATTCCACCAACTTTCATAGCGCGTGAGTTCATCATATAACTTCTCATAAATATAGTATTCTTTGCTTGTTATATCCTTCTTTTTAAGGTTCACATATTTTTTCTTGATTTTATATTTTGTAATTTTTTCATTTTTTGGCCAAAATGTAATTCTAAAAGAAATATCTACATTATTTATATGTAATAAATATTTCATAAGTTCATTTATTGAATTATTATCTTTTGTTGGTATTCCTTTTATGATTCCTATTGTAATATATTCATTTTTTGTTTGGTATATTTTTTTATTTATCTTTTTACTAAATAACGCACTTATATGTAATCTTTTTTGCAAGTCTTTTCCAGTTAAGCGTGTAATATTTGCATTTTTATATTGATTATATATTAATAGATGAATTTTAGAAAGTTCTCTAGAAACTATTGATTTATCTTTTATGGTTCCATTAAATATTATATAATAATAAATTGCAGGTTTATTTTTTGATACATTAAGTTCATAAGATATTTTTACATTTTTATTCCAGTCTTTGTTAATTGATGTAAGTATTTCTGGGATTTTTGATTTTGTTTCCTTAAGTTCAATAGAGTCAATTTTAAAACCTATAAAAGTAGTTGTTTTTAATGAATCTTGAATTATTATGTGATCTTCCCGAAGAATTATTTTTATTTTTGTAAGGTATTTAAAATTAATGATAAATATTATAATCTGTACAAGTATCATAATGTTTGAATAAATTTGGTTTTTTATTGCAATGATAATAAGTATAATAATTATGTTTAGGATGACCATGTATTTTTTCAACTTTGATCCCTTTTATCTTCTCTCCTCCATTAGTATTCGATATTAAAATATAAACTCCACATGTGGTCTTTTTATATTTTCATACTTTAAAATAAAATGAGCAATGATGTCTAATAGAAGAATTCAATTTGTTATATTATTAATAGTATTTGTTATATTAATTTCATTTCAAAGTAGAATTCCTCAGGTGGAGGCTAAATCTACTGAACCATTTAGAGTTCATCGACTAGAAATAATTCGCTTATCAAGTATTGTTGTAGATGAATCTGGGATCGGGGTTCCTAATCAAATTGTTTCATTTTATGATGAAACAGAAGATAAATTGATCGGTAGAAATATTACAGATATAAATGGTTATTGTTATTTCTTGTGGCAGATACCTCAAAATCACTCGCTTGGTATAACCTATTTAAATACTACATATAACGGTAATTCCACTATATTTCTTGGGCCTTCATATTCAAAATTTACAATTATAGTTGTTGCTAAGCCCCACATCATTTACAATATAACAAATTCCCAAAACATAAGTACGAATATGTTTTTGCCTTCTGATTTTATTAATTTAAATGTCCAACTATATGATGAGTTCAATAATACTATTTCTAAAGCATCTATTTTAATCTATATTGATAATAACGTGATTTTAAATTACTTTGATACTTTACCATTGCTCGTGAAAATACCGTTATATAAATATTCTATTGGTGTTCATAATCTATCGATTTATATAAATGAAAGTGAATTTTTAGATTCGTCATATACAACCTATACCTTTACTATATATCAAAAGCCGCTCAAAATTGTTGGAGACGATTCATATACTTTTCATAAGATTGTATCATCAAATATTACATTTCAAATTTTATCGGGATCAATTCCTATGGTTAATGCTTCATATTCTCTTTATTTACAAAATGGTGATATTCTTATCAATGGTGTTTCAAATCTTTCTGGTTATATTTCAATAAATATATCAAAATACATTCATAGCGGTTATAATTTATTATATTTAAAATGTTTTATAAATATAGATTATAAAACAGCAATAAAACAGATTGAAATATATTTTTATAGTGATGTATTTATTTCGAATTTATCTATAAGTAAATCTGTTCTTTTTAATACAACAAGTATTTCTTTTAATTTAATTGATAAATATGGTGAAAACATAAGTATGATTCCTTTAAAAATTTATTTAGATTCAAGTCAATTAATATATTCCGGTTGGTATTCTATGAATTTTAATATAAGTTTCGTAGTTTTTTCCTATGCCGGATATCATAAGATTTCAATTATTTCTGAAAATTTTGGATTTTATCTATCGCAGAATATGACCTTTTCTTTTATAGTATACGATTATCCGGAATATGTTATCGATTATCATGGTATTGAAGGATATGTATCATATGGTCAGAAAGTATCATTGGATTTCAGAATCTTTTTGCATACATTTAATTTATCTGTATTAGATATGTATATTTTCAATAATATTACTAATACATATAGTAAATATCCTTGTAATGATCCAATATCGTATTCTGTTGATATTCCAAATAATAATTTTAAAATGAAATATTTGTATCTAAATTTCACCTTTATAAATAATAGTGACTTACCTATCGAAATAAATAGGTTTGAATTAATTTTTAAAATTGTCTCTAAGATTCCAACAAAACTAAAAATAATTTCTTTAGATCATACTGAAAATAACATACTTGTTGTATTAAGATTAAAATCACTTAATGGTACATATTTAAAATCATCTGTTGTTGTTGCAAAATTCAATTCTCAATCCTATCAAAATGTAACAGATTCTCAAGGTTACGTTTCTTTTCTTTTTGAAATAAACTCTGGAAATGTAAATATTTCATTTCTATTTAATGGTAAAGGCGCTTATCTGCCTTGTAACACATCATTGACTATTAATTTCTCTAACAATTTAATGGATCAATCAAATTACTATTTTCTATCTCTATTCATAATTATACCTTTATTTATTGTATCTATTCTGTTTCATAAAAACAATATCGAAATTATTGAAAAATAGTATATTATTACAATTTAAATTATTTTTATTTATTATAAATCAAATAGTGATGTACTATGAAAAACAACAATCCACGACAAATAATCGTTGAATCTGAATTATATGAATTATCAATGCCCGGAAAACTTATTGGAAAAGAAGTTTTTGACAGTCATGCTAGAAGAATTGGTATTGTTAGGAATATTCGCCTTTCATTAGCGCCGTTAAAAGTTGAATTAATTGTAAAGGGACTAGAAGTTGAATTTCCTATTGATGTAGAAGATGTAGATATTGTTGGTACAGTTATTCAACTTAAGACAGTAGCAAAAGAAGCGGAAGAGATTGACATTCGTGATGTTATTAGATTACAAAAGGAAGTATGGGATGATATCCGTACATATATGAAGTTTAGTGATTAATTAAATGTATGAATATATTTTTATTTATATTTGTCTACAAAATCGTTTGAATTAGATTCTTGGAGCTACGGGATATGGAAAAAACACATAACTTAGTTGTAAGAGATATTGCATCACACGAAGTAATAACATGTTTAGAAACAGAAACAGTACAAAAAGCAGCTCAATTGATGAGTGATGCTGATATAGGCTCTATTGTAATAACAAAAAATGATAAACCGATCGGTATAATTACTGAACGCGACATAGTTGTACGTGTTGTTGCAGTTGGCAAAGATCCAAAAAATATTCTCGTCAAAGATATAATGACATCTCCTTTGATTGTTGTTGAGCCTAATACTACAATAACTGATGCAATGCGTCTTATGGCGAAAAGTAATATCCGGCGTCTTGTTATTTTAAATAATGGAGAACTTTATGGAATTATTAGTTCACGTGATATAATAAAAGTATCTCCAAGTTTAATTGAAATTTTAATTGAAATGGCATCATCATCTCAAATTGTATATGACAAATATCCTGAATCCTCTGTTGCAGGAATATGTGATGGTTGTGGTTTATGGAGTGATTCTCTAATAGAAGTTGATGGTTTAATGCTTTGTGAATCATGTCGTGAGGAACAAATCGAAGAATAATGGAGGTATTTTAATGAAAGTCGAAGAAATTATGAATAAAAATGTTATAACAATTGATAAAGATCAAAAATTATCTTATGCTCTAGAACTCATGCAAAAACACAATATCTCTAGATTAGTTGTTACACAAAATAGTATCCCTATTGGTATTATTACATTAAAAGATATTGCAAATCGTTTAGACCCCTCAAAGGTTACTACTATTCAAATAACAAGCTTACATGTTTCAAGCTGTATGTCTTCGGAGTTATATACAATTTCTATAGGAAATTCAGTCAAAAAAGCAGCAAATCTTATGATTGAAAAATCAGTAAGTGGTTTACCCGTTTTAAATGCACGTGGCGAATTAGTTGGAATCATTACGAAAACTGATTTAACTAAATTATGCATAGATTTTAATGACGTTTATGTAAAAGATGTAATGAGCGATCGTGGTCTAGTTGTTATTCATCCTACAGAGCGTATAATAAAAGCACGTCTAGATATTCTTGAAAATAATATTAGTGGAGCTCCTGTAGTTTCTAACAATAAAGTTGTTGGTGTTCTTACTGAAGGGATGATTGCAAAAGCAATGCAAGAATTTAGTTTAAGAATACCTGATAAATACAAGGGTGCGCGTATTAGAAATGTATTAGTTAAAGATGTTATGCGTAGAAATCCCCCCACGGTTG
The DNA here is from genome assembly GCA_964589775.1 of uncultured archaeon. GTDB lineage: Archaea > Asgardarchaeota > Thorarchaeia > Thorarchaeales > CAZPUN01 > CAZPUN01. The sequence goes on from CAZPUN010000043.1 coordinate 22,033, forward strand.
CACCAGAAGACACAATCTCTCATGCGGCCCGAGTGATTTTAGATAACAACTTAAACACAATTCCCGTAATTAATAATGAAAAATTAGTTGGAATTATTACAAAGACCGATTTAACACGTTTAATTGCAAATATGAGCTAGTAAAAATGACCACTCTGAAAATTATTAATGCACGAATTCCAGATCTTACTGGGATTCGTGAAAATATTTCTATTTTAATAGAGGATGGCATTATTAAAAAAGTATCTAATAATATTTCTGCTCCTTATGATTATTTAATTGATGCCAATGGAAATCTTGTTCTCCCTGGGCTTATTGATATTCATACACATTTACGTGATTTTGCTTTATCCTACAAAGAAACTTTTTATTCTGGGACTGCAGCAGCTGCTGCGGGTGGAATTACAACAGTTTTTGATATGCCCAATACGGATCCGCCTACAAATTCAATAAAAAAGATTGAAACTAAAGTTTCTAGGATTTCTAATGAAAAATTGGTGAATGTGGGTTTATATTCTGGTGTACCTTCTATGTTAAATGAACTCGATAAAATTGTTAAAAATCCTTATATATTTGGAATAAAAATATTTTTGTATTCTGATGTATTTCGTAAAAATCTGAAGAATACCATTAATCTTATTTTACATCACCTTAAAGGTGTGTCGATACCTCTTTTAATACACGGTGAGCTTCCTTTACAATATAATAAATACAATAATGTTTCTGAATTTTTGTATATTCATAATGCATTGCGAGAACTTTTAGCTTATTTAGAAATATTATCTATAAATCAAAATGTAAAACATCATATACATTTTTGTCACGTTTCTCTTCCTTCGGCAGCTTATTTATTAAGCAATTCAGAGAATGTAACTTTTGAGGTGACACCTCACCACCTTTTTTTAAATAATTCAATACTTACGGAATCTGATGGCATTGCAAAATGTTTACCCCCTTTGAGATCTAACTATTGTCAAAAAGCCTTAATTAAAATGTTGTATGGTGGATTAATTAAAATTATCGCTACAGACCATGCGCCTCATGCACTTTCTGAAAAAGTTTGCACATTCAATGTTGCAGCTAATGGAATTACCGGACTTGAAACATTATTTCCACTTTTATTTACTGAGGTTTCAAAAGGAAATTTATCATTAAGTGATTTCATTAGTCTTGTATCTAGAAATCCTGCAAAATTGATGCATCTAAATAAAGGTGAAATCTTCTCTGGATATGATGGTGATTTAATAATTGTTTCTCCTAATACAAAATGGAAGATAAGAGGAGATAATTTTCATTCAAAATCTAAAATTACGCCGTTTGAAGGATATTCTGTAACTGGAAAAATACTGTATACTATTGTTGGCGGGAAAACTGTATATTCAAATAATATGATAGTATCTAAACCTGGAGAAAGTGGCAAAGTTCTAAAAAGAAATTGATTATTATTAAATACGAAGGTGGTAGTATGGAATTCACTTTGGATGATGGGATATTTCTTACGAAAATAGCTCGTGATGCAATTGAAAATTATATAAAAAATCATATTGTAATTGATATACCTAAGAATACGCCTGAAAAACTGTTTAGAAAACGCGGTGTATTTGTTACACTTAATACAATTAAAAATGGGCATGTAAATCTACGTGGATGCATAGGCCGTCCATATCCTGATTTTCCATTAATTAGAGCAACAATTGATTCTGCAATAGACTCTGCAGTAAATGACCCTAGATTCTATCCTTTATCAATTGATGAATTAGAACATATTGTCGTTGAGATAAGTATTTTAACAAAACCAATTTTAATTGAAGTAAATAATCCTAATGAATACTTGGATAAAATCAAGATTGGTGAAGATGGATTAATTATTTCTAAAGGATGGCTGAAAGGTTTATTGTTACCTCAAGTACCTGTAGAATGGAAATGGAATGTTAAAGAATTTTTGGACAATTTGTGTATGAAGGCTGGAATGTATTATAATTGTTGGAAAGATCCTAATATTAAAATCTATAAATTTAATGCGATCATTTATGGAGAAATAGCTCCTAAAGGTAAAATTGTTGAAAATCCCCATTTATATTATAAGAGGAATTGATTATGTTATATGATAAAAATAAATTGATTGACTTTATTTATGAAGATCTAGGTTATGGTGATATAACAACCGAAGCAGTAGTTTCTTCTGATATGAATATCGAAGCATATATTACTTCAAAATCTTCTGGAATTTTAGCTGGTGTTGAAGAATCTTGTTTCATATGTGAATTCTTCAAGATCACATGCGAAGTGATTAAAAAAGATGGTGATCATATTAATATTCACGATAAGATTCTAAAAATAAGTGGTAATGCGCGAAAAATATTATTAGTCGAGCGTGTTATTCTAAACTTATTAATGAAGATGTCTGGAATTGCAACCAAAGTTAATTATCTTGTTTCATTATGTCATAAAGTAAATTCAAAAGTAAAAATTGCTGCAACACGTAAAACTACGCCTGGATTTAGATTTTTTGAAAAGAAAGCTGTGTTCATTGGTGGTGGAGATCCTCATAGGTGGCGTCTTGATGATATGTATTTAATAAAAAGTACTCATATTGATATTGCTGGCGGTGTGTCTGAAGCAATCATGCGTGTGAAGAATAAGAAGATATTTTCAAAGATCATCGATGTGGAGGTCCGAAATATCGATGAAGCTATTGAAGCCATTAAAAATGGTGCAGATATTATAATGTTGGATAATTTCACGCCATTGCAAGTAAAAGAAACAATCATGCATCTTGAAAGTCTTAATCTTCGTAATAAAATTTTAATTGAAGTATCAGGAGGAATAACTGAAGAAAACATATTAGAGTATGCAAAAACTGGTGTTGATATTATATCACTTGGTAGTTTGACCCATTCTTATTCATCTCTAGATTTTCATATTGAGTTAAAAGTTCTTGGTGGGCCCGAAGGGATTTGAACCCTTGACCCTTCCCGAATGATTTCAAAAAAAACCATTTGACGGTTATGAGCCGTCTGCTCTGACCGAGCTGAGCTACGGGCCCATTTTAATATTTAAATATTTAATAATGGCGCCGTCGGGAGGACTCGAACCTCCGACCGCCTGGTTAACAGCCAAGTGCTGTCGGCCTTTTCAGTCTACCGAACTAAGCTACGACGGCACATCATAGTGCTCCGGGCGGGATTTGAACCCGCGATCGCGAGGGGTCTTCCACCATTTTCTGGTGCCGAAAGCC
>CAZPUN010000044.1:0-28668 GCA_964589775.1 uncultured archaeon
TCTGATTTATGTTTAAATTAATATGATTTCTCATCTCCATTTTTTAATTTTTTATAAAATTATAATTAAAATTTAAAAGAAAATTTTTTTGGTCCTATGATAAAAAATTAAAAAACATTGGGATTGCACCGGATTAAAAGATAAGCCTATTTAACAATTACTAAATTCATGCAAAAAATTTAATTATATGTTTATTACAAAATATTTATTGAACAAGTATAATTGTATTTTTTAAGTTGCTATGAATCAAATTCAAATAAAAAAGAGGTATGAATGTGTGCCCCCAAAGATCCGATTATGAAAAAAAATCTACAATTGATACTGTAATAAAAAAGTACGACCCTTTATTTCCTCAAGTAGACGATCCTGACATTAATGAACTATTTCGTATGATCAAAATCTATTTTGCTCGATATGATGGCCTTATTGATGAGTCTAATATAATGTTGGGGCCCAAAACTAGCAGTATCGTTGTATTTAATCCCATTGATGCGCCATTAGACGAAACATTATATGAGGGTTTGAAAACTCGCTTATCTGTAATTAAGAAATACAAAATAACTTCTCCAGACAGGATTTTAAGATTAATAAGAACGAGTTTCTATACTGAAAACAAATTAACAGTTCCGGAGCATAAATTCCTTCGTGTCATTGTAAAGAATCCTCGCATGAGTTTTGTTGAAGTCAGCGATAAACTAAAGATGAAGCGTAGTCTCGTTACGTATTATTACAAAAAGCTACACAAGAGTATTCTCTTAAGATACAGCGGCTACATTGATTTTACTCGTTTCAAGCTGAACAAATATTTAGTAATTGCCGAAGTTCCCGCTGACCTCGGAGCAATAAAGATCAGTAAAATGCTTTCGGCTCCATTTACAAAGTCCATGAATGCAGATACTGCTACATCTGGGCAGAGTCAATGGATTTGGGCTTCTTATTTGATTCCTTCATATCCGAAATATGAAAATGAATTCAAAAAGAGTATTTCCCGAATTCTTGATGAATATACAACAAATCATTTCATTACAGAAGTAATCAGTGGCGCTTACAGTGCGAATCTGGATCTATATGATACAGAGGGTTGGATCTTTCCTGATGGTTCGTGGCCCTATGGTCTGTTTAACATGGTTGAAGAGAACAAAGAAAACTTCGAATTGCCTAATCTTTTTGAACATAGTAACGATCCCGTCTATTTCGATAAGAAAGAATTCCTAATCGCAATGCTACTTAGTCATGACCTAAAAATCTCACGCGGAAAATTACTGGATGCATTGAAAACAAAAGACATTCGAATATCCGAACCGACTCTTAGTAGGCTAATATACAAGCTTCTTAACAATGAGATAATTTATCCGTATGTATCATTTTCGGGACTTGGTCTTGAAGAATTAGTTTTGGTTGATATTCGTGGAACTGATGAAGCCGAGCAGGACATTTTATTACGCGGACTTGCACAATTTCCAATGTTCTTTGGAGCTATCTATATTGACGGTCTTACAGCATTCATAAAGGTCCCATTTGGTAGTGTAGGTCGTTTTCTCTATTTGTTCGAAGGTTTGCGTGATGACCACATAATTACAATATTTCACAGACTATACAATCTGGGGTCCAAGTTGCCATATGATTTCGTTGATTTCTGGGATGAAGATCGTCAACGATGGACATTTCCAAAGGAATATTTCTCACTTAAGATGGAGTAATTCTCTCCCTTTTTTTTATGAACTTTCTATAGTTATTCATTATTAGTATATCCTGAGTATATGATTCCCATATGATACACACTTTTTTGTAGATTTTTTGTAATCATAATTATGTGTATTTTAGGGAGGTTAATTATGTCTATAAGAAAAGCGACTCTATACGACTTAGGCGATTTAATCAAGATATATGCTACAGCACCTGATATTGAGACCATACCTGATGAATTAGAAATTCGAAAGAAGAGAAAGGCGAAAGGATTTGAACGTGATGGCTGGCTATGTTTTGATGAAAATGGAAAAGTGGTTGGCGAAATAAACACCAGAATCGATATGTCGCCTAGATTTGGTAAGGTTGGTGTTATAACAAATATCGTTGTAGATTACGAATATCGTTCAAAAGGCATTGGTAAATCACTAATGGCTGCAGCAGAGGAACGATTTGTTGAGAAAGGCGCCTCCCGTATCTTCATAAATGCTCCCGTAAGTATATATAATTTCTTTATGAAATTGGGTTATTTCAGATATGACCAAGTCATTAAAGTTCGGAGTTCTCTTGAAAACCTCAAGAGTCTTCGACCACGGAATTTTGAAATGAATGAATTGGATCTTCGTAAGCGATTGCGACCCTCGACAAGATTATTGAATTTGGGAGTTCCCGGGCAAATTTCAGAAGGCATTACCAATATGATGTCCGGCATGAGTAAAGGAAAGTTTTTCGAATTTAGAAAAGCTGGCATGTTTATTGGTATAGGTGCTATTTGGAATGTAGATGAGAGCACTGTACAAATAGCTGTAGATGTAGACAAGCATGGCTTAAAATATCTTCCAGCAATAATTGTAAAGACGTCCAAGGCCGCAAAAGATTATGGCGTTTCAAATATTGAGTCATACGTGTCATCAAGGGCAATGCAATATTTTTACAATGCTGGTAAATGGACTGAAGAAAATACTGACATTTTAATTCTTACAAAAATAATAAAATAAAAGAGTTTGAAGAGTTTCACTCTTCTTTTGCTTCTTCTTCAGGTTTTTCGATAAATGATTCAAGTATTCCGATGGCTATTATTTGGAATATGAATACTAAGCCAATACTCCAGACACTTGCGAGATTTATGAACCAATATAGGTCTTCAAATGTATTGATACCCAAGGACCACATTAGTGCTGCAACGAAGATTGCATAGAATACTGAGGTCCATACAACAAATTTCATTGGCTGTCCGCTTCGGAATCTTCTGAACATCAAGAACAATCCAATTCCAATAAGTACTATGAATGAGACGATCTCTGGAATTGTCAGGCTTGAAAATGCGATTTCGTGAGTTAAGGTGTATTCAAGTCCTTCTGGAGTTGTGATGACAACTTTGATTGTGTGTTTTGCTTCAGAATATTGTGTGGTATCGATTGTGAACTGGAATAATCCCGAAGAAACTTCTGTGTTATTGTATGCAGGGATTATCTCGTCATCAATATACACGGTGACATTTACGCGTGGATAATCCGAATTTATTTGGACTTGGAATGTTACTTGTCCTGAAACGACCCAATATGTGGGTCCTACCCATGTAGCATTTGGTTCATGATGATTATCAAATGTAAGAATTACTGTTTGATTCCATTTATGCACTGTACTATCGTGTAGAAAGATCTGAATTGTGTGGCGTCCATCATCATATTTTGTGGAATCGAATGAGATTATTTGGGTTCCATTTCCAATATGAATACCATTTACTTGGGGATCGGTTACATTATCTACTAATAGCCATGCACGATTATTGTCTGTAATTGCATCAACTCTTAATGTAATGTTTACTATACCACTTACAATGTCATAGTTTTCATTTGAAGTGATTTTGAATCTGATATAGTCGAAAAAGTTTAGCATTGTAAAGTTACTATCTGTTAAGCCCTCCATAGTTCTTACGACAACTGAGACGTTGTGTTCGCCATTTGAGTATCTGCTTGCGTTGATTGCTGCATTGTATATTCCAGATGGTACGACTGTGACATTATATTCCGGAGTTATTTTTTGATCAACGTATACTGATAGATTTACTTGAGCATAATCTGAAGAAATATTTAATGTCAGGTTAAAAAGTCCAGTAACTCTGCTACCTTCTGCAGGACCTAATATTTCAACTTGTGGGGCTTCATGGTTGTTAAGGAACACTTCAACTACTACATGTGTGAGGTGTCCATATGAATCTATAAACCAATTATCAATTAATGCTTGTCCGTCTCTATAATCTGTAGTATTAATTAAGACGAAGACGGTTCCATTATTAATCGTCCTATTAATATAATCTGAAACGTAATGTCCTTGAACAGCCACAGTAAGGTTCAGAGGGCTATATGTAGAATGGACTTCGAATGTAATATTCAGTAAGCCCTTTATGTCTACTGAGTGATTGGTTGGAGATATTAATGTCACATTTATATGGGGGTCATATTCTAATGATAGAACTTTATTATTTACTTCAAAATTATTGTAGCTACCTGAATTTGTCATATATGGCACATTCATTTGAGTTGGTAGCAACGTGAATATAATTCCGGTAATGAGTATTATGCTGAGCAATCTGGTGAGAGTCTTCATGCCGTCCTCATCCTCAATTTTCTCAAGTTTTTATTGATTGTAGGGCATATTTTTACCCTAAAATTTCTTTTGTTTTTTTTGCTAATATTTGGCGCACTTGGGATATTTGAGATCATATCCAATTCTTCATTAAGATATTTCTTTCCTTAATGAAGTTTGAATACAGGTGCGTCTTTTTTCTTATTTGATTTTTCATATCGACTTATAGGTCGATTGAATTCTCAAGCATTTATTTATTTTCTTAAGTGTAATTTTTCATCGATTTATCTTATACACTACCGCCTAAATATCTCAATCCCTTTAAAAGGTTGCTGTGCTAAATCCCTTTTTATACTATTGGTAATTTTTGTACTTCCACATGATTTATGTCATTTACAGATTTGAGATCATATTCTATTGACTCATAATTTATATTGTCTCTTGGAGCAACCAGTACTTCATATTCACATTTATCTTTCATTTTGCAAAATCCTGTGGAAAACATCACTTTCAATTCGTATTTGCTCCATAGTTTCATTAATGAGTCCAGAAGCCTTGGTGTAACGCCTGCAGTCTCTATTTTTATTCTTAATGCCTCATTAGAATCTATAGGAATTATTCTTATCTCTTTGGACTTTTCCAAAAAAACGATTAAACTTGCCTTTCCACCGGGGAACGGATTATCAAAAATTGAAGTTTCTATCTTTAATATTCTATCGTATGGTTTTGTAGTTACTATTCCTTTAATCAACTTCGCACGCACCTGTATTGTTGTACATATTTACAATGTAAACTACTAATTAAATATTTTTCCAATAATTGCTTTACAATTGTATAATATATTTTTAAAAAATCAAAATTTGTATATTATTTGGCATTCTAAAAGTATTACCTATTCCAAAGCTTTATAAATCTCCTATTAGGAATTCATTATAGTTAACTGAAAAAAGGCTGATTTTGTATGAGCGATATAGATCTCACGGACCGGCTTAAAATATTAGTGGAAAAGACTATAAAACTATTAGAACTCAGGAAATATAGAGTATATTCCGAAGATACTGACAAAATTCCTGCAGAGATTTTAGCCGAGAGTACAGATCCTCGCAAGCCCGGTAAATATGTGATTTGGGTTTATCCCGAGACAAAGACAATTGGTGTTGCTGGTATTCGTGAATTAAAGAAAGCCATTGACGAAGAAGGCGCCGATAGAGGTATGATTGTTGGGATTCAACGCCTTACACCTGCCGCTGTAAGAGAATCTCGTGCATACAATATTGAGCTGGTCAGAGGCGGATTTGCATCATTTAGTCTTCTCAGTCATGAGCTTGTACCGAAGCATGAAATACTCACGCCTGAAGAAGTACGAGAACTTCTTCAAAAATACGGTATTACAAAGGATAAACTACCCAGAATTTTCGAAAGTGACCCTGCGGCGAAGATAATTGGTGCCAAGCCCGGTGATGTTTTGAAAATCACTAGAAAGAGCGATGTTTCAGGTATATCCATTTATTATCGCGTTGTTGTTTCAGAGTGAAGCATTTATTTTTTCATTTTTTATCTGGTCGCCCAATACCTCTTAAAATCACTTTCCATATACCTTATATTTTTATATTTGTATTATAATCATATACTGTTGAAAAGCAGCCCACATGGTTCGCGGATTGAAATGAGGAAAAAGCAATGCAGAATCTTTCAGATGCCCATATTCTAAGTGTCGTGATTATATTATTGATGATTACTGCTGTTCCAATTAATGTAAGTGCAAGTGGGCATGGTATGGATACTTCAAACATTAAATTGACATATCATTGTAGCGTTGAAAACCGCATTGTTAGTGATAATAAGGTTGAAAAATCAATTTTATATGGTCTGGTAGGAATCACCGTGTTAAATTTATCTGGTTCGCATGATGAAATCATAGAGATCAATGAAGTATATTTAAATGAAAATACAACTTCACTCATAAAAAACAGCACACGATATATTAACGCACATGAATCCCATTTAAAGCTAAATATGTCTATTGTTGATTCTGATATGAATGGATATGCAGATCATATCTTCGTTATGCTTGAAAATACTTCGTGGTGGAATGGCGAAGGTATATGGTATCTAGATAAAAATTGGGATGTTGATAGTTCCGATTGGATAAATATTACTTCAAAATTTGCTCAACAACCATTGATTAAGTCTATTAGGACTGAAATAAATGAGGGCCTTTATCATTTTGAAATATCTGTTTTCAGTGAATTTGATTTTAATAATGATACAATAAAAGAGCGTGGAATAACAACAATTAGAGAAACTGCACATTATGCTTATTCGGGTTGGTTAAATTATTACATTCACAAAGAAACTACCGAAATCTGTGATGGGATAAACACATGGTATGCTGAACGAACAATTCTCATACAGCTTGACGGCACATTATCTCCACCAGAGATCATGGCACTTCAACAAAATAGCATATATTTACTTGGTGCTCTAATAATATTTATTATAATATTGGTGAAAAGAAAGAAATAGAAAATAAACATATATATTATTGTTCAAAAAAATTAAAATTCATCGGGATGATTATTAAATGTGGTTATTGGGAATACTGGTAGTTGAAACAATATTCATATTGCTATACATCAGAGCCAGTTATTTCCATTTAAAATCTTATGGCGATTTTGACCGTATTAATATATTTTTGCGAGATCTGCTCGTGTTATTGTTTGTATTCATTTATTATTTATATTGCATATTTTATACATTTGGGGTTGATGTTACAATCTCCAATATTATTATTGATATTGTTTCTACACTCGCAATTTTTATATTTCTGTATTCTGAAGGATACTTCTTTGAATTTCAAAAATTAGAATATTGGCTAACTATTTATTTTGGTTTTGGATTTACCATATCTTTATACTTGTTACGGCTTGTATTTTTTGATAATACTTTTTATTTACCTAATTTTGATATGATATCCCATGTTCAAGTCTATGGTTCTATCATAATATTATTTATTGTTTCTCTTAATCATATTTATGCGGCATACAAATTCAAAAAGAAACGATACAAGGATTTTATTTCTTTATTTATTATTAATTTAGGCATATTATTCACTCCTACTTCTAGGCACATTCAATTTATGAATTCAGATGTTGAAATGATAAAAAGCATTATTTTATTCGCTCTAATTATTGTATTTTTGCCAAGAATGCTAAATCTTGAATTCATGACGCATCTTAATCTATACATGATTTCAATTTCGAGTAAAAATGGAGATTTCTTTTATATACTTAATTTTCTAAAATCAAAGATTTCTAATAAAGAACTTGTACCATTTGTTGCTTCATCTTTCAATGCATTGGAGAATTTTTCATCAAAACAGCCCATTAAAATGATTCATATGGCGAATTATACAATTTTTTCTAATAATGACGAAATTGTAAACATATTCATAATTATTGATCGTCCCACTAAAATTATACATACGATTTTTAAGCGATTAAATTCTCCAAAATTAGCAGCTATTGTCGATAAAGAAATATTTCACGATGATTATGAAATGCAAAAATCTGTCATTCGTTCATTAATTCAAAAAGCATTCTATCCATATACAAAAATTAATACTAAAAATGATTTTATATATCGAATAGAATAGTAATTTTTATAATATGATTAAAAACATAATATACTTGGTGTATTTATGAGCGACTTTGTTTATGGGATTACAATATTATTCATCGGTATTGCATCAATACTAATTATAACAATACATAAAGAATCAAAATTAAATATATGGCCTGACGGTCGCTTTATAATAAACACTAGTATTACTTTTGGCTCTATTGCATCGATCTTAATTGGTATTTTTGAAATCTATGAATCTATTCCCGTATTACTGTTTGCAATATTTTTCTCTGGCTTATCAATTTCATTTATATTTGGTGGATTTATTAACTTAAATCGAGAAAAGGTATTCCGTCAGTTAATTGGATTTATTGGTATTACTTCTGGATTTATGAACGCGTTATTATTATTTACACCACTCAAGGTATTATATGATAATTTAAAAATTGGTATATTTCCCGGTCATGCGTTTCTATCACTTATATTTTATACTCTTTTTCTAGTAGGTATAATAAAAATTTTTTATATAATTGATTTATACTCTTATTCATATAAACAATATTTTCGTGTTTATTTGTTATTTTCATTATATGCGTTATGTATTTTCATATTGCCATCAATAATATTTTTTAATTTGTTTTATTCCCCAAGCTTAATTTGGATTACTGCGTCTGAATTTAGTTTTTCACTTGGTTGGCTATTCTTAAGTTTGCTTACTCTTGATGAAAATATATTACAAGTATTTCTTCCCTTTGTGGATTTATATTTTGTACAAGCTAACATTGCGGGCGGAATTAATCTTTTTACAATTTCATATAAAAAAACAGACCTCGATTTTGATTTTGTTTCTGCTTTAGTATCTTCATTAAACAATGCATTGGAAATGATTATTCCTGAGACTGAGTATTTTGTTTATACGATCTCACTTCACGATAAGATATTATTGGTGATACATAATCCAAAATCTCCATTGTATTATGTAGCAGCTGCAAAATCCTATCCTGTTAATTTAAAAATTGCAGCTCACAATCTTCTTCTCAAGGAAAGTATGATTCTAGATGAATTGTCGCAAAGCGATATATTTTCTATGTCACCGGAGCTTACAACCAAGATACTTGAAATTCTTCTTGACAGCTTTGGTAAGCGTTTGGGCTTTAAAATTGTTGAGAGTGTGGCTAATTTCTAAAATGCACAAAGTTAAAAACAAAATTTGTATATTTCAAAAATAACTAATTTCAGAGGTGTGTCGCTTTGAACATTGAAAATCTTGCATTTATATTAAAGATATTAACAATTTCATTTTTAATTCTTGGAGTCGCATTATTTCTGCTGGATATGTTTTATCTTGGTTCTATGTTGATGCTAAATGCGTTATGGATTCCAATTGTGTGGTTAAGTCGTTTAGCTCCTACTAGTGATCCATATACAGATTTAGAAATTATACCTAGAAATGAAAAATCCATTGAACCCCCTGCATTTTTAAAGAAAATGTTTGGTGAAGAATAGTTTTTATTCTATTTTTTATTTATTATCTTGAGGAAGATAGAATGCCGATCCGGAGTGTTTTTGATAGATTTGAAGAAATTAAGCCATCTATGTCGGAAAAGATCGAGCGTAATTCCGTTTCTATATCTGTTATTAGTTCTCTTGATGAAAGTGGGATTACCATAAATAATGCAACCGTCATGGGCGGGCAGGATTTAATTAAAGATGAAGATGTTAGATTAGAGGCTGAGGCTGGGTTTGTGCAGTTAAATATTGTTGATCTATTTGAACTGAGAAAACATGTATTACATTCAATCAAGTACACGCCAGAGCAGATCCATGGTACAACGGATCTTGTCTCAAACATATATCAAGTTAAAGCGAGAAAAGAAAGTACGTATTATCTTGGTTTATTAGTTACGCCGTATCATGATATTAATCTCACTAAATATGAGGAATTTATCGATTTCGCATGTTCGGCATATTATGGTACTCTCCATAGGTCTATTACTCAGATGCAACAAGGCCAATTAACTGAAAAAGAAGTTTACGAGCAACTAGATGAAACTTCTTCATCTATTATGTCCCTATTAGCACATTTACTCTTTAAGCGACGGGAACTAGCAGGTGGTCCGGAATCCGTAGGCGTGCCAACTTATTTCTTTGGTTTGTTAATTTTTGACTATGAGATTATTCCTGCTAAGCGAATTTGTATGAATGATTCATGTAAGTCTGTGTATGATATTGATGAAGTAAATTCCGACACATGTCCTCGATGTGGCTCAGAATTGAGTTATCTTCCTCCCGATGTTGAATTTCAGCGTGTTTCACTTGTATTTCCGAAAGAATCTATACACTATTTAACTACTAACTATGAAGTGCCTCGAGATATTGTCTCACTTTTTGAATTATCTCGTATTCCCTCTAGCGTTATGTTATCCATTAATCTAATGAATCAGGAGATTTTTTCGCATTATATCTACTTACCTAGCAGAGCCGTATTGCTTCACAGAAATGGAAAAGACATATTGACTATCGATGCATTATCCAAGCGAGTTGAAAATAAAATCCGCGTTGTTGTAGCATTAACTGATAGTGTTCCCAAAACTGAGAATCTCATTGGTTTTATGCCCATGCGAACGTTCTTGAGAGATCTTCGTGAGGGATTTGGCAAAGGCATAGATATTGATGAGATACTCTCAAAATCAATCGTGTCGGACTGGATTAAAACACCGTTCTTTAAACCGGGCGATGCAACACTTGATGATTTTGGCTCGCTTTTTGAAGTTTTAGGAATTGAAATTCCCAAGCGTGAAGATAGTCTGGATACATCACATGAAGAAGAATCATCCGAAGTCGATGCAGAGGCTGAAGATAGCGACAGAGTCGCTGCAGACAATGAACACGTAGAGGTGGACTAAAAATGGATACATTCAGCAATATTGTTAGCGAGTTCAAGACAAAATTTGAGAGCCCCTTAAATCAAATGGAAAAAATGAAAGAATCGCAAAAGATACTTATATCGCGAGATATAAAGAGGCATTCTGCAGCGATTGCTACTTTGAAATTGAATGAAGACGAGGTTTTTGATGCTTTTACTGCCTATAGATATTTTACTTTAAATCATCTTGTGCCTGAAAATTACAATCCGATCCATCTGACAAAAGACTTAGAAAACTTGCGGAAGTTAATTGTGGCTGGTGGGGGAAAAGCCGTTAGCACTTTACAAGCTGCCGCTTATTTATCACAACAGATCGTTGCGGCAGTTTCTGCAGCATTTGATGCATTTACAATCCTGTTGGATGAAAAGACTTCTGGGACGCAAGACCATATTGTTCGTGCAATAATGATTCGTAAGAAGTTAATGCCGGCGTTGCAGAAGATTTCTGAATTTATAATTAAGGATAGTTTAATTGATATTCGCTGGGGTGCAACGCTTCTTAAGATGGGCTATGCAACCTTGTTTAGAATTAAAAACACTTCATATTCGTTCTCAAATATCAGTTATGAATTTGATAAATTTAAGAAGATCTATCCGCTCGACAAAGGTTCAGAGTACTATTGGGATATTATATATCATTTTGTACTTAAGGATGTTTATGAAAAGCTAAAGATTCTTGGTAAGGATATAATCGATGAGCGTGTTCAAAAGTTGGAATCCGGGCGTCAAGCATCCCGCGGATTAGTACGTTCATATCGCCGACCATCAAGCTCGCAAGGAGTCGATATGCCTACTGAATCTATACTCTATGATATTTTTAAGCGGCAGGGCACATTGGACTCTGCAACTCTAAGCAAAATTGAAACCGCTTTGGACAGAACATTTCGACAAATTGCGAATAAGAAATATGGCATGCAAGACCTTAGCGATGAATCTAAGCTAATCGAAATTGGTCTCGATATTTATACCAAGATGATCTGGAGCTTTCCAATACTTGCATATTCTGTGATAAATCCTGTAGAATACGGGAAATTGTTGGATAATCCTGAATCCTATGTTCGTGCAAATAAGGGTGCGATAATTCAAGCAACTCGCAAGAAGCTCAACAATCTTCTCGTCGGAAGGGTCAACACACGTTCTATGGCTCGTCTAATTGCAAAATTCATTCAGAAAGCATATGGTGCAAAAAGATATTGAGCTTCTGAATTTTTATTACTTAATTCAATTATGCGAGATCATTTCGTTTCCGATATTTGTTGTTGTAGTATCTAATTTTTTTATACTATTTTTGAGTTTTAATTTTCAAATATAATTATGATTTGTTTGTCAATTAATTAAAATATACACTTTAGCCTTAATATTTTTAAGTAAATACTTTCTTGAAATCTTAGAAAGCAAAGAGAGTGATTCTCATGGTACGCATAATTGTTCCTGTGAAATATTCCGTTGATATTGATGAGCTTACATTTGCAAGTGATGGAACTCCAAAAATCAAAGAAGCGCCAAAGAAGATAAATCCCGTTGATAAAAGTGCAATGGAAGCCGCTCTAAGAATTAAAGAAAAGCATGGCGGTGAAGTTCTTGCATTAACTGTCGGTCCTGAAGAGGCACATAAAGCACTTCGAGAAGCTCTTGCAATGGGTGCAGACGACGCATATCATGTTATTTTGCCAGAAGAGAAGAAGAAAGATACATATCTGACCGCTAAAATCTTAGCTGAAGCAATTAAGAAAATTGGTGATTTTGACCTTGTTATCACTGGAAAAATTACTGTTGATGGCTGGACCGGTGTTGTGAGTATCCGCCTGGCTGAAGAATTAGGTCTTCCAAATCTCGGATTCACTGCTAAATTAGAAGTTGAGGACAAAAAGGTAAAAATTAGACGTGACATGGGCGGATATATTGAGGAAGTCGAAGCCGAATTTCCCGTAGTACTAAATGTAGTCCAACCAATTTATGAGCCCCGTCTTGTAAATGTTATGAAACTAATGAAAGCTATGAAGCGGCCCATTCATAAATGGACTGTTGAAGAATTAGGTTTCACTGATTCTGATATTGAAGATGCTAAGACCTTAGAATTGCTTGATCTCCGTTATCCCCAGATTGAGCGTAAGAAGATCAAGATTGAAGAAGAAGATCCAAAAGCAGCTGCACAGAAACTTGTTGAATTACTCATGAAAGATGGAGTACTTTCGAAGTAGGTGGTGAAGAATAATGAGTGATTATAATGGTGTATTGGTTTATTCAGATGTTCCCAAAATTCGACTACAAATGATTACTGCTGGAAAGAAGATCACGTCAAAGCTTGGTGGCGATGTTTCTGTTTTATTGTTTGGTAGTTCCGTATCTGAAGACGAGATCAATGAAGTTGCCAAACACGGTGCGGATAAAATAATTGTAATTGAGAATGAGAATCTCAAGCAATTTGACCCAATAAGCTATACTGATGCATATCAAGCTGCTGTAGAAAAGATCAAGCCCAAATATGTCTTATTCGGCGGCACTCGACCTGCAGTTGAAAGTGCTCCACGACTTGCAACTCGCTACAAGACCGGTGTTGTGTTTGGTTGTGGTGCTCTTGTAATTGATGAGGAAAATAATACAGTCATCTGTGGTCGCGTAGCAATGGGTGGCAAAGCGATATCAAAAGAACGAATAATCAAATATCCCGGTGTATTGATTGTTCCTGGTGGTGTTCACAACATTCCCGAAGAAACTGAAGCAAAGGCGGAAATAATTAAAATTACAGATGCGAAGATTTCCGAGCCCAAGATAAAGCAAGTCAATAAAATTGCAAAAGAAAAGAAAGGAATTCCACTCAATGAAGCCGAAAAGATCGTTGGAGTCGGTCGTGGCTTTAAGAAGCAGGAAGATCTTGAAATGGCAAATGAGCTTGCCAAAGTTCTCGGTAATGCTGTTGTAGGCGCAACACGACCGCTTGCCGCTGATTACGGCTGGTTCAAAGAATGGATCGGAATTTCCGGAATTGTTGTTCGACCTAAGTTGTATTTTGCAATTGGGATCTCTGGAGCCGCCCAACATGTCATGGGCGTAAAGGACGCAAATACGATTATTGCAATAAACAAGAATCCCGATGCGGACATATTCGAGTTTTCTGATTATAATGTTGTCGGCGACTTGTATCAGATTCTTCCTGAAGTCGTTAATGAGTTAAGGAATAAGTTGAGTTAAAGCTCAATCAATCTTTTTATTTTTTATTTGGTTCTAATTCCAAACTAAGATTTTATATACTACAATAGTTGAGAAGAACATGAAGTATATGTCTTAGGAAAAATCTTAATATCAAGTTACCTTTGGCATGAATAGCCTCAGTCTAGGGGTTTGAAATTATGGAAAGAAGCATTTTCGGTTATGTTGGTAAACTCTTACGTGTAAATTTAACAACTGGTGAACTTAAATCTGAACCACTTGACATTTCAATTGCGGAGCAGTATCTTGGTGGTCGAGGATATGCTGCAAAGCTCTTATATGATAATTTACCGCCTCGGATAGATCCCTTATCTCCTGAAAATATCCTGATTTATATGACCGGTCCTCTTACTGGTACTGCCGCACCAACCTCTGCACGTTTCACAATATCTACAAAGAGCCCACTAACAGGTCTAATAAACGACTCCAGTATTGGCGGTTTTATGGGTCCTGCAATCAAGCGTGCTGGTTTTGATGGTTTCATTTTCGAAGGTAAAAGCAATAAACCAGTTTATCTGTTCGTTAATGAAGGTAAGGCAGAACTTTTGGACGCCTCGGAAATCTGGGGCAAAACCGTCTATGAAGCTGCGGAATACTTGAAGAAGAAACACGGTAATGACATCAGAATGGCGATCATCGGACCTGCAGGCGAGAATATGGTACGATTTGCATCTATTATGATTGATGAGCATCGAGCTGCAGGACGCGGTGGAACCGGAGCCGTTATGGGTTCAAAGAATCTTAAGGCAGTTGTTGTTAAGGGTCGCATCCCAATAAAAGTTGCTAATAAGTTTGCATTTCTAAAACTCGTAAAAAATGCAACTGAGGTTCTTAAAGGTCATCCTGTAACAGGAACAGGTCTTGAACGCTATGGAACTGGCATCCTGACACATCTTGTGAATAAGAGTGGTGTTCTTCCCGTTCGGAACTTCCAAGATGCCTCTGTAGAAGATGCTGAACCCATTAGTGGAGAATACATTCACGAAAAAATGTTGATTAAAGCTAAAGGATGTTATGGTTGTCCAATTCGGTGTGACCGTCTTACGGAAGTTCGGGAAGGAAAATTCAAGGGACTTAAGGTCCATGGGCCTGAATACGAAACCATATGGGCATTCGGTCCAAATTTGGATAATCTGGATATTGGATACATTGCGAAAGCAAACGACCTCTGTGATGCTCTCGGTATGGACACAATAACAATGGGTGCAGTAATGGCATTTCTGATGGAAGCAAAAGAAAAGGGAAAGATTCCCCCTGAACTTGATAAGGAATTGAATATCAAGTGGGGCGATATGGAAACTGTTCTTAAATTAATCGAGGATACCGCATTCCGACGTGGAATTGGTAATTACCTTGCTGAGGGCAGCAAGAGACTTTCTGAGCAATGGCATGCAGAAGAACTCGCAATGCACGCAAAGGGTCTTGAGATACCTGCATATGACCCTCGTGGATTGAAAGGTATGGCGCTTTCATATGCGGTATCTAACAAGGGCGGCGACCACCTCCGTGCATATATAGTAGCTTCTGAAATTGGGAGTATGCCTCGTTATCTTGATCCAAATACAACTGAGGGCAAAGCAGCTCTGGTTAAGCGAATGCAAGATGTCTTTGCAGTGATCGACTCAATAGGTTTATGTAAGTATACAAGCTTTGCATTCTTTGACACGCTGAATTACGAGGCTGAAATGTATGCTAAGTTAGTTACAACAGCAACTGGATTTTACTTTGATGAGAAAATAATTTCTGAAGTCGGCGAGCGAATCTACAACTTGGAACGGCTTTTCAATATTCGTGAAGGATTCACATACAAGGACGACACATTACCTGAGCGCTTTAAGACCGATCCAATCAAACATGGTCCAGCACAGGGTAAAACCGTAGATGTTGCACCAATGGTTCTTGAATATTACAAGGTGCGCGGTTGGACTCCTGATGGAATTCCTATGGAGAAGACCTTATCGCGATTGGGCATTGAGACACCTGAAGTCAATCGTCCAATGCTTCAAGTTGCACTTGACCTGCGAAGTTTAGATGAAGCTATGAAAATTGCAGAAAAGTGTCACGAGGGCGGAATTGACATATTAGAAGCTGGTACTCCACTCATTAAACAGAATGGTATGGAGGCAGTCGAACGGCTCAGGAAGACATTTCCAAACGCACTTATCCTCGCAGACCTCAAAACTATGGACACGGGTTGGCTAGAAACCGAAATTGCAGCTCAAGCAGGTGCTGACATTGTTGCAATTCTTGGTGTAGCCGATGATGGAACCATAAAGGATGCAGTTGGAGCAGCTCGAAAATATGGCGTAAAAATCATGATTGACATGATAAATCATCCAGACCCAATCAAGAGAGCAAAAGAAGTTGAGAAACTCGGTGTCGATATCGTAGCAGCACACGTAGGAATTTCTAAGCAGATGCGAGAACGCGAAATTAATCAGCGAGTTGAGGAGATCAAAAAGCTGGTTAAGGCAGTTAACATACCGGTTTCTGTGGCTGGTGGAATTCGCCTCGAGGCAATTCCTGCACTCGTCAAAGCTGGTGTGAAAATCATCGTGGTCGGTGGTGCAATAACTCGTTCCTCAGACCCTGGTGAAGCAACACGCATGATGAAAGATGCAATCATAAAAACCTATGCAGAAATAGAATCTAAAGAAAAATAAAAATAAAAATTGATGAACTCTTACTGTTCATCATTATTTCTTTTTAGACCCTTGATTCCTAAAGCCCCAACGCCGCTGATATTGTCAAATTTCATGTCTGGCATGTATGATGGTACAAAGATCAAGTTGCCCTTTCCAGAAATACCTAGTTCATATAGAATGTTCATCCATCTGAGTTCCATGGCTCTGGGATCTTGTCCATAGATCTTTGCGGCTTCAAGGAATTGGTCTGAGGCTTCAACTTCTGCGGATGCAAGAATAACACGAGCTCGCTTCTCACGTTCTGCCTGGGCCTGTCGTGCCATAGCGTCTTGAAGTGCAGAAGGAATCTTAATATCTCGTACTTCAACAGAAATTACTTGTACACCCCATTCCTCGGTCTTTGTATCAATAATATCCTTCAATCTTTGACCTAATTTCTCACGTTCCGCAATTAATTCGTCTAAGACATGCTCACCTATAATTTCTCGTAGCGATGTCTGAGATACATATGAAATCATGCTCAGATACTTTGAGACGTTTAGAATTGCCATCTCTGGATTTATGACTTTCCAATATATAATTGCATCTACATTCACAGGGACATTATCCTTTGTCATAGTCTCTTCGCTTCTCGCCGTGACTGCATTAACACGAAGGTCAATGACTGTTACTATGCTTTCCAATCCTCTCCATACATGCATGAATCCCGGACCTAGCATTCCGATATACTTACCCAATCTAAGTATTGGCGCACGTTCCCATTCACTAACTACTTTAAATCCAATGGCTACATAGAATCCAAAGAAGAATAACAATAACCAAGTAATAATTCCTAATGCCGTAGCCAATGGAAATGGAAATCCCAACAGTAGAAATGGACTAATTATTAATCCAGTTGGGATCGCTATTATCAATATTATGAACAATAGTAGATCCATAAAAAGTAAAGTTAGTGCCGAATTACCCATTCGCATATTTAGTTCATCTCCTATTTAGAGACCTGACTCACACTCCAATCATTTGTCTTGATTTAATCGTGTTCAGATCCCCATTTATCCTCTCGCGAGACACCCGCTCGCTTAATTATTATATATTAAAATTCATTTATACGTTTTATGATTCTACTAATCTAATATTATGGAGATACAACATAAAATGATTAGATTTTTCATTATTAACAATTGTTATTTTCAATTCTAATAGTAACATATTGATATCTCATAATATGACTACATATTGTGTCTTCATGTTGTGAGTCCGCTTTATATAGGTAGATTTGATGATATATCGTGAGGTGATAAAGATGAACACAAGAAAGAAAACTCAGAAGCCAAAGGTCTTGCATGAAGTGTTAGTACATACTTTAAGAATTAATCCGAGATAATTTTTTAACAATCTCGATCTCTTTCTCTTTTCACATATAATAGTTAGATATAAAAGTAATTTTTGAAAATGTCTTTTTGGGGTACTAATTCAGGCAAGTGTTTCAAATGAGTAATTCCTATTCTATTGACAAGATTCTTCAAAATGGAGAAACCGATATTTCTGAGTTTAAATTACGATTGACTGAGGCTGATTTGAAAGGCTCGCGTAAGCAGAGCCTAATTGCTAGAATTAAATTCATGACTCAAGATGATGCTGAGGCAATTTATCTAATTGGTATAGATGATATTGAAGGAAAGAAATGGAAGGTCCATGGCTTATCTCTTAAAGAATTAAATAGATCCGCCGAAATTTTGCAGAAATTATGTGACGAAGCAGGCGTAGATATAATTGAAGAAGTACATATTCAGACCGAGAAAGGCATTGTTGGTAAGTTTATACTGAGGCGGCGTCCTATTGAAGAAGTTGGAGAAACCATTAGCATAAACGTTGCAGGTCGTGTAAATGCAGGTAAATCCACATTGATAGGGACTTTAATTACACAGCAGCTTGATGATGGTAGTGGTAAAACCCGAACATATCTCTTGCGACATCCTCATGAGATTCGCAGAGGTCAGACTTCAGACATTCATATTGCGTTCATTGCCTTTGATAAGAATGGGAATGTTATGCCGTTTCGTAATCCTCTAGATAAAGAGGAATGCGGTCGAAAACTCGATATGGCTGCGAAAATCGTCACGTTGTTTGATGCTCCCGGTCATGCCGAATTTTCCAAAACCATGATTAGGAGTATTCTCGGTGCCGACGCGCAATATGGAATGATTTTGATTCCTGCGCCTGAAGAAGCAAAACTAGCTTGGACCTATGCTGAACGCACTGGAATTGTCAGATTGGATGAGATCTCTAGAGAGCACATGATTCTAATGGGCAATCAAGAACTACCCATGTTTATAGTGATTTCGAGAATTGATGTTGCAACGAATAAGGAACTCGAATTCACTCGCTCATTAGTTAAAAAAACATTACGGGATATTGGGAAGATCCCACTGCACGTTTCAGACAAAAAGGACCTTGACACAATTACCAAAGAACTCGTACATCGTGCGATTGTTCCGATTTTTGAGGTGTCTACCGTATCTGGTGAGGGTTTGGAGTTATTAACCGCATTCATTTCGAAATTAAAGCCTACGATCGAATCTGACATATCTGAAAAGCCTGCTCTTGCATATGTTGATAAAGTTTATCGGGGTATTCCGGGTACGCATGTAGTAGTTACAGGCACGGTATATCAAGGTATATTTAAGGATGGGCAAAGAGTCCTTGTTGGGCCTGATGTTTCTGGGAAATACCATATTGGTAGAATCGCAAGTATCGAGATGTTCAAAAAGAGGGTTGAAAAGGTTAAACCTGGCGATTCATTCGGTTTTGATATTAAAGGAGTTGATTCGCAAATAATTCGTCGCGGGATTATCATAGGGGATCCTGATGTGGAAGTAAGTCCATGCCGTGAATTCGAGGCGAACATTGTTGTCACCAAGCATGCGCGACGGATTACAGAAGGGTATTCTCCAGTTTATCATAGCCATACGATTCATCAGACTGTTGAGTTAGTGAAAATTTACGGAAAGGATTATCTTACAGTTGGTGATTTCGCACAGGTACGTATTAGATTCATCAAGCATCCTGAGAATGTTTATGTCGGTGATAAGTTAGTTCTGCGAGAAGCAAATACAAGAGCAATTGGAACAGTAAAAGAAATAATAAAAAAAGAATAAAGCGTCTATGGCGAGATTCTATTTATCGTTCTTGGGAATGGGATTGAATCTCGGATATGCTCAAGTTTTAGCATCCATGTAATCATTCGGTCGACTCCAACGCCAAATCCGGCATGGGGTACGCTACCGAATCTTCTGAGATCCAAATACCATTCATATTTTGCGGGATCGTCCCCATCTCTCTTGAGTAGCTCTATGATTTTATTGACATCTGTTTCTCTGACACTTGCACCGATAATCTCGCCATATCCTTCTGGGGCAATCATATCGTTACATAAAACGGTTCTTGGATCATCCGGATTTTCTTTCATGTAAAATGCTTTGATTGCTTTGGGATAATGTGTTATTATTAATGGCTTTTCTAAGTCTCGAGATAGTATATCTTCCGCTTCTGTTCTTATATCCTCGCCCCATTTGATTTTAAGGCCCTGTTGTTGTAGTTTCTCAATTGCTTCTGAATATGTTATTCTTGGGAATGGTGGCTTAACCACTCGCAACCGCTCAGGATCAACTTCAAGAAATTCTAATTCTTTCTGGCAATTATCCGCTACAGATTGTGCTATGTGACTGATTAGATTCTCTTGGGTTCTTATATTACAGTCGAAATCACAGAATGCCTCTTCAACCTCTAAGTGCCAAAATTCAGTCACGTGTTTTCTGGTCTTTGATTTTTCGGCTCTAAATGACGGGGCTAATGTGAATACTTTCTCCAGTCCAAAGATCATAGCTTCCAAATACATCTGGCTTGTTTGTGTTAGATATGCTGTTCGCCCAAAATAATTGACTTCAAATAACTGGCTTCCCTCTTCTCCTTTCTGACCCACGATCATGGGTCCTGTAGTCTCAAAATAGCCATTGTCTGTTAGATATTCCCGTGCAGCTCTAAATACTTCTGCCCTAACTTTTGCAACATTTACCAACTTTAGAGATCTAACCCAAAGATGCCTCTTATCCATCAAAAATTCAACGCTTTTATCTTTTGTAATGGGAAAGTCTTCCGCAAAATGAATGACATTTAAATTATTCACTTGGATTTCATACCCGCCTACTGCTCGTTTATCTTCTTTCACAATACCTTTTATTTCAACGGCGGATTCGACCAGCATATCCGTGGCATCTTTGAATTCTTTTTCACTCACTACGTCTTTTTTAATTACGGTCTGGATAATGCCTGTTACATCTCTTAGAACTACAAATACCATTTTCTTTTGCTTTCTAATGCGATATACCCAGCCTCTTAGTTTTACCTCTTTTCCGACATATTTCTCGGACTTTACTTCTTCTGTATGTAGAAATGACATTGTGATCACCGAATGAGCAGGAGCCAGTCCTGAAAGTATTTTGTACGAATTATGTTATTTTACTTTTTAACTTCATCGTAGATGAATATTTTTCATCTGTTTTTAATTAACTAAAAAAGCGGTGGATAAATATATTTTTCCTACATGACATAAAATTGAGAGACAATTCAAAAGAAAAATAAGTACATTTGTATACAGAATTAATAATTAAAAAGAGGCTCAGGAGAAGGTTACATGATTGATAATTTAATTGATGCAATAGACTACTTTTCACCCGAAGCAGACTATCTCGAAATTCGTTACCACAAGCGCATAAGGAATGGTGTTTTAGTTAAGAATGGTATGGCAACTGCAAGCTCTGGAAAATTGGAAGGCATTTTCGTTCGCGCTCTTATTGCCAACGCGTGGGGTAGTTATTCGATTGACTCTCTGGACCGCCAGAGTATATTCCACGGAATTGAGATGGCAATTAGATCTGCAGAATCTGCAATTGGGCTGAAACACAAATCCGTTCATCTTGCTGATGTTGAAGTAAATGAAGACATTGTACGACCACATGTTGAAATAGATCCGTTGGATATCTCAATTGAGGATAAGGTTTCGCGAATTCAAGAGATTGATAAACAGGTTCATGAGTTCAATTCAAAAATAGTTAGTAGCTCGACAAACTATTTTGATGTCAGTGATACGAAATATATTCTAACATCTGAAGGTACTCAGTTAGAGCTATATGATACAAAAGTTTCTCTTTATATATCTGCAGTAGCCAAAGATGGTGCTGAAACATCCGTTGCATCATCACGAATTGCTCAGACTGGTGGATATGAACGACTTAATGATGAAGCCGTAGATGGTTTAATAAAGACTGTTGGAGAACGTGCAATCAATCTTCTCGGCGCACCTATGCCACCCTCTGGAATTGCTACAGTAATACTGGGGCCTCAACTTGTTCGACTTTTAGCCCATGAAGCCCTAGGGCATTCTGTGGAAGCAGATATTGTTGAAGCAGGTTCAGCGCTGCGTTATAAGATCCACCAACAGATTGCGCCTTCGTTCCTGAATTTCATAGATGACAAGATTGGATATCCCTATGATTATGGGTCTCTTCCTGGCTATGATGATGAAGGAGTACGTGTTGGAACCACTTATATAATTCGTGACGGTATTCTTGAGACATTCTTACACAATCGCGAGTCTGCTGCTGATTTTGGAGTTCAGCCTACGGGAAATGCACGAGCCCAAGACCATAGATTCGAGCCTATAATCCGTATGACGAATTCTGTGATTTTTCCAAGTCATGGCGAAGGCTGGGGCGCAGATGAAATAATTGAAGATACACGAGAAGGATACCTTCTTCTGGGTCGTAATATGGGGCAAGCAGATTCAACCACCGAGTTTATGTTTGGCGTGGGTGAAATCTGGGAAATTAAAAATGGTGAAAAGTTTCGTCCCTACAAAGGAGTGACAATTTCAGGTATTGCAATTGACGTTCTACAACAAATAGATGCACTATCACGTGAGATCAAGCGAGGATTTGCAGGACATTGTGGTAAAGGTCAGATTGCATTTACGGGTGGTGGCGGCTCCTTCGCAAGAACAAAAGTACTTATTGGAGGTAAATAAAAATGGAATTTCCTGATGTAACTATAGCGGTATCCGAGCTCGAACATGAGCTTGAAAATGCGAAAGAAAAATATTCAGATGCTTCGTTTGAAGTCTTCTTGGTTCAGAAATATGAATCTGAAATCAGCATGCAAGTTCTTGATATTCACAGTATAGCTCAATCGATGCGTATGTATGTTGCAGTAAGAGCCGCTGTAAACAAGCAGATCGGTTTTACATTCACCACTTCATCGTATGATTTTGATTCAATCTTTGACCGTGCATATAAGATTGCGAAAGTATCTCCGAAGCATGAATATTTTGAGGGTTTCCCATATTTTGATAAATATCCTGCAGTTGAGGGCTTGATTGATTATGATATTACGAATTTTGATACGGATGTTCTTTGCGAATACGGGCATCGTATAATTGAAAGCATGCGTGATGTATCCTTTGATGTGCGAATTCGTGGTCGGCTTAATGTTTTTACGCAAGTCAAGCGGATTTTTAATACCGAAGGCTTAGATGTTGAAAGCGCTAGTACCGGAATGTCTCTGTTTGCAATGATGATTTCAAATGAAAATGATATTGTGGGTGGTGCAGTCGCAGACACCTATTACGGGCACAGCATTGATATTGATTTTGAGAAGTTCAGTTCTGACCTCGCCCAAAGAGCATTAAATAACCATCAAGGAAAGCCAATTTCATCATTTACGGGTGATGTGTTATTAGTGGGTGATGCTTCTGCCATGCTTATAGATTCAATTCTCTCAATGGCATTTAATGGCGAGCATATTCTTACGAATCGTTCTCCATTTACAAATCGTATTAACGAACAAGTGTTCAGTGATAATATTTCTCTTTATTCTGATGGCCGATTAGAAGGTGGATTTTTCTCTTCTCCGTTTGATGATGAAGGAGCTCCTACTAAGCGTGTGTCACTTGTCGAAAATGGTGTTGTGAAGGGTTTTATGACCGATAGTGAAACTGCAAAAGGACTTGGTATTTCAGAAAGTACAGGCAATGCGCGTCGTCAGGATCCTGAAAGCCCACCTAAAATAATGCCACTAAATCTGGTATTTTCAGAAGGTGAAACGAGTCTGCAAGAAGCTATTGCTTCAATTAAAAAAGGTTTAATTATTCGTCGCATTTCGGGAAATGGAAGCTTTGTCACAGGTAATATTAGTGGTATAGCAAAAGAAGCTACAATAATTGAAGACGGCGAATTAACAAAAGCCGTCCGAAAAACAATGCTCGCAGGAAATGTATATGATTGGTTAAAAGACAATTTACAACCATTACGTGGGCTTATGGCACGTGCTCACTTGATGGTTCCGCCATTACTCTTATCAAATGTAAAAATTGTAGGTACAAAATAGACAACGCCCTTCTCATATTATTTTATTTTCTCTATACCATGCAATTGTTTCTTTCATGCCTTCTGGAAGCGTATATTTCGGTTGGTAGTTCAAGTATTTCTTTGCTTTTGCATTGCTATATGCTCTGTGATTTCTCATTTCTTCAACTACTTTTTTGTGAATTACGAAATTATCAATCCCTTTGCGGTTGTTTCGCCATTCTAAGTATCCAATGTACATCTTAGCTAGAAACATAGGTGCGGATTTTGTTGGAGCTGGTGCGTTAAGTAAATTCGCTATGATTGTAAAGGCTTCCCTGTATGTGTAATAGTCATCGCTCGAAATAATGAATGTTTCTCCAATTGCCTTTCTAGGATTGCGTAGGGCTTTTACAAAACCGTGTGCAATGTCCTTCACGAACGTAAAATGAATATATTTATCACCTTTGCCTGGGAGTCTAGTCAATCGTCCTTTTAGGATCGTATCGATTATTGATATTGATATGTATTGATCTCGAGGCCCATAAATACCCGTAGGTCTGATAATTGTCATGGGAAATCCTGTTTCTTCATACATTCTTTTAAGTGCTTGTTCGAGCATTAATTTGGTTTTGCCATAGTCAAAAACCGGATTACATGGGTATGTTTCATCGGCAGGTGGATTTTCAACAGGACCAATGGCTTCCGTAGAACTTGTGGCGATAAAGTGTTTAACGCCATTTCGTTCTGCATCTTCTGCGAGAATTTGCGTGGCTTTTACATTTGGAGTATATAATTCTTTTAAATGTGTATGGAATTTCATTTTTGCTGCCAAATGAATAACCACATCTATGTCTTGTGTTATGTTTTTCAGGGTTTCCGGTTTGTTGAGGTCCGCATATCTAATCTCAACACCTTGTTGTTCAAACTTTTTGGCTTTCTCTTTATTGCGAGCCATGCCTATAATCTCAATTGATTCATCGTTTCTTAATATATCAAAAACATGTGATGCAACGAAGCCCGTAATTCCTGTAATTAGAACTCTCATTTATCGGTCGCCTCAAAAATTGTATTCGCAGTCCTGATTACGTTTTTAATATCTGTATCAATATTTACGGTATTTATCGTCAGCCATCGAAGCTTATTTGGCATGTAAAATTCTAAGATTGGTATTCTGCCATCCCATGATTCTTTGAGCCTAGGCAAATTAACAGTTCCAATAACTCTTATGTTTGAAACTCCCATTTTTCCTGCTCTATTTGCAAAATTAAGTAGCCTCTTCTGTGGTATTGCAGCTCCTATTGTATCATAAAATTCTTGCCATTTCTGGGTTAATTTGAACGCATCATGTATATTATTAACAGGGATTATTCGCAATATTCTATGTTGTGATGGGATTACCTTCCTTTCAGGATCATAAATTATTGCAAAGTCATATTCCGGTTCTGCAAAAACTCGCTCATCATCTATCATGCTGGCAAATAAGTTTGCTAACTCCTGCTCTCGTAGTGCTTTATAATATTCAGATTGGGGTAACTTCTTAGAGATTTTCTTTCCTTGTTCGACCATAAATTCAAAGAATTCCTCCGGCGTTGCTTCGCCTCCTTCCTCAACAAAAAATCCAAGAACTGGCGCAGGATTCATACGTCCTTCATACCCAAAACCATCAATGACAGCTAATTTTGCTATATCTTCATTAACGTATTCTTTTGAAATAATGTCGAAGCTTACTCTTCCACCATGGCACGCTAAATATACATTTGAAGTGATCCATAATGATCTTCTAGCCTTCTTTTTAATGTATCTACAAAAGTCTCCAGATGTGTTGAGTTTGTTTTCTAACGCTACGATTATTGAATCTGAATTCTTGAAGATTATGTTATCAATTTCATCATCTCGTTTATACCATGGAAGAACAAAAATCATGTTGGCCAATTCTTTATCAACTTCGAAAATGGATTCTGCAATTAATGCTGCAAAAAATGGTTGGCATCGTGGATTTTTTATGATCACTCCACTTCTATTTTCAATACCTATCCATATGCCATACATTGCAATTAGTCCGATTGCGTTCGGGGGAGATAATAGCGTTAAGATTTTATGTGAACCTGTTTTAAAGTTCATTCTTTTAACTTTAAACTTATCAATTATACTTCCAAATGCCTTAATAATTAGATTTTCTTCATTAATGGTTGAAAAATTGTATATTCCGCTTTTTATTTTTTCAAAAGTATCTGCAATATTAATAAGTTCTGGTCGAACGTTATCAAGTATCTTAAATTGATAAAATTCAAGTATTTCTTTGGAATAATTCGTATATTTTGGTAATAGTTCTATTGCTATTTTTCGTTTATCATAATTGGGGTCCTGCCACTTTTTAAGGACTTTCATAAAAATTTCTTTAATATATTCATCAGAATATTCTAAAAATGATTCATGAATATCTCTTATGCGCCTAATTATATCTAAGACATGTTCCGCTGTTAGTCTAGGAAGCATTAATGTATGCCCATCTAAAACAAGCTCATCTTTTGGGATATTCATTTCAATATCATATGCAATTGGTGGAATAAAGTACGTATTTATTTTCATTTATGCTTCCCTTCAATATTTCCTAGAATTCCTACGCAATCAGACTTTCTAATATCTTTTTTTGCTTCTATTTTTTCAATTATTGGTGTTTTTATTTCGCAATCATTTATTGTATCGTAATTTATTGTTACATAGTCATCTGTCAATATGAATCCCGGATATGATGTATTAGATGGTTCTAGAAATGCAAAGAATCCGGATACTTTACCTTCCGGTTCGATATATTCATAATTTTTATCGAATAGAACTGGCATGATCCACGGTGGAATATGCATATGTCTACATTTCACATCTTCAATGAAAAGCGAATTTAGTTCTGCCATTGCATATGTATTCAATGGTTTATTTATAGTTATTCCAAATGCATTCTCATAAATATCTTTGTACGTTTGTGCATCTTTAAAATCTCTTACAGCTTGTAAAACTATAAATACACTATCTTTTGATATTCTTAGTTTTATGTTATTTTCAATTATATTTTCAGCCATGCTCTTAATAAGTATGGGCGAACCAATAATGATGACCTTTATACGATTGTATGTTCTCAGTTTATTTAATATTCGATTCGATACACGGTGGATATTTAATTTTTCGACATTTAAAAAGCTATGTAGTATTTTTTCATAGATTGTCTTTTCTTTTTTAATCGAACTTATAAATCCTGATTTTATATAGTCATTCTCGATATTGATTTCCTCTCTAGGAATTCCTTCCAAAACTTGATTCAACGTCCAAATAATTTGTAGATAACTCGTATGTCCCATTCCAAATATTTTATATGAAGTCCACATATTGTGCCCAAAAATTGTTTCAAAAGTCTCAGTATATGATTTTATCATCATTATTTGTGTATATCTGTCGCGTGGAATAATGGACACATTCCCGGTTGTACCCCTACTAAAGCCTATGAGAATTTTGTTTTCATACAATTGATCTAAAAATTCCTTAAAGGACGTACTTTTTCTAATTTTGAAATCGAACCTTATCGTTGAAATATTTTCGACCCATCTCTTAAAATCTTCCGGTTTTAATTCCGGGTCTTGAATATCATACGTTTTAAATACAGTATGTGGATATATTATTCTATGAAAATCATCAGGTGAAATTTCTCTATCAATACCCCTTGCTTTGCACAATTTATTATAAAATCGATTATGTTCATAATGATATATATGTGCCATTTTAATTGCTTGATTTTTTAGCTCTTCCAATTCTTTAGGAGATCGTACATAATTTCTATGATCGATAAGTTTTCGTATGATGTTTTTATTAAACATATTTGTCTCCCTTTATTTTATCATATTAATTTCTTAGCCTTATCATTATTAAATAATACGGATTATTTTATCTAATTTCCATAAGTATAAAAGTCGGTATGGTATCTTATTTCTTATAGTCTATGGAGGAGACTCCTTTGGAAGAGGAAATTTGGCAGAAGCTCGAAAGGAACGCAGAGAAAGAGACCGAAAAAGTAGTTGTTGATGATTCTGTGTGGCGTCCCAACATCATTTACATAATTACCCCACAAAATTATGTGAATCCAAAAATTGTAACTGCCCTACTCGATGCCGGATTTGACCATGTAATTCCTTATACACAAATCAAACCCGATTCTCTAATCGATTGCATCAAAGAAATTGTTTCATCACGTCCCCCTATCGTTTCTCGAAAGCCCCGAATTTTACTTGATCTCCCAAATGAATATACTCGCGATGCAAACCTATTTGAATCTATACAAAAAAGTTCTGACCAAACTCTGATAATACTCGAAAACAATAACCTGTTTGCTTGCACAAGTGCTATAATCTCAAGAAGCCTAGTCGCTTTGGACCTCTTATCCCTAAACCCCAGAGAAACATCGCTTTTCATATCTAAAGATCTTTCAAACGTATTTGAAATACTCGATGCGAACTCGCTTAATATCTTCAAAAATATTAATATGGTCCCTTCAATTACAGACATCTTGAATAGCAGCGAAAACGCAATAATAATCACAACT
>CAZPUN010000045.1:0-13432 GCA_964589775.1 uncultured archaeon
AGAGATTCATGAGGAGTGTTCAGTCATTTCATATATACAAAAAGATGACCACGTAGAAGTTGAAACATGTGATGGTACTGTATCTGCGAAATAT
Source organism: uncultured archaeon (assembly GCA_964589775.1). Classification (GTDB taxonomy): domain Archaea; phylum Asgardarchaeota; class Thorarchaeia; order Thorarchaeales; family CAZPUN01; genus CAZPUN01. The sequence continues at coordinate 95 of CAZPUN010000045.1, forward strand.
TTAGTTGTTGCTCGTGGTGTTCGTCCTTTACCACGCGAAGATGTTTCCAAAAGACGATGGACCAAACAAATGCTAGCTCAAACTTTTGAATCAGAAACCAAAGTTTCAAAGAAAATTTCGGATTCTATTGTAGATAGTCATCATCCTTTGATGATCTATTTCGGTATTGTTGATGCGGGATACGGCTGGGTGTTTCCAAAAGATGGATATCTGAATATCGGTGTTGGGCTTTCAGTATCTCCGGGCGTAAAAGCTATCGACGTGTATAACAAGTTTGTTGAATATCTTTACGAATCTAATACAATTCCTAAGAATCTTAAGCTTGATAAACCTTTGGCGCATCCAATTCCATTCTACAAGCCACTAGAGCCTACTGCTATAGATCGTGTTCTATACGTTGGGGATGCTGCAGGTTTTGTATCGCCCGTAACAGGCGAAGGTATGTTTTATGCAATAACTTCAGGAATTATAGCTGCTGAATCCATCAAGAAATCACTTGAAACTGGTGAACTACCCGGAAAATATTATGTTCCAGGCTGGCATGAGGCATTTGGAAATGATCTTATCAAATATGGTTTAGATATTCGAAATATAGTCTACAAATCTACAGAAAGTCAGGAAAAACTAATCAATCTTGCATCAAAAGATCCAAAGCTTATGAAGATCGTTTCAGACATGATCATGGGAATGATAACTTATCAAGAAGCAAAGAGAAAAGTATATCTTAGAGCTCCAATCTCCATGTTGAAGTCTCTTTTCTAAACCCTTATTTTATATTTTTTCCCGTTAAATTCTACTTCTTGAAAAGTTTCATTTATCGTTGGTTTTGTCAACTCAATACTATTAATTACATTATATCCGTTCTTTCTATAGAAATTCACTGCAATCTCATTTATTGGAATGACACTTAGATAGATTTGTTCTTCTCCATGTTTTTGTGCAAAGTCCTCACAGAATTGCAATAGTTTTTTTCCAATGCCTTTATTTCTATATACTCTTTGCACATACAATTCTTTTAGAAAATAGCAGCCATCAGCATCAAATAATCTTGCAAATCCCAATACTTTCGAATCATTGCGATAGAGAAAGATCTTATTATTTGGATTTTCGACGACTTTCTTAAAATCTTCTATAAGATCGTTGGGAGATAATGGTTGTCCTCCAAAAAGTACTTTGTGATACGAATATAGTGCTGTGTATAGCTCAAGTGTTTCATTAAAATATTCTGATGTATACTCACAAATCATATTTTCCACCGTGTTTGTGTAATTGATAAAACTATAAAATTATCCGACAAAGTTAAATTTGAAATTGTCGTATTATGAACTGAACATAGGCTATGCCTTGTTATATAGGTGACCTGATATGACATATCTTACATACAGGAAATATACTCGTTTTATTCCAGTAGTGTTTGGATTGATACTCGCAATAGCTGGTGCGGCTATTGTATTAATACCTATTGATACAATCCCACAGTATCAGCTAGTTGGGGGACTCGTGGCTCTTATAGGCTTCATATTTATCGTTCTGGGATTTGCAAAGCCTATAAAGAGAAGAGACTCTGTGAAGGCTCCAATTAAACTTGACACAGATGTGCCTCCACCGCCTCCACCCCCTGATTAAACGATATACGTATTTTCTACTTTATCTTTTTTTTATTTTCCTGCTCTATGGGACGATAAGACTAATAACATATATTAGTTAGTAGACATATTAATTTTTAATGAAAGGAGGTAAAGGTATTGTCTGAAGAAGAATTAAGGAGAGCTTTAGAGGCTGCAACCAAGAGTGCAGGTCAACAATCTTATGAGGCTGCAGCACTCAAGTACGAGGAAGCAGCTAAACAAGCATTAGCTATGGGAGATACTGCACGTGCAAATCAATTATTTGAAAAGGCTGCCAGTACTTTTATTGAGGCTGGAGATCTTTTGACAAACAATAAACGATATAGGGGAGCTACATCTGCTTATGCTCATGCTGCGAGGATTTATGAGCAAATGAAGCAGCCAGCACTTGCGAAGAGGTTGTATCTTAAGGCTGCCCAGAGTGCCAGTAAATATGCAGATGACCTTGCAATGTTTGAAGAATATGCTAAGGCTGCATCTATTGCAGTTGCTGCTGGATTCATTTACATATTGGGTGGCGATTCTGATACTGGAAATGATGTTGTAAATAGATTCAAGCAAAAGTATGGGTCTAAGGTAGTCACCCCAGATGCTCAGCGAATTCTATCCATACTTGAACTCATAAATAACGCGACGAAAACACTAAATGTTGACCTACTTTCCAGTGCTGAAAATATTACACGTACCGAATTTCGAAGTGGTTTAGTTCAAGCCAAGAGTGAAGACCTATATCCAATAACTGAACGTGCATTTGAGCTCATACGCGAAAATATGCGTTCAAAGATTAAACTACCTAAAGTTATCGCAGAGCTGGAAATCCCGATTGATCTTACATTTAAAGAAGCATTCACTCTAAATCTAAATATTAAGAATATGGGTGATGGCGAGGCTAAGAATGTTACTGTTGAGTTCTTTGTTCCCGATGGCTTACAAGTTCTCTCAGGAAATGAACGCCAGACAATCCTGCGAATAAATCCCAACGAGACTCAAGTTGCATCATTAAAACTTAAAGCAACAACTGATATGGTTGGTGAGAAGACATATTCATTCAAGGCAAAAGTTTCATACATGGATATACTTGGCTCCGCATATTCCATTCAAGTAGGACCCGTGGATATCGTTCTTCGTGATTATAAAGAATCTGAAAAATTAACAAAAGACGTATCTCAGCTGGAGGCAAAATTATCTAATCTTAAGCAGACAAGTCACGATACTGCCGCATTAGATGACATGCTGATGGACCGAATAATCAATATCTTCGAGCAGGCTGCGAAATCCGTATTAGCATCGATCTCTGAAAAAGATATGGCTAAAGCACGTTCAAGATATGAATTGACTGCAGAACTCGTCGATATGCTTGGAAATACAATCAATGATGAAGCATTGAAGAAGCAGCTTGCAGAGAACTTGGCAGCGAAGATCAACGAAGAAAAGCGCCGTATATTAACTGAGATGAAGGATAAAATAAACCAAATGTTTGCCGAATTAGAAAGAGAATTCTAATAATATTGCTTGCATATATCGGACCTTTTCCTCCTTTCTTTCTTGAGGAGGAGAGGTCTCAAATTGTTCAAAACCGGTGGAATAAATGAAAATTTACTTTGGGGCCTGTGGTATTGGGCTTGGTCATGTAGGCCGTTGTCTACAAATAGCTGATAAATTGAATGAGCAAGGTCACAAAATATTTTTCTCGACTTACTTAGATGGGGTCAATTTAGTTAAGAAGAGTGGGTATCCGTATTCTGTATCGCCTCCCGTTATAATGGTTGAGCATCCAGACGGTACAGTAGATACACCTCTTACCACAACGAAAGTTATTTACAACGTGCTATCCGCATTGAAGCAATTGATGCATGAAATTCGTGAGATGATAAAGTTCAAACCTGATGTTGTAGTTTCGGATACACGTCTTACAACATTGATTGCTGCGAAGATTCTACGAATTCCACGAATATTAATTACCAACCAATTAAAAGTAATAATTCCGCGATGGGCTCCACCTTCATCTATTAAGGATGCTCTGCTAGGTCTTGTTGAAGGTACTGTTTTTCGAATTTTTGTCCTGTTTTGGCATATGGGTAATCCGATATTGCTTGTAGACTTTCCGCCGCCTCTCACGATTTCCAAGAAAAATATTGTCATCCCGCCAGCTCTTAGAAAGCGATCGTTCTACTTGGGTGTTCCGACACGTGTTAAGCCCGAAGATCTTCCGCCGATTCCCGAAATTCGAAAAAAATATGGACTTGATGATAAGCCATTAATCTTCATTACAATAAGTGGTACGAAGCATGAAAAAGAAGGAATTCTAAAGAAAATTGAGAAAATTCTACCGAAAATTGGTGGGGACTTCACTATTGTGCTTAGTCGTGGGATTCCCAATGGAAGCACTAAGCCACATGTTTTCAAAAATATCCATATATACGATTGGGTTGAGAATCGATATGAACTTATAAAAGCTTGCGATATTGTTGTTTCTCGGTCCGGTCAGACAACTGTTGCGCAAGGAATGTATTTTGGTAAAAAAATGATTCTGATTCCTGTTAAAAACCATACAGAGCAAATGGGGAATGCGGAGTCTGCTGAAGATATGGGTTTTGCTCGAGTATTGCCTCAAGATGATGTATCAGCCGAAAATCTTCGAAAGCTTATAGAAGACGTATTAAACTCAGAGAGTATGGCAAAAAGAGCGGTAGAAATTTCCAAAAAAGTAAAGAAATATGGGAACGTAGATGTATTCATTGATGAAATTATTAAGAAGGCTCAATAGTGTTTTTTCATGAACCGTTCCAATCGGTCCATTGCTTCTTCAAGCATATTAATGGGTGGTAGATATACTGATCTGAAGTGTCCAGCACCATATTCAGGATCAAATCCGGAACCATTGACAAAGACGATTTTTTCTTCTTTTAAGACGCTTAGCACGAAATCTTTATCGTCTTTCCATTTGCCTTTCAAGTCGATTTTAGGCATTATATAGAATGCTGCATCCGGTAGTGTTGTTGAAATTCCATCAATTGCATTAAGTCGCTTGTATATGTAATCTCGACGCTTCTTTAATTCTTCAAGTGTTTTCTTAATATGGTCTTGTGGTCCTTTTAATGCAGCAATGGCTGCCTTTTGTGCTACAGTGTTAGTACAAATTCGGACACGTGCCTGTCGCTCCATTGCGTCTTTTAGTGGTGCGAGTTTACCTTCAGGGTCCTGGAAATATGTCCAACCGATTCGCCAGCCCGGAGCGAGATATACCTTGCTGATTCCATTAAAACCAATAATCGGAACGTCTTTTGCAAGCCTTGCAGCTGAAACATGTTTGCCTGAAAAAGTCATCATATCATAGATTTCGTCAGAAATTAATGGTAATTCATATTCTCCAGCAAGATCAATCATGGCCTTCATTGTTTTTTCGTCTATAGCAGCTCCTGTTGGATTGTTTGGAGTGATTACCAAAATTGCAATTGTTTTATCATTAATCTTTTTACGCAAGTCATCGATGTCTGGCTTCCAGTTTTCTTCTTCGATCATGCGATAGCTTACTGGCTTACCTCCAAAGAAGTAGGTATATGAAATGTACGGCGGATAACTTGGACCGGGAATAAGAAACTCATTACCGTTTAAAATGAGGGAGCCCAATAGGAACTCAATAGATTCAGAAACGCCTGCAGTAACTATTATGTGATCGATATCTATGTCTGCGCCTGCAACTCGTTTTTCTTTTTCTACAATAGCTTCACGTAATTCTTGAAGACCTAACGAAGGAGAATATCCATTATAGCCCTCTTCAGTGGCTTCTGCGAGTGCTTTCCTCATATGCTCGGGAGTTTTCCAATCATAAGCGATGGGGTCTCCGATATTCAAATAAATCATTTTTTCAGATGTGGTTTTCTCAATTTTTTTCGCTTCTACAACAATGTCTCTGATGGCATATTCTAAGTTTGCCGCTCGTGGTGCAATATTTAGTCTCATAAAGAGTGCCTCCATGTCGAGCGTGTCACAACAAGTATATTTATCTTACGTTTTGAATATTTATCTAAATGTGAATTAAATCATGAAAATCGATATGCATATTCATTCTATGTATTCGTCTGACTCTCACCTGACTATCCCAGACATTGCTCGAATAGCACAATCGCGGGGAATTGATGCGGTCATTATTACCGACCATGACTCCATGGAAGCTATCCGTGATGTTAAGGCACAAAATACATTTTATGGTGTCAAGGTATTCGTAGGCTGTGAGGTATCTTCATCTGCAGGGCATATTTTAGCATATGGCATTTCTGAGCCACCTCCGCCTAAGATGGCTCCTGATTATACTCTTGAATTCATTCATGAACATGGTGGAATTGCAGTTGCGGCTCATCCATATCGAAAAATAGGTTTGGGTGTTGGAGATCTCGTCTTTGATTTACATTTCGACGCAATTGAAGTCATGAGTTCATCAGTCAACAAACATGCTTCAAAGTCTGCCATTCAATCTGCAAAACTTCTTAATTTGCCAATGCTTGCTGGTAGTGATGCACATAGATTAAGGCTTGTAGGCTCATATTACACGGAGTTTGATGATCCAATTGAAAATATAGATGATCTAATAGAATCAATAAAGGCAAATAAGGTCCGGCCTGTTCGAAATAACATAAGTATGAAAAAAAGATGAGACTCAGAGAATTATTGTGATAAAGTTAGTGCTATTTTCTTTGCGTACCTTCTAAGTACTGTAATTAATAGACCCATTGATGTCATTTCTCTACCCGCTGCGGTTATGAGGAAATCTCCTGCGTTTGAAAATACCATGAATCCGGTTTTCCCGCGCACAGTTACTTCTACAAGGTCTCCTAAATTCATCTTTTCTGCAGCCATGCCTCCCGTTGCAAGTAACGCTGCGCTCATTGCCGCCATGAGGTCTGGGTCTACTGTTGAATCTTCTGTTGCAAAATACGCAACTTTGACTCCTTGCTTCGTAAATACGCCCACGGCCTCTAAGTCTTCTTCTTCATAAATTAAACTACTCAATATTTTATTGAGTTCTTGTTCTTTTTCAGGTGAAATTATTCCTATATTTGACATTTTTCCCTCTCCCTGTGTATTTTATTTTGGTACTAATTTCTTCTTTGGTTTGCCTTTCGGTTCGACTTGAGCTTCTTCGCTTTCACTCTTGAAGAATGTGATCAAGTCGCTTAATCGTTCTTTCATCTCGCTCTTAATTGGACTTAATATTGCATCCGGAGTTCCTTTGAGAAATTCAATTGCAATTACTTTGCCATTTCTGATGATTACACGTGGAATGAATCCCTCTGCTAAGAATGTTCCTTCTGGAGGATTCTTAACTCGCTCGAGACGTTTTTCAACCTTTTCAGTTGTGAAGAACTTGATTTTATGTTCTGCTATTGTGAATAAATCATTGTTTATAACAACGAGTTCTTTCTTATAGCCTTTTGGTGGTTCGAGTGCTTGTAATTCTTGAATTATGGCTTGGATTTCGCTTGGTGTCATCTGAGTTGTTGGTTGAGCTGCGGCTTGTGCTGTTGCAGCAGCTGAAACTTGAGGTGCGGGTCTAGCCTTAGCTGTTGATGTGGTGGCGGCTGAAACTTGAGGTGCGGGTCTAGTAGTTGTAGTAGTGGGTGCGGGTCTAGTAGTTGTAGTAGTGGGTGCAGGACGGGAAGTAGTCGTAGTAGGTTGTGGGGCAGGTTTTGTAGTAGTTGTGGTAGTTGTAGTTGTTTTAGGTGCAGGACGGGAAGTAGTTGTAGTAGTTGTGGTAGTTGTAGTTGTGGGTTGTGGTTTGGGTTTTGGAGTTGGTTTGATGACCTTTTTTACAGGAGCTGAAGCTGCAGACCCAGTCAATGCAGCGAAAAATTGGGGTTTCTCATCGCCTTCATCCGTAGGCTTTACAGTATAATTAAATCCGTATTCAGACCTTAATTTTGTAGCGACTCTGGCTCCAATAAATTTCTTTCGTACTACTGCCTCTGAACCTTTCCAGAGCCATATTGTTTTTGAATCAGGATCCACAACAATAATTACTGATGTGGGTTTCAGAATATCTTTTGATGGTGTAACCGGGATGCTTTCACCATGCTCATTAACTTCAAAAGCGTCTACCATTCTAATCACTGACATTTTTTAATTGAAACATAAATATCATAGCATTCATGCATTTGTAACTAATTATATTTCCTATTTTATTAAATATAAATGTTATATATTAAATAGTATTGTCATTTCTTATTAATATAATTTCTTCTTTTGGAATTTTTATGAATACATTTTTTCCTATTATTGAAGATATTGATTTATCCATTGGTAATATTGTCGCATATATTAATATACTTCCGATGCTAAGTTGTAGTTGCCATCGGCTTCTTCTGCGTGTAGCAAGTATTACCTTTGCCTTCACTGTATTTTCGGATTGTGTGGATTTTACTTCCACGGATTCTGGTGAAAATGCAATGGCTTTAACTTTATTGTTCTCGGTTATATCTTGAAATATTTTTATCTTTTCTGCACTTTCGCGTGAAATTACATTCATTCCGATAAACTCTGCTACAAATTTATTCTTTGGTTGTTGAAGGATCTCTTCAGGAGTTCCGTTCTGTATTATGTATCCTTTATTCATAATTGAGATGCTATCTGAGATCGCAAATGCCTCTTCTTGCGAGTGTGTCACGTAAATTGTTGTTACATTGAATTCTTGCTGGATTTTCCTAATCTCCCATTTTAGGCGTTCTCGTAACAATGCGTCGAGTGAAGATAGCGGCTCATCCATCAGTAGCACCTTTGGTTCAGGAGCTAATGCACGAGCTATCGCAACTCTTTGACCTTCGCCACCCGATATTTCATTTGGCATTTTCTTAAGTAAGTGCTTAATTTCAAGAATTTCCGCAAGTTCCATAACGCGTTCATGTGTCTTTTGTTGATCAACTTTTCGGACATCTAATCCAAATGCAATATTCTCATATACATTTAAATGTGGGAATAACGCTACTGTCTGAAAAACCATGCCTATGTTTCTCTTTTGAGGTGGTATATCATTTACTACAACATCATCGAATTTTATTACGCCATCATCTGGTGTAATTAATCCTGCAATCATTCTTAGAGTTGTAGTCTTACCACAACCGCTAGGACCAAGAAGTGTATGCAGATTCCCATCTGGCACTGTTACATTGAGCGGTCCTATTTTAGTTCCGTCTGGAAATGTCTTTACCACATTTTCAAGAGATAATTTTACCAATTAGAAATTCCCTCCGAACTGGCCTCGACTGAGCTTTTCGATTAAATAAAACGCAATAATACAAATGATGATAAGAATTGATGATAGTGCTCCTGCATCTACAAATTTACGTGCCCCTAACAATTGATAGATTACAATTGTCATTGTCACATATTGCGGCTTTGCCAAGAAGTATGTAGCAGACATCTCTCCGATGCTCATAGCAAAAGCAAGAGTGGCTGCAACAAAGATTCCAGGTGCTATAATTGGTAACTCGACTCTAAAGAAGGTCTCTAATTTACTTGCGCCCAATGATTCTGCAGCACTTGTTATTTCTTTGTCCATTTGTTCTATTTGATTAGAGATTGCCCTTGTAGTAAATGGAAGCTCGATTAAAGTGTGTGCAAGTACTATTAATATCCACGGTTCAGATGAAAATATGGCGACTCTACCCCATACAAGTGAGAGACCTAACGCAAGGGTAATTGCAGAAATACCTAGCGGTGCCAGAATCATAAGATGATATATTTTACTTATTCTTCTAAATGCATCTCGAGTAAGAAAAGCTCCTAAAATCCCGATTAGAACAGACGCAGTGGTTGAAACAACCGCATAGAACATACTATTTACAACTGGTAATAATGCTGGTATTCCTAAATTAGGGTGGGTTGCCCATGTTAGCATTCGCTCATATCCTTGTAATGTAAATGAATTCGTGTATGGATCTATAAAAGACGTGATAAAGACTGAGACTAGTGGTCCGGTTAGGAGTATAATTAAAAATACTACGTATGTTAATAGTGCAAGAGCTCTTTTTCTCGTTAGTCCCGAATCTGGTCCTATCAGTCTCTTCTTTATTATGTTTGCTTTTGTTTGAACACGTTTTGAAAACGCCGCATTTGTTTTCAGATATATAATCGTAACCATGATCGTGGAAAATAACTGGATAACTGCAAGAGCAGATGCTCTATCATAATCGAAATTTAAAAATGACGACCAAATCTGCACTTCAATAGTTCTAAAATAAGGCCCACCAAGAGCAAGTACTATTGTGAAGCTCATAAAACAGAACAAAAAGATCAATAAAGCTGCGGAAATGAATCCAGGTGCAGTTAGCGGAAAAATGATTCGTTTGAATTTATGCCATCCGGAACTTCCTAATACTTCTGCAGCATCTTCAATATCTGAATTTATGCGTTCCCATACAGCTGAAATCATGAGTATTGCAATAGGTATATTGTAAAACACATGTGCAAGAACAATACCGAAAAATCCAGATGCAAGATCAAATGTGGGAAAACCCGGACCAAAAATCGCTTTTAAAATCATATTGATGTATCCTTCACTTCCAAACATTCGCACAAAGCCAACAACAACTACGATGGACGGCAACACAAAGGGTACCATAAGAAATGCACGAGCTAAGCTTTTCCCCTTAAACTCATATTTTGCAAGAACATAGGCTCCTGGAATACTGAGTATTATGGTTATAATAGTACTTACTGTAGCCTCTTGAAATGTAAATATAATTGCTGCTTGGTCTAATGGTCTCATAAGAGATTCGATAATTGGCTGGAGCGTAAAATTTCCCCCGGACACAAACCCTCGTAGAACTATAAAAGCCACTGGATAATAGAAAAATAAAATCAGAAATAATATGGGGCTCGCAATTGCTGTTATCCTAAGAATTTTCTGGATTTGTTGATTCATACGTGCCCCATTCCTTTATTCCTTATATTTTATTCTATCTGATACTTAACTCGACATTATTGTTTGCCAATCTTCAAGCCATGTGGACAAATTCGTTTCAATCTCATTATATGATAAAAGCTGATTGAGCTGATAAACATTGTATGGGTCAATTGCGTAATCATAGCATTCTGGTAATTTTGCATGCGTATTCGCAGGATACATCCAGTTGTTTGTGGGAATGAGCTCTTGAACTTGAACACTCAGGAAGTAGTCTATGAACTTCTTAGCGAGTTCTGCATGCTTTGCGTTTTTAACAAGTCCGATACCTTCAATCTGCATCCAACCACATGGCTGACCATTGTCTCTAGTCAATGTGGCATTAGTTGTTGTGCTATTGTAAAAGTACATTGAATATGCCGCATCTGTTCCATAACTTACAACCATATGCCTGTTTGCCTCTGGTGTAAAGAACAGATCATATGCCTCAGACCATCCTGAAGCTACCCGCACTTTACCTTTTATTGCCTGCCACCATGTCTTCCAATCCTTATGTAGAATCTTTTCATATACTGCAATCTGACTTAACAGAAATGATAACCCTGGACTACTAAGTGTGGGATTCTCCACAATTAATGTATTCGCAAAGGTATCGTTTAATAGATCTTCAAATGTCAAATTATTGATGTTTGGCGTTGTGGTTGAATTAAGATGAGTCATATCATAAACAAGTGCGATTAATCCATAATCGAAAGGTGTTACATGATGCTCTGGATCCAATTCGCTGATTAGATCCGGTCTGATTTGTGAGATGTTTTGTGGTGTGTATGGTTCAAATAAATCATTCGCAAGAGCTTCGTGTATAAGAATATTATCAACGCCAATAATTACATCAGCTGTGGGATTATCCTTTTCTTGAATTGCAGTAAGCATCATCTCGCGAGCATCCGAAAATGCCTTCCTGATTTCAATTTTCACATTGTACATCCGCTCAAAGTTGCCAAATACTTGATCATATGTCTTGTTAGCATCTTTGCCCCATGCTAGCAAGCTGTCGTAAGTATAAATTACAAGATCAGGTTCCTTGTGCGATGTCATATTTATGACTTGAAAAGCTCCAATGGCTATTATTGCTATTATTAAAACTCCCGCGATTATCTTGCGGGAATCGCGTGCTCTCCTAAATTCATCCGACATTTCTTTTGCCTCGATAAATTTATAAGTGGGTTATATAATTAAATTATCAAAAAAGCTTGACATGCATTCATTAATTAAATTTTTGGTGGCATCATAATGAGACCCCCCTGTGAAATTGCTACTAAGGAATTTATTCCGCTATTTCGGTATTATCTTACGCATGAATTGAGAAAGCGAGGGTTCAAGCAGACTCAGATTAGCAAATTATTGGGCATCACACAAGCAGCAGTTAGTGGATATTTATCAAAGCGAATTAAGGGTAATAGAGACATTGAGGAATTCATAATCGGGCGTATTGGAACCATTGTAGAAGATCTGTTATCTCATTATAGTGCATCAAAATTAATCTATCATACCTGCAGTTTGTGTTATGAGTTACGTGCTGGGGGTGGTATTTGTGTTCTTCATAAGAAAGCAATACCTGAACTTGAATCTGAGAATTGTTCTATTTGTGAAGAATCTCCATTTAATCAAACCGATGCATTTGGAGAGCGTGTTTCTGCATTGAATCACATGAAGAATGCAATAAGTCTTTTACAAAGTCAAGATGGTGTCGGATATCTTGTGCCTGAAGTTATGATGAATATCGTTTATGCATTAAAGGATGCGAAGACAACGCAGGATGTAGTTGCGATTCCAGGTAGAATCGTCAAAATAAAATCCAAGATCAAACCGAGTGCAAATCCTGCATTTGGTGGTTCTGAGCATATGTCTAAATTAATTATTAGAATTATGAAATATCTTCCTGATGCAAGATCAATGATTTGTGTTGATTCGAATGAGACAATTCAACAAGCAGTGAAATCTGTGGGGATTCCTTTCTTTATTTGTGATAACATCCCCGACAAAACTGAAGAGGAGATCATTGAAAAATGTCTTATGAAGCATGAATCAGAATTACAAAATCCTTTTGCGATTTTGGTTCCTGAGGCTCCCGGAAGAGAATCTCTAATCTATATAGTGGATAAACTTCCAGAATATATTTCGCAACAAATAATAAAAATCATAAAAGAAATGAGGAAAATAAAAGAATAGTTGGGTCTGTTCTTATACTAGGGTATCTGTAGGAATTATCCTAATGCCCTCATCTGTTGTTTCAATTTCAAACTCCGTATAGCCATTATTGATCAGAATCTGAATCGATTCCGCATTCATGACTTTCTGCATCCGCTCTTTTAGAAGCTGTATTATTGCAGCGATCTCTCTGAGATCTTCATTCACCGTTATTGGATCTATTGACACGATATTCAAGTTGGTATTTGTTATTCTTTTTGCTATTGCCATTTTTTACACCTATATTTCCCTTAGAATGGAAACGGATCATCTGAATATGGGTCCATTTTTTCATCACCATTGAATACCTTAGCAAAAAAGCTAAAGTTCTTTTGTAAATTCACGAAAATAATTCAAAAATTGGAAAAATCTGGATTATTATGGCTCTGATTTATATTATATATAATATGATTTCTCATCTTCATTTTTTAATTTTTTATAAAATTATAATTAAAATTTAAAAGAAAATTTTTTTGGCATTGTGATAAAAAATTAAAAATCTTCAGGGTTGTACTAGACTAAAAGATAAGCCTATTTAACAATTACTAAATTCATGCAAAAAAT
>CAZPUN010000046.1:0-19008 GCA_964589775.1 uncultured archaeon
AAATGTGATAGGCGTTTTAGTAATTATAAGATCTATGTAATTATTTGTGGGAATTAAAAGTATGATGGCGGCGAATATTCCCAAAATAAAATTCATCAAAGAGACCTGATTGGGTGTGATATTTGTTCTTGAAAGTACCGCTGTGAGCCTTCTGGAAATACGCCGATTGTATTCACCTACCAGTTCGCCCTCGATTTTTGTTGTTTGCTTCAATAGCAATGATTTTGCCTTCTTAAAGGCTTCTTTACTTCTATTATGGCACCACAATGTACCGTCTACATCAAATGTATTGACCTTTACGTCCTTGAGTCCTTGTTTAATTAATTGATACATATCTTGTGCAGAATCCAATGATATTAATCGTTCAATTGTTTCTCTATCAAAGAACATAACATCTGTAAATACGGATCCATTCTCTAATTGTGTGCCTATATCTTTTAATTCATTATTTTCCACGATAATTTTTGTTGCCTGTGTTGTATCGCAACCCTTGACTTTTGAATCTATAAACAATGTAGTTTTTCCAGTCAATCCATTTTTAAAACCGCGATAATCTATCAAATGATCTCCAAAAGTTACAACTGCAGGCCATTTTGTGTGTTTTAGTCCTTCAATTATAGGCGTTGCATCTTTTCCATTCTTTACTCGAACAATCTCCATGACAAATGTTGAGTCTAATTTTTTCTTTTGTATATATTCTTCAAGTTTCGTATCCCCATCATTAATCACAATTATGAATCGTTTAATTCCTATTTGATGGAACCTATACATATGTCGCTCCAGTAATGATAACCCGTAGACTTTATGTAAATATGCTGGAGTATTCTTGTTGGACAAAACCTGATTTTCGGTAGTACATAAAATGACTGCTTGAATTTGCTCCAACTATATCACCGCTTTTATTTCAATATTTTTCAATTCTGAGATGTTCTCCGCGATGAGCTGCGGAGATTGTGAATATTAGACTACCCAAATATAGTCTTTCAGTGTATATACTCGCTATATTTTAGCGAGGGCTCTTAGTTACTGCTTCACAATCTTGAGGATTTTAGATGCGAAGAGAATAACCTAAATCCTCAGATTACTTGATTTGAGATACGTATACACTTTTATTAACTTTTAGGCAATTTGTCTTTGTTTTAAAGATATACTTTTTTGTTTTGTTCATATCCTGATTTCTGGCTGTTATTCATGCGGCAAAGACTTTTTAAAAAAATCCACTTTATTTGAATAAAAAAAGATTGGGGAACCGAAATTGTCTGGAAAGAATGTAGCGATAATTCTGGCTGGTGGTTCTGGAGTTCGATTTGGTGCTGAAAAACCCAAACAGCTTGTCAAATTAGCCGGTAAGACTGTAATTGAGCATACAATTGAGAAATTTGAAAAACATCCTATGATCGATAAAATCTATCTGGTTGTAAATCCCTCATATCGCGATTATATTGAGGAACTGATAAAGGGTAAATTTTCAAAAGTAAAGAAGGTTTTAAATGGCGGAAAGACACGGCAAGAATCTTCCAGCATTGGTATCATGGCATGTGAAGATGAGGATGAGAATGTGCTTGTACATGATGCAGTTCGTCCATTTGTTTCAGCGGAAATCATATCTGAAATGGTCGAGCAGCTTAAAACTCATGTGGCTGTTGATGTAGCGATTCCAAGTCCAGATACAATAATCCAAATCAACGATGAACATTATATTGTAGACATTCCACAAAGGAAGTATATGTGGCGAGGTCAAACGCCGCAAGGATTTAAAAAAGATATATTATTGAAGGCGCACAAGTTAGCCATTGAAAACGGAATTGAAAATGCATCTGATGATTGTTCTCTGGTATTAAAATTAAATCTGGGCGATATTTTTGTTATTTCCGGTTCGAAGTTCAATATTAAAATAACATATCCACTAGATATACACATTGCAGACAAGATCTTTCAGATTTATCAGATTAAGATTCCTGAGGTCTCTTCTGATGAGTTGAAAAAGTATTTCAGAGATAAGGTGGTAGTTGTTTTTGGTGGAACCAGTGGTATCGGTTTAGAAATATGTAATCTTACAAAATCCTATGGTTCCCGTGTTTATAGTTTGTCTCGTAGAGTTGGTGTAGATATTCGAAACTATGACAGCGTAAAAAAGGCATTAGATGAAATATATGAAAAAGAAAAGCGTATTGATGTTGTAGTGGTTAGCTCTGGAGTCTTAAAGCGAGCCTTTATTGAAAGTGCAGATATTGAGACTATCCGTGAACAAATTGAAACGAACCTAATGGGCAACATTCTAGTTGCGAAAGCATCAATTCCATATCTTAAGGAATCTCATGGTTCTATTACGTTCTTTGCGTCCAGCTCATATACTCGTGGTAGAATGGGCTATACACCCTATAGTTCATCAAAGGCTGCATTGGTTAATTTCGTGCAAGGATTTTCTGATGAAGTTTCCGAGTACGGAATTTGTGCTAATGTTGTTTCTCCGGAGCGGACTGCAACACCTATGCGCGTTATGAACTTTGGAAAGGAAGACCCCAACAAGTTATTGTCTCCTGAATTTGTCGCACTTGCAACATTAAAGACCATAGCGAGTCGAGTCACCGGTTCAGTGATCAGTGTTACAGTTGCTGATGAAAAAGGAAGCTGAGAGTTTTACAAACGCTCTGCGAGAAAGTATCGCTTTAGAAAGCAGTGATAAACCGCATAAATGTTCATAAGTATATACATGATACTGAATCAACCAATTTGAGGATTTAGAATGGGCTGCGACTTGCATACAACATTGCATTCAAGGACGGCTTCAGAAAAACTGGAGCGCATTGTGGTCTCGTCGGGACATGGTGTGTATATGCGTGAAATGGCTATCGCTGTGTAATCTACACGCATAACCATTGCGTCTCAATGTGGAGAGTATGTCTGACTCTCCTATTTTCTAATTAATAACTTTTTAATTAGCTTTATTATTGGGCTTGGTAAGAAACTTGTGGCTATCGATAATTCATGCTCTGATACTACATTTGCAAATCTGCAATAGATCATATAGACTAAAGCACCTGCTACAAGGTCAATTAATAGTGCTATAATTCCTGAATATTGCTGATTTATGAAATAAATTGGTATATACATTAAGATTGCGCCAAAGATTATTTTCACAATAGCTCGTGTATCCACGTATATATCTGGCAAGTATTTTCGACTGTAATAGACTAAAATGAGATTACCTGTAATTTCTGAAGCGGCTAAAGCAAGTGCAATTCCTATTGGTCCAAATGGTACAAATAGAACGCCACATGCAATAGCAATAATTGTAGCTACAGCTGCTGAAATATAATATCTGTCGGTTCGTTTGATTGCTGCAAGCATACTGTTAAAAGGTCTCATCAAAAAGATTGGCAAAATTCGTATTGCCAGTATTATAAAAATTGGAAGTGCAGCTTGATAATTTGGGCCAAATATTGAGAAAAATGGTTCGCTTACGAAGATCAGTCCCAGTGTGAGTGGTGCGAAAACAAATGCCGATGATTTAATCGTCCAGCTTACTCCTTGGAGTTTTCCTTTTCCTCGTCCTAAGCTTTCTGAAAAGTATGGTGTAAGTGTTGCATAATATCCTACGCCAAACGTCACAAGAAGATTTGCCTGTCTCATAGCAAACTCATATAAACCTAATGCACTAATTCCAAATGATGTGAATAGGAATACTCTAAGGAAGAAATTCTGACTTAGAAATGCAAGTAGATAGGACGAAACTGTAGGGAACCCGAATAGCAGAAGTTCTTTTGTGGGATATCTATCACGCTGAATTTTAAGCGAAATCGGTTCGAACATTGCCATGAATAATATACTTAGCAAGGCAGCAATGAGAAACTTGAGCAACAGCGCATTTATACCAAAACCTTGAATTAACAAGAATGCAGATACAATTTGGCCTGTAACGGTACCTCCGAGTGATGCAAGTCCGACTTTTTTCATATTCTGGAAGCCTTTCTCAATTCCGGACAATATATTAAATGAAAAAATAGCGATTATTGCGCCCGTATATATAAGCAAAGTATCCCAGCCAATTACTATGTTAAGCGAATCTAAAATGAAGAGTGTAATTCCCGGAATAAGTATTATTGAAATTACAATAACTGAGATTAGAAACAATGTAACGCTAGCGATTATCCTAATCACTTCGTCTCTTTTTTCCTCGCCAATTGCATGTGCAATATATCGTGTAGCGGCGCCGGGCATACCGAGTCCAATTATTGTCGGTATTCCGCCAATTAATGTGGCAAGGATCGAATACGTACCAAAATCACTTGTTGCGATAACGTTAGAGATAATCACACTGATGATTAAACCCAGTATTAGAGATATAATGGGTTTTAACGATAGGTAAATGCTGTCTGCAATAACTTTTGTTTTCCTGTTTTTCGGTGAGTCTGGCATATTCTCGTATTCCTATTTACTTGATTTGTAATTTTATTCTAAATAACTTCTATATAAAACTCTTCATAATATCTATTGATTGTTATCCCTTTACGTGCTTGGTGAATAATATTCAATTTTGATAATTAATAGATAACTTTTTCTTGTATTTATTCAATTGATAGGCACTAAGTTTTTATGATATTCATTCGGATTATTTTCAGAATCTAATGGGTGGTCAAAAATTGAGAATTACGATTGTAGACGAAATTGCAAATGTAGCGTTTCATTTATCCAAAGGTCTTTCTTCAAAGGGTCATCATGTGACGGCTGTGTTAGATATTGCACGAAAGCTTCCTCGTCTTCTGTTTGTGCATAAAAAACTACCGAATGTCGATGTAAAATGGATAAAGCCACTCCCAATTAAGCCGCGAGCCTTTGGGCTAGCTCTTCCAATGATACGCGCCATTATCAAGTCTCGTCCTCATGTGATTAATGTCCAGTATTTATGGAGTCAATTATTTATCTCATGGTTTGCTGCAAAGTTGCTTGGTGTTCCGATTATTGGAACAGGGCATGGTTGGGAAGTTCTTGATGTACCAAAGAGCCGAATTCGCGGTCGTATTCAGAGGTGGTTTCTGAATAGGCTCGATAGAATTATAGTTACTGCAGAATACTATAAAGAACACTTACCGGTTCCAAAAGAGAAAATGGTTTATATTCCACGTATGATCGATACGGACATGTTTCGTCCGGGTATTCCGTGTGATGATATTATAGAGAAATATGGAAACCATATTGTGACATTTATTGCACGTTTATATCCTATAAAAACGCCCTACAAAACCCTTGATGCATTTAGAAAAGCTCTTGATGTTGTTCCTGATGCCCATCTACTCATTCTTGGAGTAGGACCTGAGTATGAAGGTATGGTTAAGCACGTAAAAGAATTAGGCATGGAAGATCATGTACATTTTCTCGGTGAAGTGCCGAATACAGAGATCCCTAGATACTTGAATGCATCAAAGGCCGAAGTTCGTGGTTTTAATCCTGAGACCCCTGAATTAGGTATTTCACATTTAGAGGCATTAGCATGTGGAACCCCTGTATTAACCTATACCGACTATAAGGATATGGGCGGAGTTATTGTAGCATTAGAAGTTGATGATATTGCAAAGCACTTGATTCGAATTTTGACTGATAAAGAATTTCATGATGAATTAGCGCGTCAAGGACGCGAATATGTTATGAAGAATTTTAGCATTGAAGCAGCAACACAAAAGACATTGGAAATATTCTACGAAGAACTTAAGAAAAGGAAGTCCAAAAAATGAAAGTACTGACAATTCTTGGTACTCGTCCAGAGATAATAAAATTGTACTCCTTAATCCACGAATTTGAGCGCAATAGCGAAGTGGAGCACATTCTAGTACATACCAGTCAGCATTATGATTTTAAAATGTCCCAGGTGTTTATGGAAGAGCTAAGAATTCCTACGCCTGATTACTTTCTAAACATTCGATCAGGAACCCACGCGGTTCAGACTGCTCGCTTATTAGAATCTCTTGAAAAAGTATTAATGGAAACAGAACCTGATCTTGTAGTTGTTCTTGGTGATACTAATTCCACATTGGGCTCTGCACTGGTAGCGGCAAAGCTCAAAATACCTGTGGCACATATTGAAGCTGGCTGTCGCAGTTTTGATTTGACTATGCCCGAAGAAGTTAATCGTCTCGTCACTGATGCAATTTCTTCATTATTGTTTGCACCCACGGAAACCACAGCTCAAAATCTATATTTCGAAGGCCATCCGAGAGATCGTGTATTTATGTGTGGAAATACCATTGTTGATGTTGTCGAGGAAGTATTAAAGAATCATCGTAGCAATCGTCCTATGGATGATGAATACATACTTCTGACAATGCATCGCGCTGAAAATGTTGATGACCCACAGAGGCTCAAGAGTATTCTTGAAGGCATAAAGCAGATAAATACCAAGGTAGTTTTTCCGGCACATCCGCGAACAATCAAGCGCATTAACGAGTTTGGCTTGAAATCGTTTGTTGACGACATTGATAATTTGGAGATTATTGAGCCTCTAGGCTATGTTTCATTTCTAAATTATATGATGCATTCAAAAATTGTTTTGACAGATAGCGGTGGTGTTCAAGAGGAAGTAATTTTACTGAACCGTCCCTGCTTAACCTTGCGGGATTCTACAGAATGGCCCGAAACCGTTTGGGCTGGTGGAAATATTCTTGTAGGCTGGGAAAGCAAGAAAATTTCAGAAACTGCAAATAAACTATTAAACAACGAAGATGAATATGATAGAATGGCTAATGCTAAGAACCCATTCAAAGAAAATGCTGCGAAATGTATTTCTCAAAAGATCATCGAACGATATCACGCCCGTTCTCTTAGCCGCAAGAGAATCGACCTGAGATTTGCAAAATATCCCCTTCCACATTTGCATATTGGTGCTTCTGTAGAGCCTCAAAACGTATCACTTAGTTTTGATTCAGATGGAAATTCCCTGCCTAAAGACATTGGCGAGTACAATATTTCGCGGGATTGATCTCCATTTATATTCAAGGCTGATGTCTTAGCCATTATTTTTTCTTCTCCAATAATCCTATAAATCAGTTTTCGTATATTTTTCTTAATTGGATTGGTTGAATAATTTTCTAGTATAACTATAAAAGGAAGATGATTAAAATGGTGGGAATTCGAGAGCCTCATGTTGCCGGGCAATTCTATGCAGGTTCGCGTGAGAGTCTCATTAAGCAAGTTGAGTCAGCTTTTTTACATCGTCTCGGACCGCAGGAATTACCAAAAGGAGAACCGGGTTATGATAGAAAAATAAAATCTATTGTAAGTCCTCATGCCGGGTATATCTATTCGGGGCACATAGCAGCTCATGGGTATCTTGAGCTTTTTAAAGATGGAAAACCGGAACATATTGTTATTCTAGGTCCCAATCATACAGGAATTGGTGAAGGTGTGGCAATATCAAATCTTGCATGGCGCACACCATTAGGCATTGTAGAACCTGATTTTGAAATTATTGATTCATTAGCGGAGCATCACATATTTAGTATTGATAATTCTGCACATGCATGGGAACATAGTATCGAAGTGCAATTGCCTTTTCTCCAATACATTTTTGGTGATTTTCAATTTACTGCGATATGCATTAAGAACATTAATTTTGAAGTATGCTCACTTGTAGGCGAGGTTCTTGCAGATCTTTCGAAGGATAAGGATCTACTTGTAATTGCAAGTTCTGATTTCACTCATTTTGAATCTGCAGATTCTGCACGTAAAAGAGATACGCCTGCAATTGATTTCATCACAAAGTTAGATGCTGCTGGCTTTCATTCATATGTTGTACAGAATAATGTTTCAATATGTGGGCTTGGTCCAATTACAGCTGCGATATCCTTCTCGAAATCTGCAGGTGCACAAAAAGGCACATTATTGAAGTATGCAAATTCTGGTGATGTGAGCGGCGATTTTGGTAATGTTGTAGCTTATGCTTCAATAAAAATAGAATAAAAAAGAAGCAAAGGCACTATTCGACATTTGCATGTCTTTGCTTCATATCACTTTCTGTTATTTCTAGTTTCTCCATCATGAGTGTCACTATGCTCTCAAGCAGTATCAGTGTAGTATCCTCAAATAGGGATCCCATAGGCGGTACTGGATGTCCAGCGCCAATTAGTCGTAATTCGCTCCAATCTAAGTTGGTTTCTTCTGATTCTTTATTCTTGACCTTAATTATTATAGATACATCAACGTATTTCATCAATGGGCTATCCGGATTTGTAGTAATTGCTAAGGTTTTCGCACCAATTCGCTTTGCGACTTCTGCTGCATTAACTGTGGATTTTGTTCTTCCACTTCCAGAAATTAGAATTATTGCATCATTTGAGCGTAGTGGTGGTGTGGTCGTACGACCGACAACATGTACTTCAAATCCGAGGTGCAACAGTCGCATAATGAACGTTTCGCCAATTAATCTACTGCGTCCTTGTGCTGCAAGAAATATTCTGCCATCTCGGACTTTCGTCATGATTATCTCATCAATAAATTGTAAAACTGCGTCATCATCAACTTCATTAATGGCAAGCTCGATCATTTTTAGGATATCTTTTCCAAACAGCTTAACTGAAGGGAGCTCTTTTCTTTTATTATTTTTTTGAGTCATATGAGCGTCATTCCTTTACGACTGGCTTTCATTTTTTTTACTACTGTAAAGAATTTTAAATTTTTGCTTTCTCTATTATATTATTTCATGGATTTTTTGTTTCATAATTGATCGTAAGGTTTAGAATTCCCTTTCTTCGATCTTTTTTCTTCTTAAAATGTCTGGAAGAATTCTGTGTAAGATGTAGAGAAAGATTGTCGGTAGGATAAATGAAATTGCTACAATAAGCATTTTCAAATTTTCCGGAACGTATTGTGAAGGGAGCATTGCTGAAATATAGTAAAAAGCCACAATTACTGCGGAGATAGCATCTGGTGCGATATTATAAAAGGCTCCTGCTAATGCGCATAACACTCCAAATATTAGAAGCTTGCGTGATAATATGTTGGTTTGGCTGATCGTGATTTCTGTAAATTCAACATCTTCCTTGGGGATCGTATCAAAGTGAGCTGTCAAATATCTAATGAACCTAAAAGAGTCTAGTTGTTCTGAATTTTTAAATATGAATAGAAAACTAATTACTACTAATAGCAATGGCCAACCGATTGATTCAAATGCAATTAGAAAAACGAAAACAATTACGAATGCAATAATAACCATGAGAATTCCCATCAGAGGTCCGGAAATTATACTACGGTCGTCTGCGAAGCTTCGCATTTTTTTACGGAGATGAAATTTTGATTCCTCAGTGAGGTTTTGTGAAATCCATTTTCCACTAATGTTATTTTCTTCTCCTTCAATTGGGAGTTCTCTCACACGTTTGATAAGTCCCTTTTGATAAACTGAGATTAGAATTAGAAATAATCCAAATATTGTTATGAATATCTGAGATGCAACTGCGATTTCAGGACTTATCAAATTTAACACCCACTGGATATCAAAAGAGATGAGTTTATATTCGTTATTGAAACGGTAATGTATAGTTTTATTGTTATATTTATTGAACAGCGCAATCATCAATAAAAAAGTGTGAGTACAATGGATGTTGAAAGTAGATTAAAACTAATTAAGCGACTACCAACTGAGGAAATCTTGGTGGAAGACGAACTTGTTCAGATGCTTGAAACGGGAGTTCCTATCAAACATTATATCGGATTTGAAATTTCTGGCTTGGTTCATATAGGTTCTGGACTTGTATGCACATCAAAAATAGCAGATTTTCAAAAGGCTGGCGTGGATGTTGAGATCTTCCTTGCTGATTGGCACGCGTGGATCAATAACAAATTAGGTGGCGATCTTGAGTTCATAAATGAAGTTGGGCATCTCTACTTTAAACAAATGCTTCTTGCTGGTTTGAAATCGATGGGTGGAGACCCTGATAAGGTTCGCGTGGTTTATGGTACTGAACTTTATCACAATAATGATGAATATTGGCAGATTATGATTGATGTTGCAAAGAATATGACTCTTGCGCGTGCAAAGCGTTCGATCACAATTCTTGGGCGTCAATCTGCAGAAGAAGGTATCCCTCTTGCACATTTGATTTATCCCGCAATGCAAGTTGCAGATATTTATTCGCAGCGAGTAAATCTTGCGCATGCTGGTACGGACCAACGAAAGGCACATGTAGTTGCACGTGACGTAGGTAAGAAGCTCAAATATAATCCTCTTGAATGGAATGGGGAGAAGCATAAACCAGTCGCGATTCACCATCATGTTGTACTTGGTCTTCAACAGCCTGCAGTATGGCCAATTCCTCCAGACATGGACCGAAAAGAGCTCATGGCAAGTAATAAAATGAGCAAATCAATTCCCGGTTCCGCAATTTTCATACATGATCCACCTGAGGTTATTCGAAAGAAAATCCGAAAAGGTTTCTGTCCTGCGAAAATCACTGATTATAATCCTGTTCTTGATTGGGCTAAGCATATTATATTCCGTGGAGGAGAAGTTGAGCTTAATATTTCACGCCCTGCAAAGTTCGGCGGTGATATTACATACTATCGTTATGAAGATCTCGAGAAAGATTTTGCAGAGGGTAAGTTACATCCGATGGATCTTAAGAACGGTATTGCAGAAAAGCTCATAGAAATTCTGGAGCCTGCTAGAAAGATTTTTGAGTCTGATAGGAAAATTCAAGAAATAGCCGAACGAATCAGTAAGTCTATAACGCGATAGGCATCAAGCTGGTGATCATTTGCTAATGCGGGAGCACAGATTCAAAACAAAAGATGGTCGCGATATTTTAGTAAGACC
Organism: uncultured archaeon; assembly: GCA_964589775.1. GTDB lineage: Archaea > Asgardarchaeota > Thorarchaeia > Thorarchaeales > CAZPUN01 > CAZPUN01. The sequence continues at coordinate 10,802 of CAZPUN010000046.1, forward strand.
TGCTGAAATCCGAGATGCTCCCGCACTTAATAAAATATATGCGGATACAATTGCTGAACGTAAGTATCTTCCTGAACTTTTTGTATCTCTTTCTCTTGACGAATGGCGTGAATGGTTAGCAAAGGTAAATCAGAATCGAGAGGTCATATTGGTTGCTGAGGTGGATAAACAAGTCGTAGGACATGTTTCTTTGCAACCCGAGGAATGGCAAACCTCACAACATGTCTGTATTCTTGGAATTATCGTTAAGAAAGGATTCAGAAATATTGGTATTGGAAAAGCGTTGATCCTTGCAGCTATTGATGCGGCCTTAATTGTTGGATACAAAAAGATAACTCTCAGTGTTTTCGCAAATAATTCGCGAGCAATTGCATTATATAAAAAAATTGGATTTGAGCAGGTTGGATGCCGTAGGAAACAATTCTACATGAATCATGAATATATCGATGAGGTTTTGATGGAATTGTTTATTGCGCCTCTTTAGATTCAGACCCAGTAGCCTTCAAAAAATTCGTCTAGTGCATGAGTGATCACGTTAAAGTTTGTGCCCGGGTTGATAATTGCGAGGCGTTCTCGAAGCCATGGGCTTATTCTTGCGATATTTCTGGATGCTTGATATCGTGTATCTAGAAGAATTCCTACTGCGAAATCTTTTTTATGTCTCCAGACTCTACCGAGAGCTTGATTTAATGCGCTGAATGCTTGGTCCATATACCACTCATTTCCAAGTCCCCGTTTCTTATTTTCGAAGTAGTTTATCTGAGCGACTATTCGTGGATCTGTTATGTTCGGATATGGTAAGCCAACAATAATTACTGCACGTCCGAGTCTATCTGGGAAATTTTGCCCCTCACTAATCGTGCCTCTGGAGACTGCGAACAGAACTGCTTGCCCCTTTTCTGCTTTTTCTTTAAACTCCATTAGATATTTAATATCCTTTTTTGCTTGTTCTACATAAGTTGGAACATTAAATGCATCGAGAATTTTCTCATCGCTCCAGATTCTCAAAAACTTCCACATTAAGTCATAACTTGGGAAAAATACTAGTGTTCCAAAGGGAATGTGCTCTATCAAATGTTGAATTGTTCTTCCATATTCTTTGATTATTTCCATATTCTCTCTGAATTCGAATTTTGTGCTTAGTGGGACTCTATTGGGGCCTTCAGCTATCGATAATAATAGAATATTTTCGCGTGGTATTACTGTTGGATATGCTTTGGTCATGGGTTTATATGCTCCAAGTCGTGTTGCGGTAGATTCTAACGGGCTTAAAGTTCCGCTAGTAATTATGATACTTTGTGGTCCTGAGCCAAGTAATCTGTTAAAACCTAAGCGTGGATCTAAGCACCGCCATTCCAGAATTTTGAGCGAATCAATTGACCTCCATATTCCTGAATAATATTTCTCGTCGGTGTGCAACAATGCATTAAAGAACATATAGATTTTAAAGATGGCAGTTTGTTCAAGTAGAATTGCTTTCTGTTTCTTTTCAACAAGTAATCTATGAATTTCTACAATATCGTACCATGCGCCTCCTAGTCTTTCAATATCCGGCATGGTCATGTCGAAATTTCCAAGTTCCTCTAAAATTTCTTTTCTATCCAAAATTTGGCCATCTTCGAAGTGAACGTCATCGAAAAAGTTTTCGAGTTTTACCAGAGCTGAGTAAATCTCAGTCAAATGTGGATTTTTTACTTCTCTAATCTCGGAAATGGCTGTTGTAACATCAATTCGGTCCATCTGGAAACTCAATTCATCCTGGAAGAAATTCTCAATGTTGTGACCTTCATCCAAAACAATAATTTGTCCTTTATATTGATCATTTCCAGTTAATAGATAGTTATAGGCACTGATCACAACATCATATTCCTTTGCAAGTAGTCTCGCAAGGTAGTATGGACAAAATCCGTTTTCTTCGCCATATCTTCGTAACTCATCTGGTCCTGCAACTATAGGTACATCTTCTGGAATTGTTTGTGGAATTCTGATTCTTTGTCCTTCAAAATCACACCATAGACTTTCTGCGGGTAGTCGTTCGAACATATCTCCTGCAGTAAAACCTTCTACTTTTCGTAATTCAACCAATCTACGTCCATCGTATTTTCGCCTTATATTACTCAAACAGATTTCAGCACCCTTTGTATATGTGGCTGCTCGGACATCTTTTCTTAGGCACAAAATCTCTCTGGAGCCTCTCACTACCGCACGTATGTTATGCCCGTGCTCATTAATCTTTTTAATCTCTTCGATGATCTGTCTCATCTGATTGTGTGTTCTTGTGAAATAAAAAATCCTTTTCCCACTACCTAACGTTGCAGACAATATCGCAAGTGTTTTGCCGAATCCTGTGGGTGCTTCAGATAGAAAGACCTTTTCATTTTCTATTGCTTTTTCTATATCTTTCATAAATTCTTCCTGTATTGTATATGGTTCATAAGGAAAATATTTCATATATTTGTTCGTGCTCATTTGTATCCCTGAAATCCTTTGCTTCAATGATATTTTTTTAGCGATCCTATTTTAAGTAAACCATAATTATTTTATTAAATTTTAATTTATATTTACTAGTAAAAATTGAAAAAATTCGGAGAACTAATAGAAGAAGATATCGATAATAACTTCCAATACGAATAACAATCCTGATAATATGATATATTTTACACCTTGTGAATATTTCTCTGTGGGTAATGATTCGCCTCTATGTTCTTTCTTGAGCTCTCCAGATAGGATGCATCCACCAAAAATAAGGAACAGACCTATTTCTGCGAACATGAATAAATCCAAGAGACTAATAGGATTTGCTCCTGTACCCAAGCTTATAATTGTACTTGCAACAACATTGATTAATAGAAGAACTCCAATATACAAAAACATATCTTCTATTAGATCGAATACTTTTTCTTTGTTTTTCATGAATTAAACACCGTTTTAAGGAATTTATGCAGTTATTCTATCAGATATATTTAAGATTTTCCAGATGGCAAATAAGATTAACTTTTTCATCTTTGCAATAGAATTTATTCTTGTTTAGTTTAAATCCCGCATAATCTAAAAATCCGTAAGCTACTAAATCTCATGTACTGTCCTCTTTTAAAAAATTAAATTTATAAAATTGCGAACAATATTGTTATTGCAAACATGACGAGGAGCATAACTACAATTGGCAAGAATATTGTTTCTAAGCTTGCGATGAATATCGCTATATAATCTTTACCTTCTAATTTTACTGGCTTTTTCTTTTCTTCGGGATTTTGTTCTTCCAGATACCATAGTGGATCTCTTTCATGGTCTGAATCTGTCATATCATTCACCACTTCAAAACGAGTTTATTTTTTAATATAAATAAAATTGTAGGTTAGGGATTTTCCCTAACTTTTAATCAAACAAGTGACAGGCAACAAAATGTCCGCCGCCAATATCCTTGAGCTCTGGTTCTTCTTCTCTACAAATCGGCATAGCCTCTGGGCAACGTGGATGAAATCTGCAACCTTTCGGTGGATTTACTGGACTTGGGACTTCACCTTTTAGAACACCTAGTTTGCCTTTGAATTTGGGATCTGGAATTGGAACAGCTTTGATAAGGGCTTTTGTGTATGGATGAGCGGCTTCTTCGAATATGTCGTGTGGTGATAATTCTACAAGTTTTCCGAGATACATGACACCGATTCTATCGCTTACGTGCTTTATAACTGATAGATTGTGTGAAATGAATAAGTATGTGAGTTTGAATTCTTCCTGTAAGTCCTTTAGCAAGTTCAAAATCTGAGCTTGAACTGACACATCTAATGATGCTGTTGGTTCGTCTAACACAACGAATTCTGGTTTCAGTGCTAAAGCACGGGCAATAACGATTCTTTGTCTCTGGCCTCCACTAAATTCATGTGGGAATCTGTTCAAGTGGTCTTCGTTCAAACCGACTTTCTGCAAAAGTTCTAGTACCATATCTCTCATTTTGCGTCCTTTTGCAATTCCATTAATGACTAATGGTTCTCCGACTGCATTTTTAATAGTAGTTCTTGGGTCTAGTGAAGCAAATGGGTCTTGAAATACCATCTGCATTTTAGTTCTAAGATGGCGTAAATCTTTGCCCTTTAATTTAGTGATATCCTTTCCATTGAATTTAATTTTGCCTGATGTTGGTTCGATTAATCTAAGCAAGAGTCTTCCGGTGGTTGTCTTTCCACAACCTGATTCTCCTACAAGTCCGACTGTTTCACCCTTGTAGATTTTAAAGCTCACATCATCAACTGCATGAACATATCCAATTACTTTTCGGAATACTCCTCCGGTCAATGGGAAGTATTTCTTTAAATGTTCAACTTCAAGCAATGGTTCTGCCATTTTAGTTTCCTCCGTTGGTTACTGGATGGTAGCAGGCGACATAATGTCCCGGCTCTACCTCCTGAACTGGTGGCTTTTGTTTCTTACATTCTTCAGTTGCGTAATCACATCTGGGATGGAATCTGCATCCAGATGGTGGATATATTAAGTTTGGAACGCTTCCTCTTATAGTTGCAAGTCTATCTAATTTCTTATCAAGTCGTGGAATTGCTGCAAGAAGACCCTTGGTATATGGATGTGTAGGATTATAGAATACTTTCTCAACAGGTCCTCGCTCTACAATTACACCTGCGTACATGACTGCTACACTATCACAAGTGTTTGCGACAACTCCAAGATCGTGCGTAATAATTATGACTGAAGAATTGAATTTATCCTTAAGCTCATTAATGAGTTCTAGAACTTGTGCCTGAATAGTTACATCGAGAGCTGTAGTTGCTTCATCTGCGATAAATAGTACAGGATTACACGAAAGTGCCATAGCAATCATTGCTCGTTGTCGCATTCCACCGCTAAGTTCATGTGGATATTGATCGACTACTTTTTCCGGATATGGCATTCTTACAAGCTTAAGCATTTTGATTGCTTCTTCTCTTGCAACTTCATCTAGTTCCTTCTTAGTGGGCTTAGGAGGATTATCTCGTAATGCTTCATATTCTTTTAGTTTTTTCTCAAGTTTTTCCCGCTTACTATCTGGAAGATTCTTATCTTCGAGTGCTTCCTTTAGTTTTTTGATTCGCATATCATGTACGCGGTCTGTAAGGTCTTGGTGTAGCTTTATAACTTCTGCAATCTGATATCCGATTGTAAATACCGGGTTTGTATATGTCATTGGGTCTTGGAATACAATTGCGATTTTGCTGCCTCGGATCTTTCGCATTTCTTCATCACTAAGCTTAAGGAGGTCTGTTCCTTCTAGAATAACCTGTCCCTCTTCAATTTTTCCGGGTGGTAGTACTAATCTCATAATTGATCTTGCCGTGACTGATTTTCCGCATCCTGTTTCGCCTACAAGTCCTACGGTCTCGCCTCTTCTGATTTTCAGGTTTATTCCATCGAGTGCTTTTACAACACCTTCATATGTGTAAAAGTTCGTTTTTAGATCTTTTATCTCTAATACAATATCTTCGTTGGACACTTTTTTACCTCCTCAATCTTGGATCCATGATGTCTCTCATTCCGTCGCCCATGAGGTTAAATGCAAGTACTGCAAAGAATATCGCAAGTCCCGGGAACAGAACCTCCCACGGATACTGTAAGAAGTATTGTTGTCCTGCTGCAATCATCCAACCCCACTCAGGAGCTCCTGCTTCTGCACCAAATCCGATAAAGCTAAGACCTGCTGCAGTAAGCAATACACCACCTAAGTCCATTGTAGCTGCAACAATAAGTGGTTGAATTGAGTTTGGAATTATGTGCTTAAAGATGATTCTAAGGTCACTTGCACCGACTGAACGTGCGGCTTCAACATATAGTTTTTCACGCTCTGCAAGTGCTTGAGCACGAATAAGTCGAGTATATCCTGGCCACCACACAAACATAAGGGCAAACATGATATTTTGTAATGACCTACCTATGACTGTAACAATTGCCATAGCAAGAATCAATCCGGGAAATGCAAAGAATATATCTGTGATACGCATGATTAATTCATCATATTTTCCGCCAAGATATCCTGATGAGGCACCTAAGATCGTTCCAAATGTTGCTGTTACGAGAACGACTATCAAAGCCATACCAAAGTCTACTCTAGTACCCCAGATAACTCTGCTAAATATGTCCATTCCATAATTATCTGTACCAAACAGATGTCCATTTGTTAATGGGGGTAGGTTTCTGTTTGATAGGTCTATTAATTCGGGATCGTAAGGTGCAATCCATGGTGCAAATATCGCTATGAACACATAAAATAAGGTGATAACAATACCTGTGATAACTAATGGGTTTTGCTTTAGCAAGTGCAACGAATATTTGAACTCTTTAATATGAGGCTTGAGGTCCTCTTTCCACAATTCGAATCGTGAAAATTCTTGTTCTTCATTAGCTTGTATTTGTTCTGTCAATTTAACTCCTCCTAACTGTATCTAATTCTTGGGTCTAGAATTCCATATAGCAGGTCTACTAAGAGATTCATTATCACGAAGATAAATGCCACAAGTAATGTGAATCCATTAATCGCAGCAAAATCTGTTGTGAGAATTGCAGCTGTAGACCATTGACCCAAGCCATGCCATGCAAATATGGTTTCCGTAAGAACTGCACCTGTCATTAATCCACCGAATGCTAAACCGATGACGGTTACTGTTGGAATTAATGCATTTCTTAACGCATGACGATATATTACCACGCGTTCGGAAAGTCCTTTGGCTCTTGCAAGCAATATATAATCTTCTTTTAGAACTTCAAGCATGCTTGATCTCATCATTCTTGTAATTAATGCCATGGATATGTAACCTAAACAGAATGCTGGCATTATTAGATGTATTAGTGCGCTCCAGAAGAATACAAAGTTTCCTTGGATTAATGAGTCGAACAAGTATAAACCTGTTATTCTTTTGATTGGATACAATATTTCAACGAGGTGGTCTACACGTCCTACATTTGGTAGGTATGGTAATCCCCATTGCCAGAATTTGTAATAGAATATGTATTTCAACATTAGCGCAAGCCAGAAGACTGGTAGTGAAACACCACTTAATGCAATGATTCTAGTTAATTGATCAATCCATTGATCCTTATGGGTGGCTGAAACAATACCCAATGGTATACCTAAGCCAACTGAAAATACCATTGCAGCCATTGCTAATTCAAAGGTTGCTGGAAAGAATGTTGCAATAGCAGCTGTTACATCCATATGAACTGCCATAGAATAGCCCCAGTCGCCTGTGATTACATCTCTCAAATAGAAAAAGAACTGCTCCCAGATCGGTCTATCAAGACCATGCTGGTGAATAATTGCCGGAATGGCTTCTGGGGGTGTTCTTTCAGTCACATAGGCCGCAGCCGGGTTTCCTATTACGTGTGATAAAAAGAATGTTATAAACAACGCCCCTAATATAACTGGGATAGATAGTATAATCCTTCTTATAATATAGTCTCGTACTTTCACAATCACCACATTCCTTAATTTTTTAAGGAACCTTGCTACAATTAACCGAAGAACACTCTGTTTTAAATGTTCCTAGCTAAGTAATTTTTTTATGTTAGAAGAAGTTCATATATAATATAAATTGTTTCTTTTAACCTTTTACATAAGCGCCTTTTATATTTACACTTGTTGGTTTTAATATTATAATTTGCCAAATATTTTTTTGCAAAAAAACTACTAATATTCTTCAAATATACTTGGATTTGTTATCTTTTTTATATTTTTTTTCTCATTCTAAAATCCGTTTAAAGGTTTTACAAGCAAAAATAATGCCATAACATATATATACTTTATTTTTATCTATTGATAGAATGAGCATTCCTGCTTATGCAGGTTTGACCCGTAGTATAATCGCTTAATTATGGCGATTGTACTTCTTACAAAATAGAAAAGTTATTATATATGAATCGTTGATAAATAAAATAAGCTTGCTATAAATAGCCGTATGGCTATGAGGCAACTAATATGGAAGACGATACAACTTTGAGGAGGAATCGAAAATAGAAAAGAATCAAATGATAGCTCTCGTAGTAGTTGTACTCGTCGTTGCCGGTGTTGGTGGATTTTTATTCTTTAACCAAGCACCAACTGGATTTAATTTCCAGAACCAAATTGTCACAATTCAGACAATTGGTGACCCAGATTACATGGACCCCCATGTAAACTATGAAAGTTACGGCAGCGAGTTACACTACAATATTTACGAGACGCTTTACAC
>CAZPUN010000047.1:0-25921 GCA_964589775.1 uncultured archaeon
CAAGACTTGTAAATTCAGAACCTGAAATCATGGAACAAATCACACATCTTGCAGCAGTCGCAGGAATTGCAGATCATGTAGAAGGCGATGCATTAGAGCAATACATAGAAGTCGCAAAACAAAAAGGTTATGATGAAGAAATGCTACGAAAAATCGGATTGGCTGTAGATTATGAAGCCTTCTTTCTAAGATATTCGGACGGGCGGGGGCTTGTGAATGATCTTCTTGGCGTACAAGTACCAAGAGAACGTCATATTAAGCATGTAGAACTAGTTTCCAAATTAGCCGAAGACGCAATAAATAATCAGATGAACATAGTAATGCCAAACATTGAAAGTAAGAAATTAGACAATGGTGTTAATCTATATATGATAGACGTTGAAAAGTTTGCCAAGAAATTCGAATTTCCAGCACCCGGCAAAACAACAGGTGCAGTACATGATGAAATGGTAAGTCAAAAAGAAGGCGAGCCAGTGGTTACTCTGGGTATCGGTCCAGATTTTGTAGTTTTACGTTCTAAAAACATTCTAATAAACTTTCCAAAAATTGTTAAGAACTTACAAAATGAAATGCCTTCTGCAGGAGTAGAAGGAGGCGGACATGAAGTTGTAGGTTCTGTGAAATTCGTAGAAGGTAAGCGTGATGAATTTATTAAGCGCTTAATTGAAGAATTAGAAAAGTCAAAAATTGTAGACGATAAAGAGGATGCACAGAATGAATGAAGTAGATATAATTAGGAAAATCGATGCACATATGTATGAATCATTTCTCGAAAATTCAGCACCTGCAAATAAGGATACAGAAAATGTGAATCCCTTCGGAGATACTTCAATTTATTGGGACATATATATGGAAAATTCTGCAATAGATGCAATCAAGTCATTGGGAATCAATACGAAGTTAATTACAGAAGAACGTGGGGAAATATCATTCGGCGAAAAACCCGAATACATTATCATAATTGATCCATTAGATGGCTCAAAAAATGCAAAACGCGGAATACCATTATATGCATATGGAATTTCGATTGCAAAATATAGTAAAAACCCAACAAACAAGCATGTTCTTGCTAGCTTAATTCGATTGCTCGAATTCGATGAGGTATATATAGCAGAAACTGGAAAAGGCGCTACAAAAAATGGAAAGAAAATTTCACCATCAAAAACAACTACGTTGAAAGAAGCATTCGTATCAATCGATACTGCATCACATGGATATGACCTTTCCGAATATTTGGAACGAATACATACACTCATGACAAAAATAAAAGATATGCGGCGATTCGGAGCAAACCTAATAGATATGGTCTATGTTGCAGACAGCAGACTAGACGCAATGGTCGATCTAAGAGGAATCTTTCCAAGTATTCATGTGTCAGGATGGCACATACTCAAAGAATCTGGAGCAATAATAATTGATAAAAGTGGTAAAGACCTATCATTCGAACTGAGCATAAATTCAAAAATGTCATTTATAACTGCAGGAACTCAAGAACTTGCTGATGAAATTCTTCAGATCTTTAAATAATAAAAATAAAGAGGAAACTTTATTCCTCACCAACTAATTTTTCCGAAAGCAACATAGCAAGTAAAGCTGAAAATCCAGATAATACAACCAATACAATCAAAGCATAATCTGGACTAAATATATTAGTTAAAAGCGAAGTAGCATTATTGCCAAATAAACTAGCTGCCCATGCAGGAATTACGAAAACTACTGGGATCATTACAATGATCAATAAAATGATCGCACTCAGAAAGCTCTTAATTATCTGAATAATTTTGTCCTTGATGTCTTTCATTGCAAATTCCTCCAAATATACAATAATAATTAGTCATAAAAAGTCGTTTCGCTCTTATAAATAATTTCAATGCATTAAATATACGATGGTTCTTTGAATGCTCGGGGGCGAAAAGGAGTACGGAGGAGGTAGGAGAGGTTTTAAAAGGAGGAGTAAAACATCAACCCCGAGCATTCAACATTAACTTTTCTAAGAACTATATAAAGAATAGTGTATATGCAATCAATTTTTTCAAATAATCACACCATAATGAGAAAATAAACTAAGAATAACAAAATAACAAAATTAAACTTCAATAAGGCGCCCGAATACTAAAAAAGAGATAATTATTCAAAAGGAGAACAAGGACGCCGGAAAGGGGCAAAAAATAGACGAGAGGTTTCGAGTGCGAGGAAGGAGAGAGTGTTTGGAGGAGACGAATTAAGGAGGAGAGAGAATACAGGCCCCTTTTCCAGCATATAATTCATTGTTACATAGATATATAAATTCTTTGATAAAACCATCCGCAAATTGCAATTTTTATAAAAAATTAATTTAAAATTATAAAAAATAAAAAAATATAACTAAATTTTATATAAACATTATCTGACAAAGGGGAACAAATATATAGAAAAATAATTTAAAAACTGATGAGGGATAAGGAAAATGCAACAGGATACAAATTTAGACAGTAATCTCACAGGGAATTGGAAAGAAATGCACGAACAAATTTTTGCATTTCCAGATCTATTAAGCGCCTCATTAGAAAAATACAATGAATCGCCATGGACTTTAAAGGACTATGAAGGAATAGCTTTTGCGGGAATGGGAGGAAGCTCAATAGGTTCAATGATTACAAAAGATATTTATGATTTGAATAGCAAAATACCGCTTATCATAATTCAGAATTTTAATCTTCCAAGATGGATAACACGCAATTGGTTATTGATAGGTACATCATTCTCTGGGAATACATATGAGACAAACAACGTCGTTAGGGCGGCAATAGAAAGAGGGATAGATGTAAAAATAATATCATCCGGAGGAAAATTGCTAGAACTCGCAAATAGACACAATCTGGATTTTTTCAAGTTAGACAAGACTATACAAAAGAATAATATACAAATACAATTACAGCCCCGCGCTGCATTACCCATGTCAATTGCGCCAATTTTGAAGTTTCTCAGCGAAATTGAGTCAATTAATTTTAATGCGGAACAAATATACCGTGAATTGGATTCCGATCGTCACTTGTGGAATGAGGAAAACAATACTGAAGACAATTATGCAAAAAGGTTTGCAAAAATCATTTTTACACAAATACCGATCTTTCTGGGATATGATGCAACAGCCTCTGTAGCATATCGTGCAAAATGTCAAATTAATGAGAATGCAAAATATATTGCATACAATAATGTGTTTCCAGAATTTGTCCATAATGAAATAGAAAGTTTTGGCTTTGATGAAGTAAACAAAAGGATCCTTGCGATAATATTGAGTAGTAAGTATTCAACAGTAAAGAATAAGAGACTTGTCGATGTTACTAAGGGAATATTACAGGAAAAAATAAACGTATTCGAATATACTAATGATAAACCAGATATATTTTCAGAAATTTTCAGTATGATAATGTTTTGGGACTTTGTGAGCTTATATCTGTCAATTTTAAATCAAAAAGACCCGGTCACAGTAAACAATATAAAGGTTCTAAAAAGAAATTTGAAAAAAATATTAGAATGACATAGTAACTCCTACAAAATAACCATAAACATGCATTAAAGTATCTTTATCAGAATACGGTGGTAAAACCCATAAATCCAATGTATACAGCCAGTACCAGCTATTTGTTGAATTTGCTTCTACAACAATAGCAATATCATCAGGAGAAGTAACATATTCAGATACCTTAAGCTGATTAATTTTATGAGGATATATTTTGATGTCCTTTGTATGTATAGAGCCAGTATATGCTAACCGGTGGTTATTAAGAGTAATCAACAAACGATGTGTATCTATGATAGGAATTGAAACGGAAGAGTTTGTTGTTATATTAAATATGAATGTAATTTTTGGTGTGTCGTTTAATCCAGAAATAGTAACATCAACTAATTGCGTATTTAGTGTGGCAACACTAACACTCGAATCAATGAACAACGACGATGCATAAGTATAACCAATTAGAGAGCCTACTACGATGCCTACAAATAATATGGATAATATCTTTTGAGATTTTTCAGAACTTAATGCCAATTATATTCACCAAATCCATTTAAAAAAATATTAATTATTGAAGATTTCTGTCTACGTAATGATAAGAATAAGCCATACAATTATTGAAAGGGTTACAGGAATGGGCAATACCGGAACATATGTTTTTTCCTCTGACAAGAAGACTAAACTCAGCCGAAGACCAGCTAAAAGCAAGATAAAGACTAAAATCCATACAAATAAACCAAAAATTAGCATTGTATGACTAGATATTATAGAATAAACAATGAAGTCTCCAGCACCAATCAAAAAGTTATCATGGGCAAAACGAATATACGAATATGGATCGTATGAAGTGTTTTTCCTGTGGACATGGGGCTTTTTTGATATCATTAATAAATCTTCAAAAACTAACACCAATAAAATAAATACCATAGAGATCGTTGGAAGTGAAAGACCCAAGAATGTACCAAAAATAGAACTATAGCCGATTACAAATATATTTCTAAGACTATTTGGCAGCATATCCGTTAGAATAAAGATAAATGAAAGTGCCGTAAGATATATTGATAGAAAGGCAATTATTAAATATAGAAACGGATTTGGCGTTGCGCCTTTGAATAAAATTAGTAGTAAAGTATTTCCAAAAAATACGGTTGTAATAAATATAATGGGAGACATTATCGCTGCAATTATTAAATGCTCAGATTTCTTATTCTTCAATAAAAAGAGATACATAAATAAAACTACAACGCCACTTAATATTATTGAATAAAGTGTCGTAATAATAAGCTCGGTAAGGCTCATATTACTAGGAATTGCAGAAGGATGTTCAGGAACCAAATAGCTTCCAGAAGTGATGAAAACAAGCATTCCACTTATAATAATTGGAATTAGCGAAAATTTACTGAGCACTATGAAAATTTTATTTATATTAAAATCACTCATAATCATCAGTATTCAATTTTTAAACGCTTTGATAAAAGAATATTGAACTAAGCAATAAAAAAAGAAAAAATAAGAGATAAGCAGATTTTACTGCTTCTTTAAGAAGATGTATCCACCAATTAGAATTACAGCTGCCGCACCAATAGCTGCAATACCAATGAACATATTGCCACCAGTTGGTGCTGCTGGAGCTGCACCAGTGTGCTCGACACCATACCAGTATCCTGGGCGATATACAAGTTCTACATATTCACCACGTACATAGTGGTTAACAGTAAATGGACCTGAATATACCCAGTTGGTTGGGTCTTCAATGTTGACTTCGTTGTATGCTTTGCCTTCCCAAAGCATTCTTGGGATGATACTCTTGAATCCAATGGAGTGCAAGTACCAGAAGGATTCTCCCTGGAAGTATGCAACTACGGTGTAGTCATCAACAGCAGTGATGTTGATTAAGTTTGCAAGATCAGCACCACCAGGTGTTGTCTTTACATAATTGATACTGAATACAACATCATCTGCAGTGATTGGATCTCCATTGGACCAAGTTGCATTGTGAATCAAGTGGAATGTAAACTTGGTTGTATTCTTAATACTGGTTGCTTCCCAGGATTCAGCTAACCAGGGTCTGTCTTCACCATTCCAGTCTAAGGTGATCAATGAGTCGTAGAGCATCATAAGTACGTTTGATGCATATGCACTGTTTGTGGTGAATGGGTTAAAGGTATCGATGTCCTTGGGGTTGGACCAGATAAATGTACCACCAGTGGGGATAGTACCACCAGTACTCTTAAGATGTACTTTCATGTTGGTCCAGTAGTTAGGTGCACCATGGCTTACATCATTAATGAAGCCTTCAAACTTGTTAGTTCTGTATGCACTAACTAAGGTGTTTTCATACATAACAATTTCAGGACATGCATGTACCCAAATTTCCTGCATCTTCTTTGCAGCATTCATAACTTCAGTTGCATTAGTTGAGTGCAACAGGATTGGAATGTAGCTATCATAGGTAGCGTTTCTCCAGTTCGGGAAGTTATAGAATGGTTTGTCAGCATAATCACTCGCAAATTCGTATGCAAGCCAGTCTACGTCGAAGCTTCCAAAGCTAACACCAAGGAAGGTCATATCATAATCTCCATGGTATTGAAGTCTCTGGAGGTATTCGTAGAAGTCTGTTGCTTGCATCTTTGCAGGAATACCGATCTTAAGCATAGCATCAGCAATGTATTGGGCAACACCCATAGCAATGTCTGATGACTGTGCTGCTTCAACAATAATTGTCTTAATTACAGTGCCATTTGGTGTCTTTCTGTAGAAACCATTTGGCATTGCAGTACCATCAGGACTGGTATCACCAGTAACTCTGGTGAATCCTGCATTATCTAGCATTTGGTTAGCAAGTTCAATATTTGCTTCATAGTAGTGGTATGGTAATTCATCTTCAACAGAATAAGGATTAGCTTTTGGTACACAGCTGTCGAGTGGAACTGATAGACCACTCCAGATTTCCTGGGAGACAGCTTGCTTGTCTACTGCAAATGCAATAGCTCTTCTCAAAACGGTGTAGTTCAATGGATACTTTGCAGTGTTAATAGTAACGTATCCATAACCGTTTCGGAAGGTATAAGCTAAGTCGATTTCAGGATCTTCTTGTAGATACGGCACATTGTTTGGATCTACCATATCACCGATCATGTCAATTTCGCCAGATTTGAGTGCAATAATTTGCTGGCTCTGACCGGTGATAACTTTGTAGATAATCTTGTCCACATAAGGACCGTGTGGGTCCCATGCAGGACTAGAGGATTGTGCCGCCGCAGTTTGCGCTCCTGCGCTAGCTAGGAACGCTACAATAAAGAATAGCACAAGAGCTCTCTTGTGATAGGCGTGCATTTTCTCTCTTTCTCCTTGATTTTCTTTTTGTGAAAATCATTCAAAGTATGTATATGATGCGACTTTAAAAATGTTTTGTTGCTAGTTTGCACACCTTATTTCAATTCTTGTCATATGTAAAGAAAAAATATGCAAAAAAGAAAATAAGATAGATAAAATATATAAACCACTCGGATTTAAATACATTAACATAGTAATAATAACAGAGATAAGAAAATTTGAGGTGTTACTTTGAAATATTGGCAAGTGATTACACTCGGATTTATTATTACGGGAATTATATATATCGGTAATCTAATTACGTTAGACTATGTTTCAGCGCCATGGTTCTGGAATCCCATGTGGCAACCAATTTCAATTATTATATTGCTTTCTCCGGTAATAATTTCTGATTTGCTATATAAGGGAGAATTGTCAAAAATTATGCTTAGATATATTACAGGTTGCTTTATGTTCTTCTCACCATTTTGGATTGCAGTATTCTATGAATTAAGAGGAATTACATGGGATCATATATTTACAGATGGATTGGGACCCTTATTCTTTGACCCAAATACGGGACATGCAATATATTTGACATGGTATGAAACAATTGTAGTTATGGCATTTTTATTATTAATTGGCTTAGCTATCATATGGCCTTCAGAACAAGATCTGCGAATGAATCCATATTATATCCCTAGATTCAAGAAAGTACAAAGAAAGAAAATAGAGGCAATTATCGATGCTGCAGATTATGAAGTAATGGAAGAACTAAAGAAAATACTACGTGAATCAGGGCTATCTGATGCGGATATTGAGAAATTCATTAAGGCAGGCATAACCTCAGCAGCTGAATTATTACTAACCCCACCCGAAGAATTATCCTCTAAGACTGGAATCCCACAAGCTCAAATAACATCAGTATTAGATAAAGCAATAAAAATATGGGTTCAGATTTAATGAATTACCTCATATATCCAAATATCATTATTAGAATAAACTAAATGTAACCACAATAGTGAATTAATTAAGTTAAATCTATCGGGTGGAATCTCTTGCCATTGAAGACCCACCCCAAATAGGAACCCTTGGGTCTTCATTTCTTTTGTCACTACAAGATAGTCTGATGATAGATAAAACGCACCATCAACTAGAAAGTTTTCAGCATCAGTTATATTTACGGTATAGCCATAATATCCAGACAAAACATAATGCACACGCATATCTGAAGCAATTACGGCATCCTTTGGAATAGTACTATTAATCCATTGGAATCCTTCAAGTTCGGTCTGCGAGAAAATATTTCCAGCCCCAAAATACTTTTCACCCATGACGGTTCCATCGATGTACATATATCCGCTAAATAATGGTAGAACAATCATAAATGTCAGAACAAGATAGTGTAATCGTTTACTAATTTTGAAAGATCTATAAAAATAAAAAATACCGGCTGAAGCTACTATAGCAAATGCAATTATTAGAAATGTTGTTCCACGTGTCAACAAAACTAAATTCAAAGATGTACGGCCTGAAAACATTGCAAATAACAGAAATGCAACATAACTCATGGATAAAGATATTACAAAATCAAACCCATGGTATTTCTGAAATTTTGTTTGATTAGATCTCATATATGAAAAGCCATAACCTGAGAAAATCAAAAGAAGGGCAAATGGGAGAATATCAATTATAAAATGCACATCAATCTGAATGAATGGAAATATTTGAATAAATAAAAGAGTTGATAGAACACCCAATGTAAGTCCAGAGATCAATGGAAATGTATTTCGAATTGACATGGGTGGCTTTTTATTCACACGAATATGAATACCATAAAAAAGCATTAGCCCATAGAATCCAAGAAAATTAAGGATGAAACTTTCATTTAATATGCTCTTACCAAACAATGGATCCTTAGGCAATACAGTAAAAGTTCCTAGTATAAAATAATATAAAATAAACAAGACTCCCAATACTACAAATGCAAATATATCGTAAAGAAAGACGCGAATCTTACTATTCAAATTTGATTCATCAAATAAAGAAATTATGCTAAATATGGGTAATGGTATAAGAAACATAAGTAATGTAATATGATGGGTCGGAAGCATTAGTAATGAGATTACAAGGAATCCAATAAAATTCTTGATAAATTTTGCTCGACCATCATGCATCTGAATCCAGAAGTAAAAACCAGCTAAAAGAAGTGGATGCGCTAATGTTTCCTTAGTAACTCCGGAGGTATGAAATACATATGGACCAGCAAATGCTATGAATGAAGATGCATAAATTGCCATACGGTCATCATTCAATATTTTTCTAAATAATAAAAATGAGATAGGAATCACAATTGATATAGTGGCAGGAAAAATATATGTTGCTACAAAATATGGCGTGGTATGGGTAATTATCGCAAGAACAGCAATATAAATCTCAACCATTGGCCAATATGAATCATAATCACCGGTAGCAAATTGAATTACCCCAGTTCTTAATATTTCTTCAGCCTTGTGAGTATGGATCCATGAATCAAGAACAAATGGATGACCATAAAGTAACCCTGGGAGTATTCTAAGGAGTAATCCTCCAATCCAAATTAGGATAAGGAGAATAGAATTCTGCCTATTCATTTACTTCAGACTCCATTTGGTTTTCTAATAATTCTCTAACACGCACCTGCAATACATCAGCCAATGGTCGACTGTAGACAAAATGTATTTGCCAAATTAATGTTATTAAAGAAAATATTAGAGGCATCATAAGAGAAAAAGTAAAAATTTCAATAGAAAACACAGGAAAATAAGAATGACCCCCAATTAGCAACAGATCAAAGGAAACTAAGATGTCTATAGAAAAAACACCCACTATGAATCCTAGTATAGAGGATATTGTTGTTATAGATATTTGAAGCGGTAGAATATATCTTAACGACTGTGTGAATTTTGCACCCAACATGCGAATTACCGATATATTTCGTCGGACTTCGGAGAAGAATGTGTTTGTAATGACACGGATCAAAAACAGAGATAGTAAAGCAACAATTAAGAGAATGGCCCACAGCATATTTTCAGTAATACCAATTAATTGTCCTAAGCTTGAACGAATTAAGCTTGTGGGCGCATCAATTTTTAATTTTGTAGGCTCATAAGAAATGAATTCTGCAGGTATCTTATAATACATAGATGATGATCTATGAAAATCTATATCTAGATAAGATATTGAACTACTAACATGAATCTCTTTTACACAAAGACCATCGACAGCATAAATCAATAAATCATTCGAATTGAGATGCAAATTCAAAGTGCTATTTGAACTATAATTATGATAGAGTTCTTTATGGGTATATGCATCAATGATAAACAACTTTGTTCCTGTAATAGGAATTCCATCAGATAATGTAGAAATTCTAATTTGATAATTAGAAATTGTTTTATTTCGCCCAATATTTAACTTCAAATTTTGATTACCTATTAGGGTTATATTGTAAATAAAGAAATTACCTTGATATTCCACCATAATAAAATAGTAATTCAATAGTAGTCCAGAAAAAACCGCATATCCTGTTGAATTTGTAAGTTTGAAATTCACCAAAGAAAAATCATAACGTAATAATGAAATTCTTGCATCTACAACATTACTGCTCTCATTGACTATGTGAAGGGTTAATACACGACGTAAATAGAGTGCATCTATAAGTTGTTGTTTTGAAACTAATGATGAATCATATTTTATGCGTATTAAATTTACATAACCAGGATATGTATCTGAAAGCATGGCACCTATTGAGAGTGAAATTAATCCTTCATCATCAAGAAGAGAATCAGATCTGTAAATCCCCACAATTCTCACACGCGTATAATCATTTACAAGAGCACTGAACAAAAAGATGTCATCGCCAATAGTCTTATGTAAGCGATTTGCCAACCGATAACCAAGAATAATTGAAAATGATTCATTGTTATTAAGAGGACGACCGTGGATAAATGTCAATTGTTCATTTTTAAAAAACTCAGAAGGTACGATACCGCGAACAAAAAACGAAAAGCCACCAGAACTGCAAGCGGCAATAGTTTCAGGGCTCACACTTATTACACCATGAATACGAGAAATCGGAGTTATTAACCAGTAGGGAACGTGTGATGTTGCAATTGTTGCAGATACGTTACTTGATATAATTAGAGTATCTTCAGAGTTTCCCAAGTATTGAATTGTACCATTATAAAATGATGTAATGAATGTTCCTGACGAAGCAAAGATCATACTAGATAAAAATATGCTCAAGAAGAATGTTGCGATCGCTTTTTGTGAAACAAGTTTAGGTTGATTCATTATTGTAACAACTCTCCTGGCGTTGTTCTCATTAATTGAATGATGGGGATAATTCCACCGATTAAAGTGAATAAAAATGATGCAAGAATTATTTCACCAACTAATCCAAAAGTTGGTAACGATGGAGCATACAGTTGCTCACCAAATAAGGAAGAAACATATGACATGATATTTGAAATAACAATTCCAATTGAAACTCCAATTCCGCTTGCGATCATACCAATTCCAATAATTTGAATTAACAATAGAAAGAACAAATAGACTCTTGAAGTGCCCATTGAGATTAATAATCCAATTTCATATTTTGCAGACTTTATGAGATGATTTCCAGCCTGATAGATCAAAGACAAGGTAATTATAAAAAGAATAATAGCCATGGCCCACAAGGATATGGAAATTTGTCGTACCGCATCTAAGATTACTTGAGATAGTGCACGCTCTTTAAAGATTGATATACCGTGAATGGACTGTAAACCTGAGAGAATTTTTGGTAAATCCTCATTTTTAAATAGACGAACCTCAATTTGATTATAGTAATTTTGAGGCAATCGCAGCATAACACGCCCGAGAGGCTCATTAAGAAAAATACTAAAATCCAAAGGACTATCAAAATTCAGAATACCAACTACAGATACATTCCATTCGAAAAATCGGGTGGATATTGTTAAATTCGTTCCAACTTTAATCGAGTTCAAATAAGCAAACTGAGCCCCAACAAAAATTGTTTCACTCGTTAAATTGTATGTCCCATCAATAATCCGAAATTCGTGAATTTTAAGAAATGTAGAAATATTTGCACCATAAAATGTAATATTGTGCTTAACAAAATGATCTGAAGATACATTCATCTTTCCGACGATCTGATATGAACAAAGCACATCATATGTATTAATGATTGATATTTGCTCTACATCTATCGGCGCACCAATAGTTGAGTTGGTAATCAGAATAGTATTTGTTGTCGCATAACTTTTTGTTGCGTAAGTAAATGAAACTTCATATCCATTTATTAGAGAGAATGATGCAACAATTACTGAAATACATAAAGCAATATGAAGTACAGTAGTCCGAGACCGTTCGATATTCCTAATCAAGGATTTGATAATTATGATGGGTAGTATCATATACTGTACTTCCATATTATTTATATCAATACAAAATATTTGAACACGTATAAAATTGTTTCCAATAAAACTAATGAGCAGGTGCAAATAATGAATACCCATATTGTTTTGGCTAGTGGCGCAATACACTTGAAAGATTCTTTTGAAAAAATGGGATATAAAACATATACCTCAGAAATGAACTATGATTCAAAAAGAATTTTCCCAAACACAGACATATATTCTCGAATCGCAAATATCCAAGAATTACAAAATCAAAATGTATTACTAATACAAAATGGAACATGTTCAAGCGAAGCAGAGAAAGAATTCTTCACAACTTCGGATAGATTGATCGAGACATTGCAACTTGCAGACCTTTTAAGAAACCCCGTTGAAGTTGAAGAAATTGGACATAAAAAATATAAAGCTACACCATTAAGTCCTGTAAAATCAATCGACGTTTTGTATACATTCTTTCCATATGCGATCCAAGATAAAGCATTCAAAACAGGAGAAGTAATTTCTGGGCGATTGGCATTGGACCTCACGTTAACACGAGCAGATAAAGTGCATGCAATTGATCCACACTATCCATTAGACATTGATTGGGTTTCTGATGCGATAAATAAACAAAAACTGAATGTACTTTCATTATCTGAACATTTAATCAAATTTGCTGCCAAAGTATTTGATTTCGATGAATATATGGTTGTAGGACCAGATGAAGGCGCTCAAGCACGATTTGGAGTGGAATCATTTAGCAAGAGTAGAACAGATTCATTCACGGTTGAAGTTTCAGGAGATTTTGATGTTAAAGGTAAAAACATTATCGTGATCGATGATTTCACCAAAAGTGGCAGTACTTTAATAAAAGCGAAGAAAAGACTTATTGATGAAGGCGCAAAAAAGGTTGGGCTCGCAGTTACACATGTGTTACCCTTACTTGACAAGCGTGAAGAACTTTTAAGAAAATTAATTGAAAAAGCTGAAGAATTAATAGTAACTACAAATACGATATACACAAGGTCATTCGCAGTAGAGCATCCAGAACTTGTTATGGATATTGCAAAAGCAATATCAGAGCAGTTTAAATAAAATCCCAATCATTTTTATTTTTGTTTGTATACAAATTCAATGAAATTTAATGAAACAACAAATAAGACGAGGGGTTAAATTTGGTTAAGACATATAATATCGAATATTTATACAGACAGATTAATCCTGGAGGAACTGAAGTTATCCCAGATGAACGAGCAATACAGGATGCTATCGCATTATTGCATATGAAATCTCGGAGACCTGCAGATGCAGTACTGGAAGTCTTTGCAAGGATTGCATTTCCATATTACATAGTACAATGGAGTAGCAATGAATCCATATTAGTAAGTGGTTTTGATAAACACGTAGTTAGTTTTGAGATTCCAGTATATAAAGGGCTCCAAAATATTAAAAACACAATCGCTTCGATGAACCGTGATAATGTAATAGAAATTCTGAAACAGGTGAAAACTACCTTTGAAAAATCACAATCAGAAACAATTGAAATTAAAGGTCTTGTAATGCCAGACATCATTCCGAAAATGCGAGGTATCTTGAAGGAGTTAGAACCGGGAAAATTTGATAATGAAATAAAAATTAATTTCACATCAGATGCAGCTCTAGATACAAGTTCCAGTATGCAAAAGCTTGTAAAAGATTTGGAAACTCAATCAAAGAATATCGATGAATTAAATTCAATGCTAAAATCAAAAGTTGAAGATATTCTAAAAGTTGTAGATAATCTAATAAACACAGAAAAATCCAAAATGGGAAGACAAGCACAATCACTGGAAGAAACCATTGAGATGGAAATACAAAGATTAGAACAAAAAGCATCAGATCGAAAATATGAACTTAAAAATAAAAAGGAAGCCGAACTAAAGAAGTTGAATACGGAACTTGCCAAAGCGATATTTGAGCTAGAACAATTTTATACAAATATTGCAGATTTAGTAAGACAATACAGAGGCGAAATCACAGACCAAATGGACAATTTCAAAGCAGGAAAGAAAACATTTGAGAAAATGGTATCAGAAGTTACAGAGAAAGAAAAAGGATCCCAAGAGATAATTGAAAGACTTGAGAAATTTGTAAGAGAACTCTATGAAAAGAATGATAAAATTATCGAAGAGTATGAAGCGGAAATTTCACGAATTGACGAGGCATTGAAGGAACAAATCATACAACAGAAACACAGACGCGTTGAATATGACTTGCAAGTCCAAGAAACTCTAAATAGATTACTAGATGAACGCGATGAAATTGCTAAGATTTTTGCGGAAACGACTGAAAATATACAAAATGCATATAACAACATACGAAGCAAACTAACTGAAATATATGAATATTCTATCAATCAAAATGAATTTGGTATTACGGTACCAATTTCAAAGGTACAAATAATAACATATGGTGGAAAATATAAGAGCACAAATAAAATTGAACTTGCAACACCAGCGATCATTCCAGAACAAGTAAAACAACCGTTAAAACTAATAGATTTTGAAAAATGTAAGTTAAAAGAAATGATTTCGGAATATCTAAATGACTCATCTTTGCGCAATATAATTGAGTCAGCAATGAAAAGCTACAATATGCTAAATGATGATGGATTAAATAATATAAAAGAGGGAATTAAAGCTTTAGTCGCTAGAAGAACGATTGATAGCGACTTGGGAGATAGGTTGATTGAATTCTTTGAATCCTCAAAAACAACTTAACTTTCCTCTTTTTCTATTTTTAAATCATCAAATATAATTACGCTCCCCTTTAATTTTGAAGCTTCTTCAGGAGTTAAAACTTCATATTTCACTTTTGATAGATCATCAGGTAAAATAGAACTTATTCCGTTTGGGTCTTCCATAATTAATGTGAATTCCAATTTACCTTCAATTGCTTCATGGATCATTTTTAATACTGTTCTACCTCTCATAACCGCCTCATCAGTTTCTGCAAATTTTATTGCCATTTCAACAGCAGGCATAATTCTGTACAAAACGCCCTCAACATTACTGATGAATGAATCTGCTGCAGGCCCGGGTTCAACCTTTATTCCAAACTCAGGGATTGTAAATGTTCCACTGCTGGAACGAATAACACGAATAGATAAATCGGATATTGTTTTTACTTTTAACGTCCAACGTGCGGGAGGTTGCTGTTCAACTGCAAAAACATCATTATGTGAAAAGTGACACTTGGGGCACTCCATATGAAACATAGCAATCTCATTAAAGAATGGTACACTGTATAATTGCTGTGTCATAATTATTGGTTTATAACCACATACAGGACATGAAACTTCACTGACTTTCAAAAGGATCCCTCTATAATTCAATTTCTGTAACAGTTTTTGTTGCGGGAAGCGCAACATTCCATATTGGAGTATTATTGATTTCAGCATAAAATACCTTTGACTCGTGCACATGCGCATGAATTACTGCATCAGGCTTTGCATGCACAATAGCTCGGTAAAATTTCTTACTACTAATCCATCGGTATATAGAAGGCTTAGCCCCAACACATGTCAAAGTTGTAGGTGCATAGTGCATTAGAAGAATTGTAAGGTCCGCTCCAACATGTTTCAAGCGTTTTAACATTTCTTCAACAACAATAATTCGATTAGCATATAATTCTCGAATTGCAGGAACATTTCGCAATTGCCATGATGTGGGCTCATCTAAACTTCCTTGGGTCCCTACAATTCCGATCACTTTACCATTAATATTTAAAGTTGTAGAAGTATCATCTAAAAATATAATATGCTCTCCGTATTGCTCAACAATTTTGGATCTAGATTCAAAATATTCTTCATTTCCAAAGCAGGCTACAATAGGTGGAATTGTTCCGAATTCATTTTCGATTGCATTTAATACTTCCCCATAACCTTCAACACGCCCTTGAAGCACCATATCACCCGCAAATAGAAACAGGTCGGGCAAGGGCTTATTTTTTAAGGATTCTATAAATAATTCCAAATATCTAGGGGAATGTACGTCACCTACCGCAAGGACCTTCATTTTCAACTCTAAACCTAATCTTTTTGATTACTCTTCAGACAAAACATATAAAAAATATTATGTATATCACAATTTATTCTAATGAACTTTAAATTTATGAATAAAACCAACGAATTGATGTATCTAATTGTGGAATAGAACAAGTATGTAAATTATGAGTGATAACAATGAAACTAATCGATGACTTTGATCGATTTAACATAAGTCATATTAAAGCAATAGAATATGCACAGAATAATGGTTTTTTGGAATTGTATGTAGTCAAAGGATATGAAAAACCACCAAAAATACAAGAAATTGAAATTCGTACGAATTCGTTAAATGCATTTACTAAGAATATAATAATAGTCGAAACGTATAATGTAAATGAAGACAATCTCCTGATTTTAGAAGATAAAAAAGATTTTGTAAACCCGAATTTGAATCCACAAATTATAAAATTAGAGAAAAGCAGTAATGGATTACCAATCAGCTCAGTGGAAATCAGAAACGGAAATGTTGATAGAATGGGTAGAGATCTGACAGGATGCTATAAGGAAGATTCAAGATTTTTACAATATGAACTTCGAAGTGCATTAAAACCACCTTTAGGTAATTTAATTAAAGGTAATGATGAACTGAAAGTAATTAGAAAAGTAATTAACAAAATAAAGGAATATAATAGAGTGATTGCAATAGGTGATGTAGTCACACAGAGACTAATGGAAGAACAATTTCAACCGTATCTTGCAGTTTATGATTATAAAACAAAAAGAGAAAAATATAATCTGAAAATTAATTTTAAAGACATTATGATAACATACAATCCAGCAGGTATGATTCTAAAAGAAACATGGGCTGCATTAGACTATTGCTTAAAAATGGGAAATATGGCACTTGAAGTCCAAGGGGAAGAGGACTTGTTGGTATTACCTGCAATTATGTTATCTGAAATAGGAGACGTAATATTATATGGACAGCCGCATGAAGGCGTAGTAATTGTTGAGATTAATAGAACAATAAAAGAATTCGCTCGCGACTTCATAAATAAAATGAAAAAATTAGATTAAAATGAGTTTTTGAGATAATCATATCTTAATGCGTAAGGAATCATATCAATAACATCAGTAGGCAGGATTTGTTCGCCTAATTCGGCAACAGCAAACTCTCCCGCTTTTCCAGCTATGAATGCCGCAGCACATGCGGCGACAAACGGCGATACGCCTTTTGTCAAAAATGCTGCAGTTATTCCGGTAAGTACATCACCGGTCCCACCAACAGTCATTGCAGGAGTCCCAGAATAATTCAGTTTATATCGTCCATCAGGAGACGCAATAACATCAATGTGGCCTTTTAGAAGAATTACTACATTGAACTTCTTTGCAGCTTCAACAGCATATTTAATCCGATCATCCAGCGTCTTTATTCGGTCTGTAGGAATTTCAAATAATGTAGCAAATTCTGAAAGATGTGGAGTAAATACAAATTTCCCAGTGGAGGATTTGAATCCAGAATGCGCAATAGCTTTTATTGCATCTGCATCAACTACGGTAGGAATTCCACGACGATCAAGTTCAGAAATAATCCGACGAACGGCAATTCTAGTCTGGTCTGCCAAACCAAGTCCAGGACCTATAGCAACAGCAGTATTCTCGCTACCTGAGATTAATACACGATCTACATGATCACTTCTTAAATGTGGTCCGTCATAACTGAGAACAATCAAGCTTGGATTAAATGATGCAACTGTAGAAATAGCAAATTCGGAAGTCCAAATTTTTACAAGATCTACGCCAGTGCGTAAAGTTGCCAATCCAACAAGTGCTGGAGCACCGAAATAATATTTACTACCAGCAATTACTTGAACCCGACCATTATCGCCTTTATGAGACCATAAATTACGTGGTCGGGATACTACAAATAAATCTCCTGGACCAACGGTATATTCAACATCAGGGTTTATTCCAATACAACCAATCTCAATTTCACCAGCAACATCAGGATTCTTATCCAATCCGATTTTCTTTTTGTATAGGGTAATTGTCAATTCAGGCTTTACACACTCGCCCAAAATTTCTCCAGTATCTGAATCGATACCAGTGGGTACATCAATAGAAATTTTATGCCCTTTTAACGAATTAATTAATTTTACAACAGATAAAATCGGTTCGCGGAGCTTACCTCTAACACCAACGCCTAAAACAGCATCAATTATAATGGTGTCATCATCTGTATGGAAATTTTGCGGATCAATATATAACGAATCTTTAATTACGGTTTTCTTAATTCCACGTATGAATTTAAGAACTTCCCAATTCGCTTTAGTATCAGGCGATGAAATGTTTTCAGGACGACCAATTAAATAAATTTCTACATTTGCGCCTTTTGTATAAAGATATCTTCCTGAAACTAATCCATCACCACCATTACCACCGAGTCCAGAAAAAATTATTACTTTCCGACCTTTTATATCAAAGCGCTTGCTAATAATTTCAGAAATAGAACGCCCTGCATTTTCCATTAACAATCGTCTTGAAACACCTATGTACTCACTATTTAGCTCAGTAATTCGAAGTTCATCAACATTGATGCTGTCTGACATTTTTCTAAACCTCAAAATAAATTCAAATTATGAAAAGATAGTTGTTACTTAAATATATTCTTTTCGATTTTAAAAAATATTGTATTACTTTTTACAAAAAAAGAAGAAAATATGGGGGTTATTCCTGAGGACCAACCCATTCTTTCTTGTCGCCCATTATGTATTCATGAATGTGTCTAGCCGCAATTTTACCGGCACCCATAGCGGCAATAACAGTTGCAGCTCCAGTAGCTACATCTCCACCCGCGAATACACCCTTCTTCGTTGTACGACCAGTCTTCAAATCAGTAAGGATTGTACCCCAACGTGTAGTTGTAAGACCAGGAGTTGTATTTGGAATAATTGGATTAGGATCATTTCCAATTGCAATAATGACTTGGTCACATTCGAAGAAGAATTCGGAACCTTCAATGGGTATTGGGCGTCTTCGTCCAGAATCGTCTGGCTCACCCAACCGCATCTTAATTAGTTCAAGTCCTTTTACCCAACCCTTCTCATCGCCAATAATCTTAGTTGGATTTACAAGGAAATCAAAAATAATACCTTCGTCTTCAGCATGCTCAATCTCTTCAAGACGTGCAGGCATTTCCTTGCGTGATCGGCGATAGATTATGTGGACCTCTTTTGCACCGAGTCGTAATGCAGTTCTTGCGGCATCCATAGCTACGTTTCCGGCGCCAAGTACTGCAACCTTCTTTCCAACTTTTATTGGAGTGTCATATTCTGGGAATTTGTATGCCTTCATTAGGTTAACTCTTGTTAGAAATTCATTTGCAGAGTATACATTTAATAAGTTGATACCGGGTATCCGTAAGAATCTAGGAGCACCTGCACCAGAACCTATAAAGACCGCATCAAATCCATTTTCCAATAGTTCATCAACGGTATCAAGAGCACCAATAACATGATTTGTTTTAATTTCAACGCCTAATTTCTTAACATATTCAATCTCAACACGAACAATTTCTTTTGGTAACCTGAATTCAGGAATACCATATGTAAGAACACCGCCAGGCTTGTGTAATGCTTCAAAAATTACAACATCATGACCAAGCTTTGCTAGATCGCTAGCACAAGTAAGACCGGCGGGACCAGAACCAACAATTGCAACACGCTTTCCAGTCTTAGGTGCAAGCTCAGGTTCGGGTTCTCCGACCTGTCGAGCATAATCTGCAACAAATCGTTCAAGACGACCAATTGCAACAGGTTCAAACTTATGTGAGAGAACACATTTTGCCTCACATTGTTCCTCTTGAGGACATACACGACCGGTAATTGCAGGAAGGCTATTCTTTTCCTTGATCTTAAGCGCTGCTTCTAAGAATTTACCTTCTTTTACAAGTTTAATGAATTCCATAATTGGAACTTCTACAGGACAACCTTTTACACAAGGTGCAGTAGGACAACTGAGACATCTTTCAGCTTCCGCCATTGCTAATTCGGGAGTGAAGCCAAGAGCTACCTCATTAAAGTTGTGAATTCGCTCTTCAGGAGGCTGCTCAGGCATTGGAACTCTCTTAGGTTTAATTCTCGGCATTTTTAATGACCTCCTGCATGGCTCTCTTGAAATCGTTCAAGAGATACCTTTTCTTCTTCTTTATACATACCTAATCTCTGAGTTAGTTCATTAAAATCAACTTCATGAGCATCAAATTCAGGACCATCAACACATGCCAGCTTTACTTTACCGCCAACAGTGACTCTGCAGGCGCCACACATTCCAGTTCCATCAACCATAATTGGGTTTAATGAAACAATTGTCTTAATTCCTGCAGGCTTTGTTACATTTGCAACTGCCTTCATCATGACAACGGGTCCTACAGCAAATACGCGGTCAATCTTTCGGCCCTCATCTATTAGTTTTTGTAGGACAGTCGTTACAAATCCTTTCGTTCCATAACTACCATCATCAGTAGTTATATGTAATTCACTGCTTATTGCACGCATTTCATCTTCTAGAATTAGTAGGTCCTTGGTTCTTGCGCCAATAATTGAAATTACATTATTACCATGGTCATGAAATCCTTTCGCTACGGGATATGCAATTGCAATACCCAGACCACCACCAATGACAACAACATTACCAAAATTCTCCAATTCAGTAGGATGACCCAAGGGTCCTACAAGGTCAGCCAGTTTATCGCCGACTTTATATGTTCCAAATTCTTTTGTTGTCTTTCCAACTTTTTGAAATATTAGACGAATAAGCCCCTTCTCAGGGTCTGTACCAGCCAATGTTAATGGAATACGTTCACCTTTTTCATGAAGACGTAGAATAACAAACTGACCGGGTTTCCCTTTTTTGGCAATCTCGGGAGCTTTTATCCATACATCATCGCTTTCAGTAGTTAAAGCGCGTTTCTCTACGATCTCATACATTGCAATCACTTCTATGAAGCTGACGTATTTAGCCAGTTCAAAATCAGTTAAAAAGCTTTAGGAAATAATCAAAAATAAATTCAAAAGATACAGATTTATGAAAAATAACGATTTAAAACAAAAAAATATAGATTCTCATTTTCAAATACTTAAATTATTTATTATTTTTAACAATTCATAACCATTTATTGCAATAAAGGGAACACGTAATTCATTCAGGGATAATGAACCATGACTTCCAACAATCTCGCGCTCAAATAAGCGTTCCTCTTCGATTTTCCGTTCGAAAACAGATACCACATTATCCTTCAAAATGACTAAAAGATCACCTAAACGCTCCCGTATTTTCCTACAATTTGTAGAATCACAAGAAATTAGATTGTTCGCAACGCATTCATCGAATGATAGAATTACTGCATTCGCCCCATAGGTTTCATTCAGCCAATCACGAACAATTCCCATATTATCTTCTGAGGCATAAAAGTGAATTACACGTCCGGACCTACCGGGCATCTTGTTTAAGTACGGAATGATCCTTTCAGCATCTCTTTTCTTGATTACGAGCTTATGAGATAAAAATGTTTGACCATGGTCAGCAGTAATAACAAAAGAGGTGTCCTTCAAAATTTCTGAAGAAATACGATTTAAGAATTGTTTCAATAGGAATAATACGACATCCATACTATCAATGAATTCAGGAGAAAATGGTCCATATCCATGCGCGATATGATCTAATACACCATTATAAAGCGTAATAATTTTTCTCTGCTTGAAATTTTTAAGGAAATACTTAGTCATTGCCAATCCATCAGCAAATCCATAATATCCGAAGGTATGCCGAAGGTTTTGAAATGCATAAGATAAACCGTGACCTGCAATACTTTGCTCTGCAATATCAACTAGAAGTATATCTTTTTCAAGATCTGAAATAGCTTTTTGCCATATCAAATCTGTGGGCTCTATAAATTCAAAAATAAATCTATTATCAGATAATGTTGTCATTTTTAATAGATCAACAATATCATTTAATTCGGGAATGTATATTTTATGCCCCAATAATCCGTGTTGATAGGGAAATAAGCCCATCATAATACTGGAAACCGCAGCAGACGTTACAGTTGGAAAAACGGAAGAAAGTTCGAGCCCATTTACATTTTCAAATAATTTTCCAAATTTATGATTCATTATTTGATTAAGACCTAAGCTATCAATTATTATAATAACGACATTATGAACATTCATGAAGTTATTTTCATCAAGAATCTTTGCATAAGCTGAAGACGTTAATGAATGTCTCTGACAAGAGCAATCAATTGCTTCAAGAGATGTAGGCATAATAGTACTAATTGAATATTCAAGATTCGGTGCATATAGTTCATTATCGATTTTTTTATAATTAATTGGCTTCATTGCAACCAAGTTATTGTGTATCACATATGTATTAAAAACTTTAAGTAGGTTAATTAGCGTAACAGTAATCACAAAACGAAGAAGGAATCAACCATGTTATATAAAGATCTGGCAGAGTATTACGCAAAATTAGAAAGCACAACAAAACGGCTCGAAATGACTGATATTTTAACGGACATGCTAAAATCTGCAGATGCAGAAGAAATTCGCCAGATAATTTATTTAACACAAGGAAAACTTCACCCAGATTGGAAAAATGAACCAGAATTAGGCCTTGCAGAACGAACTGCAATACAAGCCATAGCACAAGCTGTAGGAATCGAAACAGATAAAGTGCAAAAAGCCTTGAATAAAATTGGGGATATTGGAATCGTAGCAGAGGAATTAGTAAAGAACAAATCTCAGATGACTATTTTTGAACAAGAACCATTGAAAGTAATTGATGTATATTCAAAATTAGATAAAATTGCAAAGACTACAGGAGAAGGAAGTAACAAACGAAAGATTAAGATCCTTGCAGGTTTAATATCTGATGCATCACCATTGGAAGCTCGTTATATTTTAAGAACAGTGACTGGTGAGATGCGATTAGGAATCGCAGACATGACAATCCTAGATGCTCTAGCACTTGCATTCACAGGAGATAAAGCAAATAGAGAGTTTCTTGAACGTGCTTATAATTTAACCAGTGATTTAGGAGAAGTTGCAGAGTTAATAGCCACAAAAGGACTGAATGCTATTAAGAATATTAAGATCATTGTGGGCCGCCCTATACGTATGATGGCAGCACAAAGATTACCAAATGCCAAAGAAATTTTGGAAAAAATGGGGGGAAAGTGTTTTGCGGAATACAAATATGATGGAGAACGAATACAAGCTCATAAAGATGGAGAAACAGTAGTTCTTTATTCTAGAAGACAAGAACAGATCTCTGAACAGTATCCGGATGTATGTGAATATATTAGAAAATATGTAAAGGCAAAACAAGCAATTATTGAAGGCGAATGTGTGGCAATTGATCTCTCAACGGGCAAGATGAAACCGTTCCAAGAATTAATGCAACGAAAACGTAAATATGATATATCTGAAAAAGTAAAAGAACTGCCTGTAAAACTATTCACATTTGATGTTTTATATGTTGATGGTATGGATTATACATTAAAAGCATTTACAGAACGACGAAATAAATTATCTAAAATAATCGACGAATCTTCAGAAATCACTCTTACAACAGGAAAAGAAATACATACTCCAGAGGAATTACTGGATTTCTTTGATGATGCAATAGCAGAAGGATGCGAAGGAATAATGGCAAAAAGCATGTCTGAAAACGCTATATATCAAGCAGGCGCAAGAAGTTGGCTATGGGTAAAATTAAAGAAAAGTTATCAAGAAGGCCTTACAGATTCAGTAGATTTAGTGATTGTTGGTGCATTTTATGGCCGTGGAAAAAGAGCTGGAGTATATGGTACAATATTAGCCGCTGCATATGATCCAGATACTGATACATTTCAAACAGTATGTAAATTGGGAAGTGGCTTCACAGAGGATGATTTGGAGGTACTAAAACAACGATTAGAACCTATTACATTAGAGCATAAGCATCCACGAGTTGTTTCTGAAATTGATGCAGATATTTGGTTCCAGCCAAAATATGTAATTGAAGTCTTAGGTGATGAAATCACATTAAGCCCAATTCATACATGTTGCAAAGGAAAAATTTCACAGGATGCTGGACTTGCCATAAGATTTCCTAGATTTATAAGTTGGAGAGATGATAAATCGCCCGAAGAAGCAACAACACCAGAGGAATTAATAAACATGTACAAACAATTCTTAGAATCAAAAGGATAACTATAATTTAATATTAAATTCTTTTTCTAATACTCTTTTTACCAAATCTCCGTATGAGATACCATCTTTTTTGCCCTGCTTCACATAAATACGCCATAAAGTTTCAGTCATTCGATTTTGTTCAGAACGGAGAAGATAAAATATGGATCTTGGAACTTCTAAAATTGGTACAGGTGATTCATTGCCTTTTAAACAAAACATTATGTCAATTCGATCCGATTTGAAAATACTATTTTTTGTGGATACAAACGCAAAAAAGTCAGTAGGAACACCGGATCTATCAGATATCTCATTTAATAAATCAGGATTCTCCTTTATTTCTAAAAGAACCTTAATATTTTCACTTTTAGTTATGGAGGATATTTCATAGATTTTTTTAAATGGACGCCTATTGAAATAATCATGAATTACAAGTTTAGTATTTTTATTATTACCATCCTTAAGGTAATTACGCATTGCATTAATAATATAAATATCATCAAAAGAATACCATAAATTATTATCCAAGTTATCTTTTAATTCATTCCACTTGGGAATATGACCTTCATTAAGGAGTCTTCGTGCAATGCGAGACAGCATCACTTCAAAACTATTAACTACACTATGATTATAGATAGTTTGATACATATAGTAGCGCCCAAGAATGTAATTTTCTACAGCATGTAAAGATTTCTCAGGAAATATATAATATTCACCATCAGGAGATATTGAAATTGTTGATAATAGACGCTCAAGTTCTAAATTACCATATCCAACTCCAGTAAAATATGCATCACGAAGCAAATAATCTAAGCGGTCAGCATCAATAGTTGAGGATATTAATAACTTGTAATGCGTTCTATTTGGAACACCCGAAATTAAGTTTGCAACCTCTTTGGGTGATATTGATAGTTGTTCAATTCTATCTGCGAGAACTCTTGTGATAATCTCCTTGGAAACTTTTTCATGACTAATGCCAAAAGCACCTTCAAGTGTGTGCGAAAAGGGAAAATGCCCAATATCATGAAGCAAAGCAGCAGTTTTCAATAATGCAACAGCATTATCAGAAAATAACGCATCCACATCTATAAGATCATGCGAATTACACCACGAACGCTGATTCTTAACACTTGATATTAACTTCTTAATAATATAAAAAACACCAAGAGAGTGCGAAAAACGCGTGTGCGTTGCGCCGGGATATACATAAAAAGCAGGACCTAATTGACTAATATAATGTAATCTCTGAAATACAGGATGATCAACGATACTTAAATACTCATTTTTTACGAGTATATTCCCATGCAATGGATCGAATATTACTTTTTGTTTTTTGCCCGACACGAATTTAGTAGACTCCTATTCTTTTTAATAAGTTATATATTAATTCAACATCTCTTTTTGTATATTT